>CAVGDP010000032.1:0-4571 GCA_963627985.1 uncultured Eubacteriales bacterium
ACTGATTTTATTTTGATAATTACTGATTTTATTTTGATAATTACTGATTTTATTTAAATAATTACTGAAGTTATTTTGATGGAATGGGTGAAGGGGAGAATATTACCAAACGAGATGATAGGCTATTGATTAAAAAGTAAAGTGAAATCTTTGTAAATAAAAGAAAATAAATATATTGTAATTTCTAATTCTATTTATGCGTAACCAAATTGCGACAAATATCCCTTAATCTTTAACCACTTTGTTATAAGGTTAAATCTTTATGTTTTTTTGTACTCTTATAGAAGGTTTCTTTCTGAATGATAATGGGATTATATTTGTAGTAATTATTAAGAAAAGACAAATTGTAATTCCTTTAACTCACAAGTAATTGTTGTATTGTCTTCTAATTGTAAAATTAAATGACCAAACGAATTTACATTCAATATTTTAGCCATTATCTCTTTATCTTTGTAAAAATATTTGCGATAGTGGTCTTTGAATAATAATAAAGAAAGATATTCTTTTTTTATCTCTGAAATTCTATTGTCTTTCAGTGCTTTGTATCTATGAAAAATATTTTTTAGAACATTATCCAAAACTTCTCTCAAATTATATTCTTCACCTTTTTCTAATGCAAAGGAAGTCGGATTAGGAGCAGAAGAAAATTTCGTTTGATTAATATTAATTCCTATGCCGATATAAGTGGTAGTTATTTGATAACCAATTATTTTGTTTTGAATCAGAATGCCACAAATCTTATTTTTGCCAATGTATATATCATTCGGCCATTTGATATGCACATCTCCAAGTAAATATTCTTTTAATGTATCCACTATAGCAAGCGAAACAAACTGTGTAATAAGAAATTGCTCACTCGGATTTAGGAAAATAGGTTCCAAAAGTAATGAAAAAGAAAGATTCTTACCCTTTTCACTCTCCCAAATATTCGTACCCTGTCCTTTTCCTGCGGTTTGATTCGTTGTAAATATAACAGTGTACTGACCAAAGGACTTCTTCTCATCCTCTTCTATTAATAGAGTTTGGGTAGAAGCGGTTTGAGGTATTTCTATTATGCAGAAAGGGGTCATTTCTTTTTTCTAATCGTTATTAGGTAGCAAAGTAAATGTACCACTCTTGCGTTGCGGTAGATTATTGCCGTCTTTGTAGATAAGATAATAGACGTACGTACCCTGAGGAGCAAAATCACCATTCTCTAATTTACCATCCCAATGTTTGCTCTTACCTTCGAAAATCTTTGTACCCCAACGAGTAAAAATAGATAACTCATAATCTTTGATAAGTTTGCCTTGCGGTCCAAATGTTGTTAAGATAGTGTTTTCATCTCCAGGAACAAAGGCATTAGGCATCCATAAAGTAAAATCTTGTATTACCAAAACACTATCAATTATTGTATCCGGACACATTGCTTTATTATATACTATTAGGGTTATTGGGTATGTATGACTATCTTCCGATGTATCTATATTGTAAATATATTTTCCACTTATACTATTACTTGTACTTCCATCACCAAAGTACCACATTCTATCTATGTTATCATTAGATAAGTCGGTATAAGATATTTCCGGATTGGAATAATAAACCTTCTTCGGTTTTACTTCCATCTCGGCTTTAATAATCTTTTCTACTTGAACACGAATACTATCCGTTGAGATACAACCTTCTTCTGATACAGAAGTTATTTTGTACCAGGTATTTTGTTGCGGTTTTACTAATGGATCTTGTTTTTTGTAGTTATCATTACTTGTTAGTGTAGAATCTTTTGGAGATGCCGACCAGGAATAACTATTCGCTGTTGGACAAGATAGCGTAATACTATCGCCCTCACATATATACACAGAAGAGGCAGTGGCTTTGGTTTGACTCAATATTATATTGTAAGTTATAATCGTATCAAAGGATCTACCACAAAAGTCTTCTATATGGACATAAACAGATCCCGTATCTGCGGAATTCATAATAGTAACAGGAATTATAGCATTAAACAAGGTATCGTGCCCAAAAATGTTGGCTTTCATAGTATCAGAATAGATAGTCTTATTATTCTTCGTGGCAGATATATGTGCGTAGGATACAGTGTTATTAATAGATAATGCTATTGTATCTTTTATCGGAAGTTTATCATGACAAATAGTTGCACCACCACTAATAGATACCTCAAATGGACAAGGTTCTTGCATAAAATAATATACCGTATCCAAGGGATCATTATTGCAGTCGGTAGAAATAAATAATAAGGTATCTATCTTCTCACAAGATTTGTTTTCGTTATGAAGAAAGGTTAATAAATAGCGAACCATAGTGTCTCCTTCTGCCAAAGTAACGGTATTAGTATTAGGAGAAGATCCTAAAGTGCCGTCAGCGTTTATTATATAATAGTCGAAATCTACTCCTCGTGCAATACTACTTCCATTAGAAGGTTGAACAAAAAAAGTAATAGGGTCTTCGTTTTCTTTACCAACGTAATTAGCGTGTAGAATCATAGTATCGGTAGTACAACCTTTCATAAAAATATAATCGTAAGTGCCGTTATCTTTCTCAACTAATTTATATCCTGCATTATTAGCGGTCTTGGTTATGTTATGTTCCACATCAATTTTCTCAGCAACAAAAGAATTTGCTTCCAAAAAGACAGCACTCTGTAATACTTGGTCATTAATATTACAAATTGCTATTTGAATATGATATTTTTTATTAGGAACAGTCTGAATAACGGCAGTTTCCAAACGTTTTGTATAACCACCTAAAGTAGTTGTCGTACATTTTTTATTTCTGTTGTCTATAAAATAATTTGCATTATTTATACCACAAGTTTTGCTTAAATTACCATTATTAACAGTGTTAATCATTACAGGAGTTCCGTTCGTAAAGTCATCTTCTTCGTATGTATCAGGTATAATAGCGATATTAGTAGGATTAGGATAGAAAGTACCAGATGTTGTATAAGGATCGCCATTATCATCGTATGGTCCATCGCAGAAAAGACCAAAAAAATCATTGAATTCTGTACAAACATAGGAAGGATATTCCTCAGATCCAAAACAATATTTGAAAGACATACTACAAGATTGCGGAATAACCCAAAAATCTAATACAGCAATATTATTAAATTTATTTGGAGACCCTCCTGTTAAGGAGCAATTATATGTATTTAAGTCGCTTTCTACAAATTTTTTATAAGCATTATACAAAGATGGGGCGTAAGTTTGTGCTCCATTAATTACGTTTTGTGTAGATTCGTTACTACCTCCGATATTTTTGCAAGCAGTAGTTGCTAATATCAAACCACTTTTTATAGGAATGTTATTGTTAGTAGAAGAAGTATCTGTGTTGGTAAAAGTACCTATTTGGTTATTATTTATAACGGTTTGGTTATTATAATATATAGCATGGGTGGTATCTATTTTGACACCATCTCCCAAGAAATACGTCTCCAAAATTGTTTTTATATTTTGATTTGTTATGTTGGTAATAGTAAGTTGTGCCTTTGCGTAATTAGCACAAAGGATACACAAAATAACAATTAGAAAACTCAAAACTTTGTTCTTAAACTTCATAATACACATATTTTTATATACAAGAGAAACATTTTTTTATAATATTTTGCAAGCAAATACCAAAATATTGTTTAATTTTGCAAAAATAATAAAAAACTTATAATTAAGTTAGAAAATATGAAAATAAAAATAAAAATACTATTAATTACTATCGTTTCGGTAACTACATTTGTTTGTTGTGATAACCCACCTCAAATGCCCAAACCCTCAACTTATTTACGTTTAGAATTATTAGAGCCTCATTATATAACATTAGATGATAAGGACTATCCTTTTACTTTTTCTTATCCCACTTATGCAAAGATAGAGAAGTTAAACTCCAAGAATAAAGACTCTAAATGGTTTAATATTCTGTTTGAGAAATACAATTTTGTTACCAATGTAAGTGTTATAAGTTTGCATTCGGATACATCTTTGCGAGCATCAATTAATGATTGTTACACTTTTCTTAAAAAACATGAGAAAATATCGGGTGGAATAGTAGAACAAGATTACACAAATAAAGAAAAAAACGTCTATGGTACTACTTTTGAGATAAAAGGTAGCGATGTTGTCTCTCCGTATCAATTCTTTATAACAGATTCTACTAATTATTTTGTACGTTTTGCACTTAATAGCAATTTTGTACCGAATAATGATTCTTGTCAAGTAGTAATTGAGCAGTTGAAAAAGGATTTAAATAATATAATAACGACTTTTGAATGGAGAAAATAACTCAATTTTGAAGTTTAATTTATACAAAAATATATTTAGTATCCATTAAAATCTATCTATTTGAGTATAATCAATTTGTTTTCAGAGAAATTTCCAAATATAACAATACTCTACCCTCATTTTGCTAAAAAAACTTTAATCACTCGTTTTATTATGATTTTTCTAACCCCTTTCCTTCTGTGAAACATTCATTAAAAATTTACGATAAGAAAAATAGACCATTTTAAATAAATAGATATTCTAATAGTATCGCATTTTATCAAAATAAAATCAATAACTATTCAAATAACTTCAATA
>CAVGDP010000033.1:0-8890 GCA_963627985.1 uncultured Eubacteriales bacterium
AATACTTATTTGAATAACTTTAATACTTATTTGAATAACTTCAATACTTATTTGAATAACTTTAATACTTATTTGAATAACTTCAATACTTATTTGAATAACTTTAATAACTATTTGAATAACTTTAATAACTATTTGAATAACTTAAATAACTACAATTTATTACAGCGATTTCATCCTACTATTTGACCAATAGACCGATAACAACAATAAACAAAAAAAAGAATATCTCTAAAAGACACAACAAAAAACTAACGACCTACAAAAAATCAGTAGGTCGTTAAGGAGAATTAAAAAAAATGAAAACTTTTATTATCTCTTAAAATGTGATACCTATAAAAAAGTATCTATTTCTATTCTCTATCTTGCCATCTAATGGAAAATCATTCGTCATCATATTACTAATACCTATCTTTTGATAATAACCTAATATACAATTCATAAAACGAATAGACAAACTCCATTGCCAACCCCATTCACTACGATTGAAATCATCCCAACTTACACTTTCACCCGCTAATTTTGCCGATAGAGTATAATCATAATAAGGACCAACTCCGCAAAGAAACTCAAAGTCATCATAACCTACTGCGTACATAATAGATAATGGCACACTAAGTACATTACTTTTGTAACGACCATCGTTTCTATTAGCATACGCTCTTTCGTAATTAGCATCTAATTTCATAGCCCACATATTAGAAAATTGCCATTTATAGAACAATCCTGCACTATAAGACATAGCCGATTTACCTGTCATTCTACCCTCTGTATAATAATGTGTATTGCTACCTATCATAAGGTTAATACCAAAATAACTTGTATTCTTTCCAAATAATGAACTATAACTATTACTCTCTGTTTTGTTTATTGTTGTGGTATCTATCTCCACATCGGCATTATTGAAAGCGAGTATAACTTTTTCTAATTGAGTAGTAAGACTTGCCATCATTGAATAATTCAAACTATCAGCAATATCTTCATATATAGGTAAATATATTTCACTTCCTACATCTATCATTGGAAAAACAAATACATTATTATAGTCTGCACTTGTTGGCAAATCGACATCTCTTAAAAGTATCGGTTGAAGTATTTTACTAGCGTCCTTTATATCACTGCTAACATTATAGTAATATTGTCCTTCATCTTCGTCTGTCCCTAAATAACCAACATCTCTTATATTTATTGCCATATCTATATTTCCCTCGTTGAAATATTTAGATAGATAATAATCTTGTATACCCATATCTCCATATTCAGTAAAGAAAATAATAATATTTTTCTTTAATTTATCTTGATTTGTCTTAAAATACTTGGCTAATTCTATCAAAGTAGCTGTACCAGATGCTCCCACATTAGCAGAGTTTTTTATAAGTAGACATTGCTTAATGGTATCTACACCATATCCAGAGAAGTACGTAGAAAGAAGAGTATATTTAGTATTATTGTTTGGAGCGTTAATAATAGTGTAGAAAGCAGTATATGTATTATTAATTTCTATTTTTCCTGTAACTCCTAAACTTAAACTATCGCTATAAGGTTTTAAGGAATCTCCTTTAATTGGAAAATCATATACTTTTAATCCTACCTCATTTAGTTGTTGTTTAATATAATTAGCAGCATCTTGTATTTGAGCAGAACCTTCTGCCCTACCCTGCATTTCATCAGAGGAAAGAATTTTTACGTGCTTTACTATATTATTCTCTAAAGTTGTTTGTGCGTTTAGTAATGTTGTAACAACAAAAACAAATGTTAATAATGTAAGTACTTTTTTCATTTCTTTATTTATTGTTTGTATTTATTATTCTATATTATTCGGTACATTTTCTTGGCTTGTACGCATTTTTTCTGCATCTTTTATGGTAATTGTTTGATAAACGTCATCAAATTTATATGTTATATCTGGTACAACTCCTCTTAATTTGTTCTTACCAATATTTCTTATAAAACCTGTTGCACAAGAGAATCGGAATTTACTCTCTGGTAATTTTAATGATATGGGGTCTGTATAGACTGCTTTTATTTGACATTCTTCTCCTATTATCGTTGCACCTATATATGTTTGAAGATGGCTTGCCAAAGTACTTGCTGCAGAGAATGAGTTGCGAGATTGTATTACATATACTTCACCTTTGTATCTATTTTCTTTTTCTTGTACATTTATATACCTACGTGTTTGGTAGTAGTTGCCATTTTCTGCTATGGAGAATGGACCTCTTTGTTTTTTTCTTTGATTAGATTGCTTTACAACCAAATCCCAAGATAATTTTTTCTGTTGTCCGCTAAGAAAATGTTTTAATACTTCCTCTTCGAAAGCGATCAAACCTCCACGATTACAAGTAAGATCTATATATAATCTTTTAATGTTTTGAAGTTTAAGGGTATCAAATACTCTATCTATCATACTAACAAAACCTATTTGGTCTCTTAACTTCGCAGGCATAAAAGTATTTAATTCAAATAATGCTATCTTATTGATAGTATCTAATTCCAAACGATAAATTCTATATCCTTTTTGTCCTTTCTTACTATCTTTACTGATTTTACTTTTTTGTTTGGGCTTATAGACAAATGTGTGTTGTTTGTTATTATTCGAAATAGTATTCAATACAAGATTTGTATCAAGGAAATGATCTACTATGTACAAAGATATAACATCGTAAAAAGTATATTCATTACTTACTTCTACGAGATTACGTCTTGAGAGAAAATAATCCAAAATATCCTTAATATCAATATTATTTATTCGTAATACTCTTTGTCTTACTTTGGTAGTATCCATAAAGAATACACTATCTTTAGATATAAAATATTTAGGTAGCACATATGTTGAGTTCTGTTGCTCTCTCATCTTCCGCGATGCAGCAATATATGTATGCAAATCCGTATATTTGTTCAATGAAGTTATATGTAAATAGAAATCTTTCTTAGTTAGTGGAGTTGTTATCTCTTTTTTAAGACTATCTATTTTGTAATCAAATTCTTTTTCTGTTAGGACAATAAAAGGATTGGGGTGTACATCTTTTAGGGTTGAGTAATAATAATCAATATCTCTGTGCATATCCTTCACAGTTAAGATTTTATTCTTATCTTGTGAGTACACACACAAAGCAAATAACACAAGAACGATATTTGTTATGAATCCTTTCATTTAGATATCAATACTTGACTCGTCTGCTACATCAACATCGTCCAAAGATGTAAAATTAGCATCGTCCATATCCTCTTTGGCAATACTTTCTTCAATAGATTCCATAGAAGAATAATCACCATGTTTTAGATTAAAGGACTTGCCACCACCAGATTCTATATTATCTAAACTAGTTATATTTCCACTGTCTTTTTCATTGTCAAGGATATCTTTATCAAAGTCTTCGCTGGTAATTTTGGTATCTACTTTCAAATCTAATTTAACCATATAGATATTTTCTGCCGTCTCCAAAGGTACAACATACATAGTCGTTCCGTCAGGACGAGTAACGGTCTGTATATGTTCCATTATCTCACCCTCGTATTTCTCTTCGAGGAGATTCTTGTCTTCTTCGGATAATTTTTCGTAACTAACGATTAATCTTCTTTTACCATTATCAGCTGGTTTTGAGGTTTTAGTTACTTTTTTTGTTGTTTTTGTACTAGTTTGTTTTTTATTTGTAGTTGCCATTGCATTATTGTTTAAATTTTTTGCAATATTAACTACTTTTTTTAATATATCAGCATTTTTTTTTGAAAAAAAATAGCAATTTTATTAATCAATTGATTTACAAAAATAAAAATTTGTGTTTTTTTATTTTATTATTTCCAACATACCTGTAAAATCTTTTTGATAACCACTATTTCTAACTCTTAATCTATAAAAATACACTCCTTGACTTAAATTTTGACCACAAAATTCATTATTGTAATTATCTTTTTGATAAACGACCTTGCCATTTCTTGTAAATACGATAAGTTTATTATCCAAATAATTCTCTATTCCGTTGATAATAAAGCAATCATTTATACCATCACCATTCGGAGTTATAACATTAGGGATCTTAATTTTAATTTGATATTTATTATTCATTCGTTTATCATCTCTATTGTAGATTTGGGTATCCACTATAGGCATTTGATACGAATTATTCATAATAGAATCGTCTATTTTAGTAGAGAAATCCTCAAAATTATAAATATCCTTATTTGGACTTGGCTGATCAATGGCATAATCCTCAATAATAAATTCAGTTTTTGGAATAATATCTATTTGAGGTGTATTAGTAACGGTGTGTAGATTATTATCTATTAATTGTGTAGTAGAGTCCGTGGAAGATTTATTGCTTATAGAATTATTATTACTATTCGTAACGGATTGCGATTTAGTTGTATTAATATTATTTGTGTTTTCTATACTATTATTATATAATAATACACCTCCTGTAATAATAACCGCACTACTAACAACGCTTATAATTGTTTTGGTTAGTGTAGTTAGGGATTTAAGATTTGTAATTATTTGCGTGTTATTTGTTTTTATTTTGATATTATTAGTATTTGTCTTGTTGGTATTATTTGTAGAGTTATTAGTATTTATATTTGAATTATTTATCTTCGTATTCAATCTCTCCCATAGAGTATTATCTACGGGCATTTCGCTGTTATGCAAATTTTCCTTAAATAAATCATCTATTTTCATAATCTCTCCTTTCTTTGTCTTTCTATTTTAAGCAAATAATCTCTTAATCTAACCTTTGTTTGATACAACATACTTTTCAAACTATTATAATTAATATTCAGTGTTTGGCAAATCTCTTGATGAGAATAACCATCAATAACTGACATATTGAATATTGTTCTTTGCGATGTAGACAAAGATTGCATAGCGGCGATAAGATCTTGTTTAGTAAATCTTTTAGGATTATCTATTTCCACCTTATAGAAATCATCAAAGAATATTTCATCGTCTTTATAAACAAATTTGTTTTTATTCTTAATCATTGCCACACAAGTATTAGCAATAATCCTATATATCCACCCTTCTATATTATCAGTTCTCAATTGATTAATCTTTTCAAACACCGTAATAAAACCATCAATTAAAGCATCTTCAGCATCTTGCTTATTGTCTAAATATCTATAACAAAGAGACATCATTCTATTAGAAAACCTCTCGTATAAAACTCGTTTCGCCTCAATATCTCCTTGTTTGCACAATTCAACAATACCATTAATGTCTATATTGTTTGACTTCATTGCTTTAAAGATAGAAGAAATAATAAAAAGTAAAGTAAAAAAGATGATTTTCGTTGAATAAATATATTTTCTTTTACTATTCCTCGTCTATTATATAGTGTAGAGCTAATTTATAACCCTCCAAACCAAAACCAATAATACTTCCCTTACATACATCACTTAAAAGGCTGTTTTTTCTAAACTCCTCTCGCTTATATATATTAGAAATATGCACCTCTATACAAGGAATATTTATAGCAAGTATAGCATCACGAATAACAACCGAAGTATGAGTATATCCTCCTGCGTTAATAATGATATAATCTGCTATTGCGTTTTGTAGAGAATTGACTATTTCTCCTTCAATATTAGATTGATAATAATCAATACTCAAATTAGAGAACTCTTTTCTTAATTCATTAAGATAATTATCAAATGAATCCTCACCATATATACCAACCTCTCTTTTCCCTATTAAATTAAGGTTAGCACCATTTATTATAAGTACTTTCTTGTTATTCATCCGCAAAATCCTCTCTAAACATTTCTATTTTTGTTATATGTTTGTCTTTATCCAAATAGAATACTTCCGGTACACGCCACAAATACTTGCTAATTATTATATCATTATCCTCACTCCAAGCGTTAATCCACTGTTTTGGCATCTTTTTAACTGTTTGTTGCCACTCTTCTTTTGTAATATCTGGCGGAATAGTTAAGACAAGACAATTATTATTCCTAATAGATCGGTTAAGTTTCTTATCTTTTCGCATCTTTTTTATCTCTTTTTTGCAATGCGAACAATCAGGATCATAAAACAAGATTATTAGACTATCTGTTTGTATATTATATAATGAAAACACACTATCATTATTAGCAACTATATAACGAAAATCTTTTGCTAATAAACCCAAATGTTGATTATTGTATTTATCAAATGTATCCACTTGAGCAAATGCAC
The DNA here is from genome assembly GCA_963627985.1 of uncultured Eubacteriales bacterium. Classification (GTDB taxonomy): domain Bacteria; phylum Bacteroidota; class Bacteroidia; order Bacteroidales; family P3; genus Scybalousia_A. The sequence goes on from CAVGDP010000033.1 coordinate 6,173, forward strand.
AATCTCTGGCAAAGAACATTATCATTATCAACCAAAACACCCTTTTCATTTCCTTATATCCTATTTGTATCTTGCTTTTTTCTCTCAAAACTATTCTCTTATTATTATTTTTCTCTACAAGAGATAATCTAACTCCATTCTCTTCTATAAAAGAACGCCTTAGAAGTAATTTTATTCGAATTCTATCTCAAAATCATTCCGTTGAACGTCCTTTTCGTCTATCATCTTTTGAATTTTTTCGTCCATTTCTCTACGTTTGCGTTGCTCTATTGTCTCGTGGTGGCGTTGATACCATTTAGTATTACCAAATAATCTCTCCATAAGTGATTTTTTATGCTCAATAATTGGTTTTTCTTCTACTTTGATATCATTTTTTCTAACCTCTTCATTCGTTGGTGCAATCTTGCTATCAACCGATGCCAAATCTTTCAAAAGATAGTACGAATCGCTCTTAACATTTTGCAAATCATACACCTCTATTACGTTTATAAGCAATTGAGAGTATTTAGGATTTGTAGCATAACCAGCTTTCTTCAAACCTTCTGCCCAACCCTTATAATCATTTATATCCAAATCGAATAGAAATGCGTATCTCCTGCCTTTTGCAAGGAAAATACTATGGTCAGTAAAAGACTCTTCGGCTGAGTCATACACACGAAAACAATCACCTTTACTATCATCATCCTTATACGTCCGTTTACCTTGCCAAGTAGAGTGGCATTTGATACCAAAATGATTATTACTCTCTTTTGCCAAAGAACTACGCCCACTACCAGACTCTATAATCCCTTGTGCTAAAGTAATAGAGGCAGGTATTCTGTATTCATTCTCATTTTCTATTGCAATATCTCTATATTTGATTATATAATCCTCTGTAGCAGTGTTTTTGGTCTGTGCAATAGTTATAACCGCACCAACAAAACACACAAAAAAACAACAAAACCTCTTCATTTTCGTTATTTATATCTATTAGTAATTTTATTTTGCGAAATTAAAACAATTATTTGGCGTTTGGCTTAAATTTTGTTACAAAATATAAAAAGATAATTAATAAATAAAAAAAACGATACACATTATGAGAACTAAGAATTTGATAATAACAACATTACTACTATTCGTATTGGTATTATTTTCCTTTTCATCAAAGGCAGGTCGCTATTCACGTTCCAAAGCACGCAATACAATAGAACAAACTTCGTATATAATCTCACAAGCATACGAAATAGCTAATTATTATTCGTATTGGCAATCTAATAATCTATCTCGAGCTCTGTATTATAACGACTACGCACAAACATTATATTACAGAAGAAGTTATCGCTCGGCAATCAATTATTCTTTATTAGCAAGAGAATACGCATTGGACGTAATAGACGGATGCGATGATTATTGGGAATACTTCTATTACACATATTTTGGTTGGAGTTACACTTTCGGCTACAATTCTAACTTTGCATATCGTTCAGGATACATGGACGGCTACTACGATGGCTACTACGCAAGATATTGTGCTCATCACAAGCACGATTATCGCAAAGATCCGCACCATAGTATGCACTCCTCTTGGTACGATAACCATAAGTATAACGAAGTAGTGTCCTACGCCACAGAAAATCGCAATTCTTCGTCTGTTGCATTAGGAAGAGGCGAATCATCTCGTTTAGGTACTTCTTCGAGTACGTCCTCTAACTCATCCTTAGGTAGAACTAATTATAAGAATTTATCAACTACTAATTATTTTTCTGAAGATGAATTAGATATGTTATCTTCTATACCTTCAAAATCTTCTATGGAAAACGAATTCAAACAAAAGAATCCTTCCGTTACTTTCTCCGACAATACATTGTCTAATAATACCGGACTATTGAAAAGAAATACCGAAACAACATCTAATTTCAAATCAAGGACAACGAATAAAGACAAAATAACTCGTACTACTACTGCTAAACCTTCTACAATTCAGCGTTCTACAACAAACGACAAGACCACAACAACTAATTCTAATACAATTAATAGAGGTACTACCACAAATATCAATAACAATAATTCTATCAACATAAATTCTAATTCTATTAATAGGAACTCTACGACCACAACTAATAATTCTAATACAATAAATAGAATTTCCACACCTACCCAAACTAATTCTAATACAATAAATAGGAACTCTAATACTACAACTAATAATTCTAATACAATAAATAGAAATTCTAATAGAAATAATACTATAAATAATTCCCAAAAGAGCGATAACAAAAGCACAACTACCACAGATAGAAACACTAACATAAATAGAAATACAAGAAATACTAACACTTCCAAACCTTCTTCTATTTCTCGTCCTTCATCCTCGCAACAACGTACTACATCTAATAATATAAATAGATCATCTACTCAAAAGCAATCGTCTTCTAATCGTTCTATTTCAAGATAATTAGGAAATAAAAAAATAAAACTACATTTCATTCGAATGATTCTTGATTTTATTCGAATGATTCTTGATTTTATTCGAATGAAATCTGATTCTATTTGAATAACTACTAATTTTATTTTGATAACTATTGATTTTATTTTGATAGCTATTGAAGTTATTTGAATAACTATTGATTTTATTTGAATAGTTATTGAAGTTATTCTGATAACTATTGAAGTTATTTTGATAACTATTGATTTTATTTGAATAGTTATTGATTTTATTTGAATAGTTATTGATTTTAT
>CAVGDP010000034.1:0-12461 GCA_963627985.1 uncultured Eubacteriales bacterium
TGATAAATCTTGGTAAGAAATTATTTTATCTGCAGATTTTTACCGGACACTAATATCTAAATTCTAAAAAGTTACTAACTTTACAAGAATAAAATCCCTACTAAAATAAAAGAACAAGAGATAGAAAAAAATCAAAGCAATGAATTTGCACGGAGAAGAGTTAGTTGATTATTGCATTTGCGAGACAATAGATGAAGAATTGTCTCAAGTTGCAGAGGATTTAGATCTGGGAGTATTCCCCCAAACAGATGTTAATAAGTACCTCTAACGCATCATCTATAATAATGAAAATGTAGTTTATTATTATCCTATGTTGGCGAGTATGAATGCAAAATATAAAGCCAAAGTTGAAGTCCAAATCAAAGGCAAGAAATTTATTGGGGGTGTGCTCTATGGTGGAATGTATCTTTGATTATTGCATCTTTTCCAATTTTTTTATGTAATCTACCATATCTTTATAAATCTCAAGGAATAGTTCTATTTGCTTTTGTGTTCGTTTTGCGTGCCCCATTTTCGCTTGTTCTTTTGGTGATAGTATCTTTATTGATTTACTTGTTGTCTTGCCATTGAATTGCAATACGCCGTTATTATCTGCCATAAAGTTGTCTTTGATAAAGTATGGCAATTTGCCTTTTTTTGTGCTTTCTTTATATCTTCTTTGTGAAATTCGTACCAGTCTTTGAAGTTTTGGGGCAAATCTGTAACCTTCTCAACTAATAAGTTAAGAAAAGAGTAAATAGAATAACGGCTAAGAAATAAATACTACTAGTAGAAGATTGGTTTGCCGTTAAGGAAAGTTGTCTCTATGTAGTTAGTAAAGGTGTGGTTAAGAAGGGGTGACCAACAACATTTGGAGAGAATAGAGTCCTTAGTTACCACAGTAGTTTTATTAGGATTAATTATAACCAAATCAGCAAAATAACCTTCCTTTATCTCGCCACGATTTTTGATACCAAAACGAATAGCAGGGTTCTTACACATCTTATCGGCAATTAAACTCATTGACCAATTCTCTTGGGTGGCTATTTCTAACATCATAAGCAAAGAAAATTGAATAGAAGGTATCCCACTTGGTGCAGAAAAATAATCTCTTTGCTTCTCCTCTAACAAATGAGGGGCATGATCAGTTGCAACAATATCTATATAACCGTCTCTTAAAGCATTACGCAAAGCAGTCCTATCGGCAAGTGATTTAATAGAAGGATTACACTTGATAAGATTTTTATAAGTACGATAATCCTCGTCATAGAAATAAAGATGATTAGGCGAAACTTCGCAAGTTATATTCTTTTCCTTGATATTAGAGCAAGAAAACAAACTAATCTCCTTCTCTGTTGTTAAATGTGCAATATGAAGATTAGTATTGTACTTTTGTGCCATACGAACAGCAAAAGAAGAGGAGCGATAACACACTTCGGCATCTCTAATCAAGGCATGAATATTATAAGGTAAAGGATTAATGCCCTTATAATGAAAAGTATTGTTTTGAATAGTCTTTTCGTCCTCGCAATGTGCGACAATAAGTTTTTTATTAGCGTTTTGGAACAAATACTCTATCGTATTAAGGTTATCAACAAGTAAATTACCGGTAGAAGACCCTAAAAAAAGTTTCAAACCTGCTAAATATTCGTTATCAAAATCTAATGCTTGTTGGATATTATCATTAGTTAAACCAAGAAAAAGGCGAAAATTACACCTCATCTTTCGTTTGGCTAATTCTAATTTAGAAAAAAATGTCTCCTTATCTACAATGGAAGGTGTATTGTTAGGCATATCGCAAACGGTAGTAACACCTCCGCGGAGGGCAGAAGTAGATTCTGTAATCATATCTGCCTTCTGTTCTCCACCTGGCTCACGAAAATGAACATGAACATCTATTATACCGGGGAGAATTAATTTGTTTTGAGCATCTATAACTCGTGTCCCGTTGGGCAGAGAAGAAGAAATATCCTCATCGGTGATTGTTTGAATACGATCTCCTTTTATGAGAATATTTTTCCTTTCATCTATTACCGTACCATTCTTAATATAGGTATACATAGTAAAGATTACACTATTATATTAATTAGACTGATTGCCAACCAAAACTATTTGACTATTCTATCTATACACAGTCCTCAAAGTAGAGAAAGAAGTTTAGTCAAGTAATTTCTCTTTGTCAATTTCTTCTGCTATGGACTCATCTACAAGTATTCGTCCGCAATATTCACAAACGAGTATTTTCTTGTGCATCTTTATGTCCATTTGTCTTTGAAGTGTTACCTTATTAAAACAACCTCCACAAGCATCTCTATCTACCTTTACCACAGCAAGTCCATTACGTGCATTACTTCTAATACGTTTGAAAGCTTGAAGATATTTCTCTCCTTTAGGTTCTTGTTTTAGGATGTTTTCTTCTTGAAGTTGCATCTGTGTAAGTTTCTCTTCTTGCTCGGAAGTCTCCTTTACGATAGTTTCTAACTCATTTTGCTTATGTTCTAAGTCTTTTTGTTTTTGTTCTAATTTCTCTTGAGCATCTACTATCGTTAATTCGTAAGCGTTAATCTCATTACTTGCCTCTCTAATCTTTTTCTCGCAAAGTTCTATCTCCAAATGTTCAAATTCTATCTCTCTTGCAATAGAATCATGCTCACGTGCGTTTTTGATCTTGTTTAATTGATTCTCAAACTTCGCAATAGAACCTTTGTGTTGCTCAATTAGATTACTTTGTTCTGCTATTCTGTCTCTACACTCTTGTTGCAATTCGGATTGTTTGTTTATTCTTGTAGATAAACCCTCTATGGTATCTTCCAAAAGTTTAACTTGTTCTGGCAACTCTCCTCTTACTTTTACAATAGTGTCTATTTCGGACTCTATCTTTTGTAATCTATACAATGAGGTCAATAATTTCTCTACTTCTTTGTCTGCATCCAATGCGTGAAAGATAACTTTAGGCTCTTCTTTCTTTGTTTTCTTTGCCATATTTTATAAGAATTTTACTCTGTTTGTCTGTTCTGCTATATATAAGGGTGCAAAATTACGATTTTTTTCTGAAATAATATCAAAAAATCTTTGCTTAATGAATTGTTCGCTCTCGAAATGTCCAATATCTGCCAAAATAATTCTATCAGAATAGGACAAAAAATCGTGGTATTTAATATCCGCCGTTAGATATATATCACAGTTATTTTCTATTGCCTTCGGAATTAAAAAACTACCACTTCCACCACAAAATCCTACGGTTTGAATTTCTTTTTCTATATTACCACAATATTTTAATGCCCCAATAGCTAAAGTCTTTTTGATAATAGTAAGATAATCTTTGGCTTTGATAGGATTAGACAACTTGCCAATTGCTCCACCACCCAAATAATTTTCTTCTTCTGCAAAACGGCTCTTATCAAATGCCTTGAAATCATCCAATAATAGAACCTTACTCAAACCATACGCTATACCAAATTTGGAATTATCCATACAAGTATGAGCACAATAAATAGCAATATCATTTTTGATAGCAAGAGTAAGTATTTGTGATATTTGACTGCCATAAACAAACTTCTTAATTGCATGAAATATACATGGATGATGCGAAATAACCAAATTGCAATGTTTTTCAATTGCTTGCTCTATTGTAGAAGGAAATATATCCAAACAAATCAAGGCTCCCGTACATTCATTATCTGTATTACCCAAAACAAGACCCGAATTATCGTAATCTTCTTGCCAACGCAATGGAGCAAGTTCTTCTATGGATTCTATTATTTCTCTTATCTTCATTTACTTTGCTGTTTATATCAATCTATTATATAATCGTTCCGCTACCAAAACACAAATGACAGTCCTTATCGTAGATAACTCCGTATTGTCCTGATGCAACACCTTGAATTTTGTTATCAAAACGAACGTGATATATATTCTCCTTTTTACTAATCCACCCTTTGGTAAAGTCAGGTGTGTGACGAATCTTAAATGTTATCTCTTTTTCTCCCTCAAAATTGCCAAAAACATCCTCTGTAATAAAGTGCATCTCCTCCAAATCCATTTCCATACCATATTGTGTAATAGGATCATAACCTTGTGAGACATATAATATATTATTAGGTATATCTTTTTTGACAACAAACCACGGACCTCCACTTAAATACAAACCCTTTCTTTGTCCTATCGTATGAAACCAAAAACCTTTGTGTTTACCTAACTTTTTTCCGCTCTCCAATTCTATAATATCGCCCGGTTTCTCCCCTAAATAATGTCTGATTAAGTCGTTATAATTAATCTTTCCAAGAAAACAAATTCCTTGTGAATCTTTTCGTTTAGCAGAGGGTAGTTTTTCTCTTTCGGCTATATTTCTTACTTCACTTTTGTCCAAATCACCAATAGGGAAAATAGTTTTCTTTAATTGTTCGTAAGTTATCTGTGCCAAAAAATCCGTCTGATCTTTTACTTTGTCCTTTGCAGTAGAAAGAAATTTCTTCTCTCCTATCATTGTTGTAGTGCCATAATGACCTGTAGCAATAATATCAAAATCCTTTCCCCACTTATCATTAAAGGCTCCAAACTTTATCATTCTGTTGCACATTATATCCGGATTCGGCGTAAGACCTTTATGCACCGCGTCTATGGTATATTTAACTACTGTATCGAAATATTCTTTTTGCAAATTAACTACTTCCATCTTGCACCCATATTTCTTTGCTACATAAGTAGTTATTTCTATATCTTCCTCCTTTGGACACTCTGTCTCATCCATACCTATCATTATATAGAATATAGTAGGCGTTATGCCTTGCTCTTTTAATTTATAGACCACAACAGAGGAATCCACTCCACCAGATACTAATGCTGCTACATTCATAATTTGCAAAATTACAAATATTTTTTGAATTAGTAATTTATTGTCATTTTATAGAAGAAATTTTTCTTATTTAGATATAGCCACAAGTATTATTCTAACAAAAACAAAAGTAAAAAAATATATCAACACCGCTAATTTTTCTTTTTTATTATTGTCCGCTAAAATAGGGTAACGAATAAAATAACCTATAAGAGTTATATTTATAGAATACTCCCATTTTAGAATAATGTGAAACATTCTTACTTGAACATACTCTCAAAACACAAAAATATTGCAATGTTTCACGTACCCAAAATGTTCTATTTTTCCTATAAGGTCTTTTTTGATAGGTATTTTTTGAGTAAAAATGGATAATTTTTTCACCTTCGCAACTATTTGATTATGTAATAGTTGAAACACACACTATAATCATCAAAATAGTTATTGATGTTATTCAAATAGTTATTGATGTTATTCAAATAGTTATTGAAGTTATTTGAATAGTTATTAATGTTATTCGAATAGTTATTAATGTTATTCGAATAGTTATTAATGTTATTCGAATAGTTATTGATGTTATTTTGATAAAATGCGATACTATTCAAATTTCTCTTTCTTTAAAATATTTTATTTTCCCTATTGCAAAATTTTAAGCAATGTTTCTCGGAGTGAAAACAATTAGAGAAATCGTCATAAAACGACTACTTAAATTTTTTTGAGAACATGGGTTTTTGGAATATTATTATCTTTTGAAATCTACTGAAAATAAACTAATTCTATCTAAATAAGTCTCTTTAACAAATGCTAACAATAGTTTATTTGGTTTTCTTCTGCTCACTTAATGAGTTTCTTTCCCAAAATACTCCATCGAAGTAACCTTGAATAGTACTATCAGAATAAGAGTTAATTAATCTTTTCGCCGACCAAAGACAATAATCTCTATTGATTTCTATACCACAAAAAGATCTTCCTAATTTGCTCGCAACAACTGCTGTTGTCCCACTTCCTAAAAAGGGATCAAATATCTTATCTCCTATTTTGGAAGAAGCAAGAATTAATTTTGCATATAATTTCTCTGGTTTCTGTGTTGGATGGTCGGTATTCTCTGGCATAGACCAAAATGGAATACTAATATCATCCCAAAAATTTGAAGGATATGTTAAACGAAAATTACCCAAATCGGTTGCTTCCCAATCCTTTGGCTTGCCATTTATTTTGTATGGTGCTATTACTTTTCTTTTCATTTTTACCGACTCCACATCAAAATAATAGTCCTTAGGATTTTTAACTGCAAACCAAATATCTTCCATTGCGTTTTTCCAATTCTTTGTTGCACCTCTACCCTTTTCACGTTGCCAAGTAATTCTATTTATTATAGTTAGACGTTCTTCTATAACCCTTTGCATAGAAGACGAACACTTCCAATCACCACACATATAAAGCGTACCATTAGGGGATAATTTATCGCAAACTTTATAGAACCAACTTCTAATATATTCCTCGTATGAGAGAGTATTCATACTTGTAAATTTGTTTCCGTGAAAATCCTTATCAAGATTATATGGAGGGTCTATTATTATTAAATTAAAATACTCATTTGGAATAGAATCTATACAATCAAATAAGTTTGCATTGATAATTGAATCCATTCTAAATTGGTTCTCTATGTCGGATTGGGTTAAGATATGTTTGCTCAATATAGGAACTTCATCCTCTGATATAGTTAGTGTTCTATTGTTTTTTGCTCGTAAATTCTTATTCATAACGCTATTGATTAATAACTAATGAGCCATTAATATTATTAAGGAAATTGATTTCTTTTAACAAAAATTACTCGGCGTCTTGTTTTTGAAAAAAGGTAAAATTAACTTTGCCGTAATGACGTTGTTCTACAAAGTAAGGATTGTCTGTATAGGAGTGTTCTTTGGAATGTTCCAAGATAAAAAGACCACCAGGTAAAAGAAAACTCTCCAAAACTAACGGTGCAACTAAATCAAATTTAGGCATATCATAAGGAGGGTCGGCAAAGATAACATCGAATTTCATCTTACTGCGACCTAAATAAGTAAAGACATCGCTCCGAAGTGCAAATAGATTATTAACCTTAAACTTTTCTTTTGTTTGATTAATAAAGTTGATACAACGAGGGTTATTGTCCACACTAGTTATTTGCTTGATTCCGCGAGAAACAAATTCAAAACTAATATTACCCGTACCGCAAAACAAATCCAAAGCATTGCAATTCTCAAAATCTATTCTATTTCTTAATATATTAAATAGACTTTCTTTAGCAAAATCTGTCGTTGGTCTAACAGGCAAATTAGTTGGTGGATTCAACCTTCTTCCTCTTAATGTACCAGAAACTATTCTCATTATTTGTTGTATTATTTTGGAGATATATCTCTAACAAATTGTATTAAGCAATAACAAAGAAATATTTTTGCAAGTCTATACCATCAAAAGTGGAAGGAATAGTTATATTTGTTGTAGGGTTAGCGTAAGATACATTCTTAATATAATGTTTTAGGGCAGATAATTCTTCTTCTGTATAAGTCTGACCGGTTATTAAGGTATTAACCTCGGCGGTATTGATATTAACCTCTTGCAAAGTATACAAAAGAAAATATATTAAATCATCTACGGCATTATATTTGAAAGAATTAGAAAGAATAAAAGTATTTGCTTTGAATATTGAAAGACTTATCTCTCCCTCTTGTTTGCTTATAAGAAGGGTGTTTTGCATTAGAGTACAAACATCAAAAGCGTATTCGGTAAGTAATTGTGAAGGAGAAATAAATTGTGCCTTTGGAATAATAATCTTCATACCACTATATTGCTGAATAGGAGTAGCAAAGATATTTACTGCATCTATTTGAGTACAAACATTAGATATAATAGTGTCGTTTGGATAAAGAGGGGCAACTACTTTTAAGTATTCTCTATCTTTTGTATTATCGTAAAGTTTGTATGGAACCCACGTATTTCTTTGTGTAGAACATACAACACGTATTTTATTAAAGTTGAATATATGAATATCTATGGAAGAGAAACAAGCTTTTAGATTCGTCATAACTTGTGTCATACTACCTGACAAGTCTACTTGAAATTCTCCGATTGCACTTAAACAAAATTTATTATCAACAATAGCAAAAATAAATCCATTTGCCGTTAAGCAAATGGATAAATTTGACTCATTTGTTACTATTTGTGTATCTATTTGTTTAAAAGATTCTAATTTGAACGTATTCATGCACAATGTTTTTTGAAAAATTATTCAAAATTACCGTCAGTAATAGGCTCTTGCATAGAACCAACTTTCCAACCAGCGAAACCAATAGGAGAAGACTCTTGTTCTGCTTTTTTATTTAAGACAGTTTGTTCATCCATGCCTTTAGTATAAGTCTCAATAGGGGCTTTAGCCTCAAAAACAGCGACCTGAATACCACTCTTATTCAATGTACCGGCTTCCATTTGGAAAACTTGACCCTCAGAATAAGGAATATACTTCAAGTTTTTGATTTTGTCTTTTGGGGTAATCAATTTACCCTCTGCAGATAACTTTTCTAATGGATTAACTTTAACAGTGTCTCTTTTCAATAAGCCCTTTTGAATTGCTTCTGCCTCCGTCATATCATCAGGAACGGTACCATACTTTTGAACTAACAAAGCCTCGCCATTGAAAGCGAAATCAATTAGAGAATCTATGCTATTGCAATAAGCATTATTGGTATTCTTATACTGCTCTTGTAGAGTACGAATATCTTTTAGTTTATTGATAACTTCGGTAGAGCGTTTGTTGTATTCTTCTTCGAATTTTACAGGCTCTTCTATACTACGAAATACCATAAATGCCAAAACAACTATGACAACTAAACCTACTGTTAAAAGGATACTTTTTGTTACTTTTTTATTCATTGTAGTAATTATTTTTTTTGCTTAAAAAACACTCTTTTCTTCTTAATTTTGTTTTGCAAATTTAATCTATTTCAGTGAAAGAGCAATAAATTATATTAAATTTTTTTTAATATTTTGCTCCACGTGTTGAATAACTATATTTATATCAGTATTTTGGGATAATTCTTTGGCAACTCTTTCTGCACAATATACACTTCTATGTTGTCCTCCCGTACATCCAAAATATACACTCAAATTAGCAAAATTTCTTTGATGATATACCCTAATTGATTGGTTAATTAATTTAAGTACGTTGCTAATAAAGAAATCTATTTCGCCAAATTGGTCTAAATATTCCTTAACTTCGCTATCCAATCCCGTTAATTGTTTGTATTTTTCTACTCTTGCTGGGTTCGGTAAAGCTCTACAATCGAATACAAAGCCTCCTCCATTACCCGAAATGTCTTGTGGATACCCTTTTCTATAAGAAAAACTTTTTATATTTATTGTTAATTTAGTGCCATTTGCAAGACTACGAATCTTTTCATTAATTAGAATCTGCGAAAAGCAATTCATAAGGGTAGGTATTTGGATTTCCAAATGAATATTCTGCATCAAAAATTGAAGATTCTTCAAAGCAAAAGGAATACTCTTAATAAAAATTCTCTTTCTCTCGTAAATACCTCTAAAACCATACGCACCAAGATTTTGAATAAGTCTCATATAGACATAAACATAGAAATAATTTCTACTTTGTTTGATATCTATTTGAGTATATTTGGTAATATTTTCTATATATATATTCAGGAGTTTTTCTCTTGTGTCCTTATCAAAATCTGTTTTGGAATTATAGAGAAAAGATGCCAAATCGTAATACAAACTTCCCATTCTCCCTCCTTGAAAATCTATAAAATACACCTCATCGTTGTAAATCATCATATTGCGGGGGATAAAATCTCTATAAACAAAGTAATCATTATCGCAAGAGAGCAGATAATCTATTAGAGTATTGAAGTCCTTTTCTAATAATTGCTCATCGAATTGCAGATTGAAGAATTTGAGAAAATAATACTTGAAATAATTACAATCCCACATCATACTCTGTTTGTCAAATCTCTTTGTGGGATAAGCATACGAGAAATCAAAATTAGGAATTGTCTGCATCCTCGCCAAACTACTCATTACTTGTTCGTAATAAGGTAAAGTATCCTCAAAAGAATTATTTTTGAGATAATCAAACAACGTAACATTACCCAGATCTTGTTGCAAATAAATATTATTACTTAAGTCTTGTGCATAGATCTGCGGAACATTAATATTATTACTCCTCAACTGTTCTGCAAATGATATAAATGCTTTATTTTCATTCAAATCATCATTATAAGTACCGATACAATGATGATTTTGAGAAATTAAACGAAAATATTGTCTATTACTCCCAGTTGCTTGTACGTTTTCGATTTTTTCTACCTTCTCATTAAAGGTCTTTTCAAACAGATTTTCCAATGCTTTTGTCATAATATTGTCTTATTTTTTCTTTTTATTCTCTCCTTTATTGCTTATTTGTTTATAGTTTCTTGTTTTGTCTATCCCAAATATTATAATAAAGGTAGAATACTTATAGATTAATAATTGATTTTACTATTCTCTAATATCTTTTGTGCTATTATCAAATCCGAGGGATAAGTTATTTTTATATTGTCTCTATTCCCTTCTATAATATTTATTCTCTCTCCATAGGTTTCTAATACGGAGGCATCGTCTGTAAATCTTTCTTGATAGTCTTGTTTATAGGCGAGTTTAATTATAGAAGTTAGAAAAGTTTGAGGAGTTTGTACGAGAAAGACTTCTTCTCTATTTATCGCATGATTATCATTCCTTGAACCTATACGTATACTATCTATAGAGGTTACTGCACAAACAGCGTTATTGTGTATAGACGCCTCTTTGAAACTTCCACTAAAAGTATCTTTACTAACAAATGGTCTAACCCCATCATGTATAGCGACCAAAGAATCATTGTCCGTTATACTATCAAGGGCATTTCTAACCGAAAGAAATCTTGTCCTGCCACCAAAAACAACACTAAAAGGAATATTTAGTGAATACTGTTCTTTTAGTCTATAAAATAATTGTTCGTGTTCTCTATTAATGACAACTATTATATTATATGTGTTATCGAAGTCCCATATTCTCTCTATTGTATGAAAAACTATTGGTTTATCCCCTAATAATAAGTATTGTTTTGGGGTATTTGCTAACATTCTTGTGCCATTGCCACAGGCAAGGATGATAACATATTTTTTCATAATAAGAGTATTATAATAGAAATTAAATAATCAGCATAGCATCGCCGTATGTTAGGAATTTGTAACCTTCTTTGATTGCCTCCTTATATGCATGCATAATCAAATCATAACCTCCGAAAGCACAACTCATAATCAACATCGGCGACAAAGGACGATTGAATTGACAGATCATAGCATCGGCAACTTGAAAATCATATTCAGGGAATATAAATTTGCTTGTCCAACCATCGAAAGGTTTAACTTTACCACCTATTGTAGCAGCCGTTTCCAAAGCTTTTGCTACTGTCGTACCTACGGCACAAGTTTTGTGTTTGTTTAGTTTTGTAGTATTGATTTTCTCTGCAACCTCTTCGGTAATAATCATTTGTTCGCTATCATTCTTATGCTTTGTCAAATCCTCAACTTCTATTGGACGGAAATTACCTAATCCGGAGTGAAGAGTTAAGAATTCTGCACCAATACCTTTTATCTCCATTCTCTTGAGTAGTTCTCTTGAGAAATGAAATCCAGTAGCCGGAGCAACTACTGCACCTTCGTGTTTAGCGTATATTGTTTGGTATCTTTTCTCATCATCATCTACCAAGGCACGATGTTGTAAGATATCCTCCGGTAGAGGAGTATTTCCCAAAGATTTTAATACCTTATGAAAATCTTCATTACTTCCGTCAAAAAGAAAACGCAATGTACGTCCACGAGAAGTAGTATTGTCAATAACTTCGGCAACTAATTCATTATTCTCTCCAAAATAGAGTTTGTTACCTATTCTTATCTTACGAGCAGGCTCTACCAGAATATCCCAAAGTCTTGTATTTGGATTAATTTCTCTCAATAAGAAAACTTCTATACGAGCATTTGTTTTTTCTTTTGTTCCTACCAATCGAGCAGGAAATACTTTGGTATCATTGAATACAAACAGATCACCATCATCAAAATAATTTATAATATCTTTGAATGTTTTGTGTTCAATATTGCCGTCTTTTCTATTAACGACCATTAACCTGCATTCATCTCTTTGTTTTGAAGGGAATAATGCAATACTTTCCTTTGGTAAATTGTATTTAAATTGTGATAATTTCATACGTATTTGCTTTTAAAAATAGATAACGAAAAATTCCTCTCACTTATTATAAAATAAGCAACGAAAAAATCTGTTTTGTATTGTAAAAAAAGAAGAATTATTACGAGTATTAAACGATTATTGGCATAAAACGAACAATTATGTATTTGTTTCAAGTTTATTTATAGTCCCTAAATTCAAAGAAATAACAACATCCAAAAACTCTTTATGAAAAACATCCAAATTATTACCCTTTTGCTAATTTTCTTTATACTTCTCACCTCAAAAAAAATAAACTTCTAAAAGACCAATAAGGGAAATAGATCATTTAAAGAAATAGAAATTCGAATAGTATCGCATTTTATCAAAATAAAATCAATAACTATTC
>CAVGDP010000035.1:0-13552 GCA_963627985.1 uncultured Eubacteriales bacterium
TTTGAATAAGTATTAAAGTTATTTGAATAAGTATTAAAGTTATTTGAATAAGTACTGTACTTATTTAAATAAGTACGGAAGTTATTTTGATAAGACGACTAAACAAAATACGTTTAGCGAAGATTAATAACAGAATAACAATAATTTAGAGTATAAGAATTATATTCTTATTAATGTTATCTACAAAATTATCTATATAGAAGTACAGTTCCTTTTTGTTCTAAATAAATACCATTAAGATTCTCGTAACTAATGAAATAGACATATGTTCCCTTGTCTGCTAATGAGCCTTTAATGGTACCATTCCAACCAATTGTTATGTCTTTTGAAGAAAAAACTTGCACACCATTACGTGTAAATATTCGCATGTGATAATTCTTTACCTCTTTGTAAGCAGGCTTGAAAGTTTTTAGTTTCTCATCGTTACTAGTAGGTTGAAAGGCGTTAGGAATAATTAATTCATCATTCGTATTAGTGGTTTGCGATTCGTTTTTAGGGAAAGTAGTAGAAGTTTTCTCACTCGTTTTCAGGTTTTTATTAGTACTTATTGTACTCTTATCTGCATTTGACGAAATGGTTTTTGTATTTGTTTTATTATTATCGCTAATTGTAGAATTGTTTTGAGTATTTATTGGAGTATTGTTTGTAATAGACTGAATATTATTTGTTTGTTTGGTTATTTTATCCGACTCTACGGAAGTAACTGCATTATTGGTTTGAGTGTTATTTGATAAAATTGTATTATTTTTAGTATTCTTTTTGACAGATAGTAGAGGAGGAGTGGTAGTTGTTGATTTTGTCGGCGTATTTACTTCATTTCTATTCGTAAGATTAGTTTCTATGTTAGGTATTTGAGAATATTCTTTTTTTGTTGGACCATTGTTATTCTTGGGAGCAAGACACAAGGCAACAATTATAGATCCTAACAAAACTATTCCACAGAATACTATTGTTTTAATAGCATTGAATTTTTGTTTATGTGTGTGTTTTTCTATATTTTGCCACAATTTCTTGTCAGGTTCTTCTTTGTAATCTTTTAGTCTTGTACGCAAAAATTCAAAAACTTTGTTTTCGTCATTTATATTTCTATTCTCTTGATTCATATCACTATATTGTTTTTATTTATCATAATTCCTAAACATTTCTAATAGTTTCTTTTTTGCACGTGAGCACATTGACCTTACAGTTGGTATTTCTAATTCTATATCATTAGATATTTCTTCCCAAGAAAGACCTTCTATTTCGCTCATTACAAATACTATTCTCTCTTTATCGGGTAAGCGTTGAAGACAATGTAAAAGTTCTTGATTAGTAAAAGTATATAATGCCGTATTTTCTATTTTTGGAGTCGTATATTCTTCTATATCAACCTTGAAAACTTTGTTTTTTTGACCACGATAATAATTCCATGCCTCGCGCATAAAGAATTTTTTCAGCCAACCTTCAAAACTTCCAAGAAAAGAATATTTCTCCAAAGAACGATAAAGTTTTATGAACGCATCTTGAAATATATCCTCTGCATCTTCTTTACTTTTTGCGTTTTTTCTACACACACCTAACAGAATATCAGAGTATTTATCATATAACATACGTTGATATTTAGATTCTTTGCGAATACATCCCTCTATTATCTGTTTGTCATCTACGTTCATCGCAAGAAAAAGAGACAAATACAATATATTTTTTGCAAATAATTAATAAAAAATGAAAATAATTAACAAAAAAAACTCTTTTCTTTCAACAAGAAAGCAATGTTTATTTATGATAAGAATTCCTTTTTAGGTATTACAATATTCTTAGGAATAAATCTTTTTACATCTTTACCAAACAAAATCATTTCTCTAACAAATGACGAAGAAATACTTGATTCTTGTTTGTCGGCAAGTAAGAATACCGTCTCAATATTATCATCCAATAGGGTATTAATATCAGATATGTTTTTTTCGTATTGAAAGTCTGCCGTATCTCTTAAACCTCTTAGGATAAATTTCGCATTTTTTTGCTTACAATAATCTGTTGTTAGGCAATTATAAGAATCTATCTCCACTTTGTCGCAATCTTTGAAAGTTTCTTTTAACCATTTTATACGTTGTCCAATAGAGAACATATTTTTTTTTGATGTATTCTCACCGATAGCAACTATTATTTTATCGAACATAGGTAATGCCTTCTTAACTATTGATTCGTGTCCTTTGGTTACAGGATCGAACGAGCCAGGAAATAATGCTATTGACATATTAAAACGCTCCTCTTCTTTTTTGTTTAGGTTTGTATTTATCATAATCTTCATTAAAGACATATATTATCTTAAAGGATAGATAATGAACCTTATAATCTCTTTTCCAAGAGCGATAAAGGTCATCTTCAGCGTTATAAGAATTAAAAAATTCCACATTCTCTTTCACAGGTAACAAAGAATATTGCCACCTTACGTCCATCTTGAAATTTCTCCAAACATTAAACCTAAAATCTGCGACAAAACTCAAATCATTTTTCTTAAAATTGTGATTTGTTATATCTATAGGACGATCCATTCCATTAATCATCGTATCGGATAGGGTCCATGTTTCTTTAGTAGAAATTAATCTTCCATATTGTAGACCAATACCGAAAACAGCACCTGCTCTTTTGTCGGCATAATGTATCATTAAGGGAATATCTATATAAGTTAGGTTACAATTATATTTGAAAGGATCCATAAGATAAGAATTCTTTGCTCCCCTTTGGCTTATTAATATCTCGGTAGATAGTTGAAATCCTTCGTCTGTCTTATTTGATACCAATGGCATCATTACTCCTGCTCCTAATGTCGCACCAACTTGCTTGAATCCATACAATTCATCTCCGTCTATTTGGGAAATAGTAAAACCTGCACTGATATTACCCTTAAATAATTGTGCTTTTAGGGTATTAGGAATAATAAATAATACTACCAAACTAATAAATATGATGTGTTTTTTTAATTTTGTCATACTAAAATATATTTTTTTTGTAATAAAACGCAATCTCTATAGATTTTATTTTAGATTCTGTATCCTATATAATAATTCTTTTTCAATTTTATCTTTACTTGTTATACTTTGTAGTGCCCATCCGATAAGGGTATTTAATTTCTCTTGCTCATTTAGTTGCCAAGCAATATTAGAGTTTCTTAATTTGTCGGTTAGATAATGAAATACGATCGCAACAGATACAGAAATATTAAAACTTTCAGTAAATCCGTACATAGGTATTTTCATAAAACAATCTGCATTATCTATTGCACTTTTGGATACACCATCTACTTCACTACCGAATACAATTGCCGTCTTTTGATGTATATCTACCTCCTGCAAATCAATATCTCTATCGTGTGGCATAGTAACTATTACTTTATAACCTTCTTTTCTTAAATCCTCAAAACATTGTTTGGTATTATCTCCAAAAGAATTGTATTTATGAATATTTAACCATTTGTTAGCACCCAAAGAAATATCATCCGTAACAGAAAATTTATTACTATTTTCTACTATTCTTACATCCTGTATACCTAAACAATCGCAAGTACGAAGTACCGCTGAAGCGTTTTGAGATTTGTGGATATTCTCTATTACTGGTATGAAATAATTTGTTCTTTTCTCTACAATATTTTCCAACATTAATCTGCGGTTATCTGTTATAATATCGCAAAGAAGTGAATAATATCTTCTCTTATTATCTAAATCTAAATCTTTATAGGTCATCTTTTGTATTTATTGAGTTGCAAAGTTACAAATATTTTTAGATTTCGTATAATGATTAGTCTTTACTTTCTCCAAAATATACCTTATTTTATTATAGAGTACCAATATTTTATTTTTATCTACAAAAAAGTAAACAAAATAAGCAAACAAAAAATTAAATACACTAATCATCAAAATAAAATCAAATATCATCAAAATAAAATCAAATATCATTTGGACGATTTGTGTATTTGGTAAATCTAATTGAGTTTTATGATTTTCTATTGTCAGTTAATAATTTTTTTGTACCTTTGCAAATCAATATGAAATATACAATAAACGCAATGAAAAAGATAATAGTAATACTAGCACTTGCAGTTATTAGCACAACGTTTGGTTTTGCTCAAAATAATAAAGATAACAAAGACACATTAGATATAGAGCATCTAATGGATGGTACATATCGTTTGAGTATTAATGTATACCAACCAAAATTTGAAGACAACGATTCGTATTCTTATTACGATAGCAAATGGCAAAGACATCTTGTGGATAAGAAAGGTAATGACAAGATTATAGATTATCAAGAACCGCCCACAAGAACAGATGTACAAGCAATAGAAACATTCGAAAATAAACAAGTTTTTGTAAAAAATAATAATTTATTCGTTTCTAATAACGGAAAAGAAGAACAAATAACCTTCGATGGTGATAGTCTTAATATAATAATAGGACAAAGTGTTCATAGAAATGAGTTTGCTACAAATAAAGGTATTTTCTTTTCTCCAAAAGGTAGATATGTTGCTTTTTATCGTATGGATCAGTCAATGGTAGAAGATTATCCTTTGGTTAATACTCTTCAAAGAGAGGCAGTTTGTACTCCTATCAAATACCCAATGGCAGGTATGAAATCACATGAAGTAGAAGTTTGGGTATATGACTTTGTTACCCAAACAAAAGTTTGCTTAAAGACAAGAAAAGATAATAGTATAGAAGAAAGAGAAAATTATCTTACCAATATTACTTTTTCCCCTAACGAACAAACTATTTATATTCAAAAATTGAATAGAAAGCAAAATCATTTATGGTTAGAGGCTTATAGCACAGCAAATGGAGAAAAGATAAGAACACTTTTTGAGGAAGTAAGTGATAAATATGTTGAACCAGAACATCCTATTTGTTTCTTGCCGACGGATGATAGTAAATTTTTGTTTTTTTCTGAAAGAGACGGTTGGCAACATCTTTATCTATATGATACATTAGGTAAGGAAATCAAACAACTTACCAAAGGAAAATGGTTAGTTACCGAGATAGCAGGTTTTAATGACAAAGGAAGTATTTGTTATGTTTATGCAACAAAAGATTCTCCTTTGGAAAGAAATCTTTATGCGATAAATATTAAAGATAACAAGATAAAAAGAATAACTTTGGATCATGGGACACATTATGTTGTTTTCAATAAGAAAGGAACGAGATTTATAGATACTTATTCTTCTACCGAGGTTGCTTATCGTACGGTATTAAGAGATGAAAATGGCAAGATAATTAAAGAATTGGATTTAGTTCAAGACCCATTAGATAAAGTTTCTAACAAACCTACAATAACTATTGATAGTTTAAAGGCGAGCGATGGCACTATTCTTTATACTAGAATGATGAAACCAAAAGATTTTGACCCTAATAAAAAATATCCTGTTATTGTTTATGTCTATGGAGGACCACATGCACAACTAATTACCGATTATTGGACAGCTGGTGCGGGTACTTTTCTTCCTTTTTTAGCAACTCAAGGGTATATTGTTTGGACTATGGACTCTCGTGGGTCAGAAAATAGAGGTTATGAGTTTGAAAGTGCGATTTGGCACAATTGTGGTACGAAAGAGATAGAAGATCAAATGTTAGGTATCAATTATTTGAAGTCTCTATCGTATATAGATAGCAATAGAATCGGTGTTGATGGTTGGTCGTACGGCGGTTTTATGACTTTGGGCTTAACCTTAAGAAATCCTGGCACATTCAAAGTTGCTACTGCTGGTGGTCCTGTGATTGATTGGAAATGGTATGAGATTATGTATGGCGAAAGATACATGGGAACGCCACAAGATAACTCTGAAGGCTACGAAAAATCTTCTCTTTTGTCTTATATAGATCAAATACAAGACAATACAAGAATTCTTATAATGCAAGGATATCAAGATAATACGGTAGTGCCTCAACATTGTTTGGAATTCTTGCGTCTTTGTGTAGAAAAGAAGAAAAATGTAGACTTCTTTATGTATACAAATCACGAACACAACGTAAGAGGTAAGGATAGAGTAGAGTTATATAAGAAAATATTCCGTTATTACGAAGACTTTTTGAAACGATAACTTCTCTTGTAGAAAAATTTATTTGATATAAAAAGTTGTAGTTATTAAATGATAGAATGTTATTCAAAAAAAGAAAAAGAATATTTGTAATCATTAGGATAAATACAATAATGAGCAAAATAATATCAATAGTCATTTGAATAAAATCAAATAAAAATAAAATATTATTTGATATTATTTTGATAAAATCAAATAAGAATAAAAGGGGAGTAGTTTTTGGTAAAAATTTAATACTTAAGTAGAATTTTATAAAAAGAAAAAATAAAGAAAGATATGTCAAGTGAGTTAAAAAATCTATCTTCATACAACAAAGACGAAATACCTTCGGGTGAAAAATGCTCAATAGGTATAGTTGTTTCGGATTGGAACAGCGAGATTACGTATAAATTATTGGATGGAGCCTTAAAAACTTTGTTAGATAATGCAACGGACGAAAAAGATATATTAGTAGAACACGTACCTGGGGCATACGAGTTACCTTTTGGAGCAAAGGCTTTGATAGATAGAAAAAAATTTGACGCAATAATATGTTTAGGATGCGTAATTAAAGGAGAAACTCCTCATTTTGATTTTATTTCACAAGCAGTTGCTAATGGTATAATGAAAGTTTCATTAGAAGAAGAGATACCTGTTATCTTTGGCGTCCTAACTACTAACAATATTGAGCAAGCAAGAGAAAGAAGTGGCGGAAGATTAGGAAATAAAGGAGTAGAAGCTGCCGTTACGGCATTGAAAATGGCATCTCTGTAAATTATTTCTATATCTTTCTTATACACAAGACTATTAATTGAATTGATTACTGCAGGTCTCAATTAATATAGTGGAGTGTATGCTATGATTTGAGAAATAAATTGGGTAATTGTATCAATTGACCTTGTATAAGGACAAAGAAAATATCTTTGTGAAAGGAATCTTGTTATAATAAATGGAAGCAAAGCAATTAAGAATAGTATTTTTCGGAACACCAGAGATAGCAGCGATAGAATTAGAGTATTTGGTTAAAGAAGGTTATAATATTGTCGGTGTTGTAACTAATATGGATAAACCACAGGGTAGAGGTAAACAAATGATACCTTGTGAAGTAAAGACAAAGGCCGAAGAGTTAAAGATAAAAGTACTTCAACCGAAGAGTTTGAAAGATGAGAATTTTATTACAGAACTAAAAAATCTAAAGGCTGATTTACAAATCGTAGTAGCGTTTAGAATGATGCCAAAGATTGTTTATTCTATGCCTAAATTAGGTACTTTCAATTTACACACTTCACTTCTGCCCGCTTACAGAGGTGCTGCTCCTATAAATTGGGCAATTATTAATGGAGAGAAAATAACAGGTATAACGACTTTCTTATTAAATGACAAGATAGATTGTGGTGAAATTCTTTTGCAACAAGAAATAGAGATAAGCGATACTATGACTGCTGGACAATTATATGATATTATGGCAGAAAAAGGTAAAAATCTTATCAAAACAACAATAGAAATGTTAGCAAAAGGGGAGATAAAAACCATAAAACAAGAAGAAAATATCCTAACTAAACCTGCTCCAAAGATATTCAAACAAGATACATTTCTCAAAAAGGGATTAAATACAAGAGAAACAATAAATTTTATTAGAGGATTAAGTCCTTATCCTGCTGCAAAAGCACATTTTTGCGATGAAAATACAAAAAAAGAATACGAATTTAAGATTTTTGAGGCAAAATTTCACAATAAATCAATAAAAAACACCATTGGAGAGGCGTGGATTGAAGAAAAGTCTTTTTTTCTATTACAATGCTCCGATGGAATAGTAGAAATAACTGATTTACAACTAAATGGAAAGAAACGAATGCACTCTTTTGATCTCATAAGAGGGTTAAGAATAGAAGGAAAAATGTACTTAATTTAATTTTTTTTAGAAAAAATTGCATAAAAATTTGGAAAACAATAGAAAAATTTTATAAATTTGCAATTGTAAAACATTTTAAAAAAATTAACATTATGACAAAGAAAGATTTCTCAGACAAGATGTCTGAAATGTGTGGACTAACAAAAGCAGATTCAATGAGAGCATACGATGCATTTATTAAAACTGCTGAAGAGTATCTATTACAAGGGGAGAGAGTTACATTGATGGGCTTCGGTACGTTATCTGTACAAGAGAAACCTGCAAGAACTGCAAGAAACCCAAGAACTGGCGAAACAGTTAAAGTAGAAGCTAAGAAAGTTGTTAAATTCAAACCAGGCAAACAACTTAGCGAAAAAGTAGATGCTAAAAAGAAAAAATAATTTTTTCTATTCCAATCAAGGGCGATTGTTTTTGTGCAGTCGCCTTTTTCTATTTGTATTTCGCAACGTATTATTATTGATTTAATTTATCATATAATCTCAATATACGCTATACTTACTTCCCTAAAAAATATTCTATTTTCTCTATATGATATTAAAAAAGGTAGAGGTTGTTATCTAAAATATAGCATTTCCGTATTTGAGACACGGTGAGTATCTAGTAATTTCAAAAAAGATGTTTTTATCAAAATAATATGTAGTTTTATTTTCATGAAATGTGATTTTATTTTGATAACTTCTGATATTATTTTGATAAGTATTAAAGTTATTTGAATAAGTATTAAAGTTATTCAAATAAGTATTAAAGTTATTTGAATAAGCACTATAGTTTATTAGATGATATGCGATACCATAAAGAAAATCACCGACATCATTAGAATAATATCGGTGATTATTTGTTGATCTTGCAATCTTAATATTTTTTGCTTATACCAGAATCTCTTTTTATTCAGAAATAAAAGAAGTTTATAAACAAACAGATTATTTATTTCTGTGTGCTTGTGGCTCGGTTAACTTTGTAAGTTTTCTTTCTGCCAACATACGACATTCGTATTGAGCATCTTCGAAAGTCATTGGGTAAGGAGGAGTCTTTTGTGTGAAAGCACTTGCACCATGTAAAGATCCCGTAATACCTAATTCCCTTGCAACCTTCAAATAACGAATAGCATCTATCACAACACCAGCACTATTTGGAGAATCTATGACAGACAAACGAGCATCAAAGGTAACAGGAGACCCACCAAAGCCTTCCAACTCTAAATGGAAGGTAGCAATCTTGTTATCTTTGTAATAAGAAATATATTCTGACGGACCAGCGTGTAGAAATGAACCATCGGTAGAAATATGACGAATATCATTCTGACAACGTATTACATTTTCCTTAGATATTTTCTTGCTAGCCAAACGATTTTGGTTCATCATATTCAAAAAGTCGGTATTACCACCGCAATTTTGCTGAATATGACATTTTACTTTGTGCCCCCTTGCAAAAGCTAACTCTTGAAGCATTTGAGATAAGATACTTGCACCAAATTGAGACTTCATATCGTCTCCAATTAACGGCAAACCAGCATCAATAAACTTCTGCTCCCATTCAGGATTAGAAGCAATAAAGACAGGTATGCAATTAAGAAAAGCAATCTTAGCATCTATAGCACATTGAGCGTAAAATTCTACACCTTTTTGACTGCCAACAGGTAGATAATCTATAAGAATATCTGCTTTTGTCTCTTTCAAAACTTTTACAACGTCAACAGGTTCGTGTTCTGTATCAACAACAAAAGTATTATCCTTAGGATATTTGTCATAGTTGGTCATGTGTTCAGAAACTCCGTCCATAATAGGTGCTTTTTGGACAATAATCTTACTTTTTGGGAATTTCTGTGGATCAATAATGTTAATTGTGCAGTTAGGTTTGGCATAAATTGCTTCATCTAATGTTTTCCCAACTTTACGAGCATCAATATCAAAAGCAGCAACGATTTCAATATCGCTAGCAGTATATCCACCAATATTTGTAGCCATCATACCCTCCGGAGTATTCTGATTAGCAGGATTGCCATAGAATTCCAACCCTTGGATTAACGCAGAGGCACAATTTCCAATGCCCGCAATTGCAATTTTTATTTTCTCCATTAACTTAAATTAAATTTTATCTATTTATTATTTTATGTTAAAATTCTTATTACTTATTTGAACTCTACAATTACTTGTATTGTCTCTTATTTAATCAAAGAAATGCCTAACAAGTGGAATAAATTACCTGCTAAATTCAGTCTTTATTCAAATAACTATTCTCCGTCTGTTAATTATTTCTTAAAATCAACGTGCAAAGATATAAAATTTTTTCCTTTATATACAGTTTTTTTTCAAAAAACGACAAAATAAGAGTATAACAACTAATTATTTTTTGTTATTAAATAACATATTTATAACGATTTTACTTTTATTTACGAGGGATTTTGGTATTCGTACAATAAGAATTAAAAATCTAATAAAGTGTAAAGATAATTTTATAAAAAATGTTCTATCTTCCCTATTTTGCTTTTCAAAAAGGAGAATTTTTACTAAAAATGAGGAGATTTTTTTACCTTTGTAAGTTGTTGATTATATAATGGTTAAAATAGGTGCTAAAATCATCAAAATAATATGTGATTCTATTCAAATGATTCTTGATTCTATTTGAATGATTCTTGATTTTATTTTGACGAAATGTGATATTGTGAAAATATTATTTTCTTTAAAATGTTCTATTTTCCCTATTGTACCCTCAAAAAAAAAGTGTTAAAAAATCTCTCTAAATTAGATAAAAAAAGAAATACTTTTATGGAAAAGAAAATTTTATACTTCTTTATACTAAAAATAAAATATAATCGTTTTTCTTGTATAAATTACATCAATAGTAGTAAAATAAACTTCTTAAATAAAATGTTAGGACAATTGAAAAGTACGAAAAAGGTATTTTTTCTTTTTCTGAATGTATTAATATTTATTCCGCTTTTCTCACAAGATACAATAAGGGGAAAACTTATTGATAATAAGGATAATTCTCCTTTAATGTTTGCAAATGTATCAATGATAAATGTTTCGGATAGTGCTTTTCTGTACGGAACAATAACAGACGAAAACGGAATATTCAAAATAAGAAAATCAACTAAACAAACGTTTTTAAGAATAACTGCTGTTGGGTATCAATCTACTGTTGTTCAATTAGAAAATGCAAAACAAAACGGACCTTATTATGATATTGGTACGATAGGAATAAACACAGAGGCAACTTTATTAAACGAGGTACAAGTAGTAGCACAAAAACCTTTGTTCTCTATGGATGGTGAGAAAAATATATATAACACCTCCGATGACCCAAGTATACAAAGCGGAACATTAAGTGATGCCTTGCAAAACGCTCCGAGTATAGAAGTAGACGCAAATGGTAATATTACATTAAGAGGTAAACAAAGTGTGGAGATATGGATTAATGATAAGCCAAGTCGTTTGAATGGTGAGAGTTTGAAACAATATATTAAGACTTTACCCGCAAATAGTATCAAAAGAATAGAAGTTATAAGTAACCCTTCTGCTAAATATGGAAGCGGTACACCTGTGGTAAATATCATAACGGCAAGTAAAATAAAAAGAAATGAATTTTTGAGTTTTGGAGTTAATGCTAATTCAATACCTTCATACGTTCCGTGGATTTCTTACGTTTATTCTAATGATAAAATCAATTTTAGTGTCTATACTACCGCAAGTCATTCAGCGAGAAAGGGTAAGAATAGCAGTAGTTCTATTATGCTAAATAATGATAAGGATACTTCTCAAATTAATTTCACCAAAGGGGAAAGCGATACTAAATCTTGGAATGGTTATTTTGGAGGAAATTTTGATTATACAATAGATAAGAAGAATAGTATATCTGCTTGGATGGGTATTTACCCTAATTGGTCAAAATATGACAATTATTCATACAGTAATAGGCAAGAATTGTTGTACAATCCAGGTAATTATGAACATTATATGCATTATTGGAAGAATAGTTATTCAAATCCGAATACGGGTTTCTATTATGGTGTGTGGTATACGCATAAATTTAATGATTCTACGGGACATCAAATCTCTATTTACTATGATGGTACGGGTAATAATGCAAAATCAAAGGATTATTTCAAAAGAGAGTACAGTTATCAAGCAGATCAAAATATTGAATGCAGAAATACAAGTATGAGTAGTAGTCGTTATTACGATTTTGGCTTTAATTATGTCTTGCCTTTCGGTAGAAAAAATGATAAGACAGGTAGTTTTTGTAATGAATTGGAATTAGGTTCTTGGATTATGTATGGTAAGGATCATAGTGAGAATAGATACGATACTTTGGACATAAATGTTACTAATTCTATGTATGATTATTGCGGTTGGTTGAGTACAGATAACGACAATAATAATATTGAGGCAAAGGCTTTCGTTACTTATTTGCATCGTTTTGGTAGATTTACCGTTAAGACGGGATTAAATATGAATTATATGCACGATGAAATAGTATATAACAATATTAAGGGCTTTGATCTAACCAAAAATAATCTAATCTTTACACCAACTATTCATCTTAGTTATTCTACTGAAAATATGAACAATTTTGCTTTTAGTTGGACACACAGAACATCTACTATTTCGGCGAATATGCTGACTACTTATATAACATACTATTTGGATAATTACTCAACAGGTAATCCTTTATTGAAATCAAGTTATACAGATAATATAGAAACTTCTTGGGATAAGTATTTCAATAAATTTGGTTCCATAGGGTTGCGTTTATATTACACCGGCAATCGCCGACAAGTAGGAACATTAAGCGATATTGTGTATAGCGACTTTTATGGACGAATGGTAAGTTATAGTAAACCCATAAATATCGGCTCTTCTTACAATACAGGTATTAATGCTAACATATCATATCGTCCAAGTGCCTTTATGAATTTACGATTAGGCACTTATGCTTATTATGATTACATAGAAATGGAATATAGAGAGGGTTATAGATTTCAAAATGAGATGTGGTCGTATTCTTTAAGGGCAAATCTTTGGGTAAAAGTATGGAAATGGTTGCAAGTATTTGTTAATGCTTCATATAGAAGTCCAGTACAGCAATTATTTACTAAACAATATAGCAATAAAAGTGTAGATATAGGGTTAAATGCTGATTTCTTGGACAATTGTTTATCATTTAATCTTAGTATTAATGATGTTTTCAACTCCTTATCTAATGATTTTACTTCCCTCAACCCTTATTATATTTCTAATAGTACCAATAAAATGACTTCGAGGTTTATTCGTTTTGGTGCAGTCTTTCGTTTTGGAAAAATGGAATTACAATCTATGGCTCGTCAGGGTGGTTCTGTACCTAATATGTCAGGTATGTAGTAGGATAGGGGCTTATACGGTAATATTGAGCGTATTATTTTTGATAGTATCTAAAATACTATCGGTTATTTGTTATATACACAGATTAAAATCAAAGAAAGAAAAACTTCTTATTATATAACATTTAAATAGGTATACACACTGTCAAAATAAAATCAAATATTATTTGAATAATATCTGAAGTTATCAAAATAATTACTTAAGTTATCAAAATAATTACTTAAGTTATCAAAA
>CAVGDP010000036.1:0-19125 GCA_963627985.1 uncultured Eubacteriales bacterium
CTGAAAATAAATTAGTTATATCTAAATAAATATATTTTAACGGACACTAATAAAAAATTATAATTCAAGGACCACTTAAAGTTTTTTTAGAAAGGGGGCTTGGAATATTTTTCTATTTGGAAATTTTACTGAAAACAAATTAGTTATATCTAAATAAATATGTTTTAGCGGACACTAATAGTATTTTATACGACATATAAAAATAGGACACTCTAATAAGTGTCCTATAATACAAAAATTGTAAAAACAAATGAAAAACTAAATTAATCTTTAATTTTCTTCTGTAGGTTTTGTCTCTGTTGCAGTTGTCCCTGCTTCTGCTGTTGGAGTTTGCTCTACTTCTTTGCTTTCTTCTACGGCAGAAGATGTCTCGGTAGTAGTTTTCTTTTTACTTCTACGAGTTGTCTTTGATTTCTTCGTTGTAGAATCTTTCAACATATTTTCGTTGTAATCTACAAGTTCCATCATTGCCATTTCTGCACCGTCTCCCAAACGTCTACCAAGTTTAAGTATACGAGTATAACCTCCGTTACGATTGGCTATCTTTTGAGATACCTCTCTAAATAATTCTGTAACTGCTTCTTTGTCTCTAAGATAAGAGAAAACTATACGTCTTTGATGAGTAGAGTCTTCTTTGCTCTTATTGATAAGAGGTTCTACATATTTTCTTAACGCCTTGGCTTTAGCCAAAGTAGTCTCTATTCTTTTCTCTTTTATCAATGAAACTGCCATATTGGAAAGCATCGCACTTCTGTGAGCAGATTTTCTTGACAAATGATTTATTTTACATCCGTGTCTCATAGCTCTTAATCCTTTTCGTCTAATTTATACTTTGAAATATCCATACCGAACTCCAAACCTTTGGATTTTACTAAATTTTCTAACTCTGAAAGAGATTTTCTTCCAAAGTTTCTGAACTTCAATAAATCCGATTTGGAAATAGAAACAAGATCTCCCAAGGTTTCAATCTCTGCAGATTTCAAACAATTATATGCTCTAACGGATAACTCCATATCAGCAAGTTTTGATTTCAATAATTGTCTAATATGCAAAGTCTCTTCATCAAACTCTTCTGTACTTTCTGGAACTTCTGTTTGTATATCTATTTTCTCATCTGAGAACAACATAAAGTGTTTGATAAGTATCATTGCAGCCTCTTTCAAAGCATTCTTTGGGGAGATAGAACCATCAGTTTCTATCTCAAATGTTAGTTTTTCATAGTCCGTTTTATCCTCAACACGATAATTCTCATCAACAAAATAATTGACATTAACTATCGGCGTGAATATAGAATCTATTGGAATAGTTCCGATAGGATCATTCTGTTTAACATTCTCTTCTGACGGCACATATCCTCTACCCTTTTCAATTCTCATAGTAATTGACAAAGAAGGAAGCTCCTTGTTTTCGTCCGGAGTCATGTGACAAATCTCAATATCGGTATTCAAAATTTGAAAAGCATTCAAATGTTTGTTGATATCGCCTGCTTTGAAAACCGTTTTGCCTTCTATCTTAAAAGATATCTCTTCGCTGTCTTGTTCTTCAATTTGTCTTTTAATTCTAAGTCTCTTCAAATTCAATATTATCTCTGTCATGTCTTCCATAACGCCGTGTATAGTATCGAACTCGTGATTAACTCCATCTATACGAATAGAAGTAATAGCAAATCCTTCTAATGAAGACAAAAGTACTCTGCGTAAAGCATTACCTATTGTGATTCCATAACCTCTCTCCAAAGGACGAAATTCAAATTTACCTTTGTAGTCATCAGATTCTATCATTATAACCTTGTCAGGTTGTTGAAAAGCTAATATGGCCATATTTTTTATTTTATTTTATTACTTAGAATACAACTCTACGATTGCTTGTTCGTTAATATTTTCTGGAATATCCTCTCTTTGAGGGTAGTTATTGAACTTACCTTCCATTTTGGTGTTATCCCATTCAAGCCACGAATATGATACCTTAGAGGCTAAAGAATCAGTAACAACTTCTAATGATTTAGAACGTTCTCTTACGCCTACACTATCACCTTCTTTTAATAGATACGAAGGAATATTGACAACATTACCATTAACGGTTATATGTTTGTGAGACACTAGTTGTCTTGCTTGAGCACGACTACGAGCAATTCCCAAACGGTATACTACATTGTCCAAACGAGACTCTATTAACTGAAGCAAAACTTCACCTGTTACACCACCTTTTCTTGAAGCCATATCAAACAAATTACGGAATTGTCTTTCTAATATACCGTAGGTGTATTTTGCTTTTTGTTTTTCCATCAACTGAGCACCATACTCAGATTGTTTTTTTCTTCTATTTACACCATGTTGTCCCGGTGGATAACTTTTTTTGTCGTATGATTTATCGGCACCGAAGATTGGCTCTTTAAATTTTCTTGCAATTCTTGTTTTTGGTCCTGTATATCTTGCCATTTCTTAATTCTTTTTTTTATTAACTACTAAACGTTATACACGTCTTCTTTTTGGAGGTCTACAACCATTATGTGGCAATGGTGTAACGTCAGTTATTTCCATAACCTCTATTCCACTTGTATTTATCTCTCTGATTGCTGCTTCACGACCTGCTCCTGGACCTTTAACAAATACTTTCACTTTTCTTAAACCATAATCGTACGCTGCCTTAGCACAATCTGCTGCAGCCATTTGCGATGCGTATGGTGTGTTTTTCTTTGAACCCTTGAAACCCATCTTTCCAGCCGAAGACCATGAAATAACTTGTCCTGCATTATTGGTCAAGGAAATAATGCAATTGTTGAAAGATGCAAAGATAAATGCTTTGCCCTGTGGTTCAACCTTTACTACTCTCTTTTTTACTGGTTTTGAATTTTTTGCCATTTTTAATTCTTTTTTCAAACTACATCCTTATTATTTTATTTGTATGCATCCGTAGTTTGTTGTTAATTTAATTACTTAGTTGCTTTCTTCTTATTTGCAACTGTCTTCTTTCTACCTTTACGTGTTCTTGCATTATTTTTTGTACTTTGTCCACGTACTGGTAAACCCAAACGATGACGAATACCACGGTAACAACCAACGTCCATTAAACGTTTGATATTCATTTGAACCTCACTTCGAAGGTCGCCTTCTACCTTATACTTTTCGCTAATAACATTACGAATAGCATTTTGTTCATCATCACTCCACTCACTTACCTTCTTTGACTCTGGAATACCTGCCTCTGCTAGTATTTTGGAGGCTGTACTACGACCTATGCCGTATATATACGTAAGTCCAATAACGCCATGTTTATTCTTTGGTAAGTCTATGCCTGCAATTCTTGCCATAAATATTATTACTGTTTTTTATTAGAATTATTTTCTCTCAATAAAATCAACCCTGTCTTTGTTTGAATTTTGGATTCTTTTTATTGATTACATAAACCACTCCTTTACGTCTAACGACGATACACTCCGGAGATCTCTTTTTTACAGAAGTTCTAACTTTCATTTCTTTATTTAGTTTTTTTATTTGTGTCTATAAGTTATTCTACCTCTTGTTAAATCATAAGGTGTCATTTCTATTTGAACCTTATCGCCGGGAAGAATCTTAATATAATGCATTCTCATTTTGCCAGAAATAGAAGCCGTTATTACATGACCATTTTCTAACTCAACTCTGAACATTGCATTTCCTAAAGATTCTGTCACAATACCATCTAACTGTATAGGCTCTTGTTTTGCCATACTCTTCTTTTTGTTTTATATTACTTCCAAATTATTGTTTGTTTTTACTGCATTTTCTATCTCTTCAAAGGAAGATAAAATAATAGGTCCTTGTTTGGTTATTGCCACATCGTGTTCAAAATGTGCTGCAGTTGAATTATCCATTGTCGTACAAGTCCAACCATCACTATGGAAAACAACTTCCTTATTACCCAACGTAATCATTGGCTCTATGGCTATTGTCATACCTTGTTTGAGTTTGGTACCTGTACCTTTTCTACCATAATTCAAAACGGAAGGATCTTCGTGCATAACATGACCTAAACCATGTCCACATAATTCCCTTACTACGCCATAACCGAAAGACTCACAATAAGACTGTATAGCAAATCCTATATCGCCTAATCTATTGCCTATTACACATTGTTTGATACCCTTGTATAGAGATTCTTTGGTTACCTTTAAGAGTTGCATATCTTCGTCTTTGATACCTTTAAGAGCAAAAGTATAAGCAGAATCTCCTACCCAATCATTTAATGTGCATCCACAATCTATAGATACAACGTCTCCTTCTTTTATCTCTCTGTCAGATGGTATTCCATGCACCACGTTTTCATTTATTGAAATACACAATGATGCAGGGAATCCTCCATATCCTTTAAAAGTAGGGTATGCATTATAAGAACGTATAAACTCTTCCGCAATAGAATCCAATTGCTTTGTTGTAACGCCTGGTTGTATATGAGTAGAAACCTCTGCAAGCGTCTTGCCGACTAATAAAGCGGCTATCTTCATTTGTTCTATTTCTTCGTCTGTTTTTATACGTATCATTATCAAAAAACCCCAATCTTTTTTTTAATTTCTACCTTTTATTCTTCCTGTTTTTGTCAAACCATCATAGTGACTCATCAATAATCTACTCTCTATTTGTTGTAATGTATCCAAAACAACACCTACAAGAATCAATAAAGATGTACCACCATAGAATTGTGCAAATTGAGAATTAACACCGAATAATCTAACAATAGCAGGCAAAATAGCAACTATTGCCAAAAATATAGAACCAGGTAAAGTTACTTTGGAAAGAATATTATCAAAATACTCTTCTGTTCTCTTGCCAGGTTTTACACCAGGAATAAATCCTCCGTTGCGTTTCATATCGTCTGACATTTGCTTAGGATTGATAGCCACTGCGGTATAGAAGTATGTAAATGCAATAACCATTACTGCAAATATTAAATTATACCAGAAACCATCAAAATTAGTCAATGCCGCTCTAATACCTTGCATTGAAGAAGATGTAGAGAAACCGAACAACGTTGCAGGAATAAACATTATTGCTTGAGCAAAAATTATTGGCATTACTCCTGCTGCGTTAACCTTAATAGGTATATACTGACGAGCACCACCATATTGTTTGTTACCTATCATTCTTTTTGCGTATTGTACTGGTATTCTTCTTGTACCTTGTACTAATAATATACACAACATAATAACAACAAGTAAAGCTATCAATTCTACGAATACGATAACTAATTGTCCTGCTTGTTCTTCCATACGAGAAGCAAATTCAGCAAACAAAGCGAAAGGCAAACGAGCAATAATACCTATCATAATCAATAGAGAAATACCATTACCAATACCTCTATCGGTAATCCTTTCTCCTAACCACATAACAAACAAAGTTCCACAAGTTAGTAATATAGAAACCGGTAATACCCAATTCAAAAACGTCAAACTATCTCCACCAAAAATATTATAGATCTCTGCTCCACCTACTTGTGCTCTTAAGTTTGCTAAATATGCAAAGGATTGGAATATTGTTACAATAACAGTCAACCATCTTGTGATTTGATTGATTTTGTTTCTTCCACTTTCGCCCTCTCGTTGCATCTTCATAAAATAAGGCACAACCATTGTCAATAGTTGTACAACAATAGAAGCGGTAATATATGGCATAATTCCCAAAGCAAACACCGAAGCATGAGAAAAAGCACCGCCTGAAAACATATTAAGCAATCCTAAAACTCCATCCTTTGTTTGACTTTGTAATGCACCCAAATCATTAGGATTAATACCAGGAATTACAACATAAGAACCAATTCTATAAACAAGTACTAAACCAAGTGTAAACAGAATTCTATCTCTTAAATCCTTTATTGACCAAATATTTTTTATTGTGTTGATAAACCGTTTCATCTGTTGTATTAAATTATTGTGACAACTCCGCCTTTACTTTCTATTTGTTCTTTAGCCTTTTTTGATATAGCATTAACTGTCACATTCAATGCGTATTTTACCTCACCTCTTGCTAAAATCTTTACTTTATCATTCTTGCTACTACGCAAAACATCCAAACCTAATTCTTTTGTATTTAGTTTTTCTGATATTTCTTGTAATGTATCAAGATTTACTACAGAATATTCTACACGATTAATATTCTTAAAACCAAATTTAGGAATTAATCTATATAATGGCATCTGACCTCCTTCAAAACCAACTTTACGATGATAACCTGAACGAGATTTAGCACCTTTATGACCTCTTGTAGATGTTCCTCCGTATCCAGAACCTTGTCCTCTACCTATTCTTTTGCGAGATTTAACAGAACCTTGTGCTGGTTTTAAACTACTTAAATCCATATATCTAAATCTTTTTACTGATTAACTACTCTTGTTCAAATTCTTCAAATTTCACCAAATGACGAACCTTTGCAATCATTCCCATTATTTGAGGGTTAGCATCGTGCTCTACTGTTTGATGCATCTTTCTTATACCTAATGAACGCAATGTTCTCTTTTCGCGTAATGGATAACCTATACCGCTTTTAACTTGTGTTACTCTAACTTTTTTCATTTTCATTTTCTCCTATCCGTTAAAAACTCTATCCATTTCAATACCTCTTAATTTTGCAACAGTATATGGATCTTTCATCTTCAATAATGCTGCAAAGGTTGCTTTAACCACACTATGAGGGTTGGATGAACCTTTAGATTTAGCCAACACGTCCTTAATACCTACGCTCTCCAAAACAGCACGCATAGCACCGCCGGCGATCAATCCCGTTCCTTGTGCAGCAGGTTTTAATAATACTCTTGCTCCACTATATTTACCTTCTTGTTCATGTGGAATAGTACCTTTTAGAATTGGAACTTTGATTAAATTCTTTTTAGCATCTTCTGAACCTTTGGAGATAGCGGCTGCTACTTCTTTTGCTTTTCCTAATCCGTATCCAACAATTCCGTTACCATTACCTACAACTACTACGGCAGAAAAACTAAATGTTCTACCTCCCTTTGTTACCTTTGTAACTCTATTGATAGAGACTAACTTATCTGTAAATTCAGTCTCATTAGGCTTTATTCTCTTATTATTTAGATCTGACATATTCCTTTAGAAATTTAAACCGTTTTCTCTTGCAGCCTCAGCTAAAGATTTTACTCTTCCGTGATACAAGTATCCATTTCTATCAAAAACTACAGCAGTAACTCCTGCACTCTTTGCTCTCTCTGCAATATTTTTACCTACAACAGAAGCAACATCTGATTTTGTTCCTTGTTTCTCAAAACCTTTCTCTAATGATGAAGCACTTGCCAATGTCTTGTGATCTACATCGTTTATTATTTGAGCATAGATTTCCTTGTTACTTCTAAACACCGTAAGACGAGGTCTTTCTTGTGTTCCATTGACTCTCTTACGGATTCTCATCTTAATCTTTTTTCTTCTAATATCTTTTTTAGTTGCCATACTATTTATCCTCAGATTTTATTTTGTTTGACTACCTAATATTATTTAGCAGCAGCTTTACCAGCTTTCTTTCTAACAACTTCACCTTGGAAACGAATACCTTTTCCTTTATAAGGCTCTGGCTTACGTAAAGAGCGTATTTTAGCAGCAACTTGTCCTAATAACTCTTTATCACAGCAAGTCATCTTGATAAGCGGATTCTTTCCTTTTTCTGTTACTGTTTCAATTTTGATCTGTTCAGGTACCTCGAAAAATATACTATGAGAATAACCCAAAGCCAATTCTAATACTTGACCTTGTGCTTGTGCTTTATAACCAACACCTATAACCTCTTGTACAGTATGAAATCCTTCAGAAACACCTACTACCATATTGTGTACCAATGCTCTGTATAGACCATGTAAAGACTTCTCACGCTTAGTATCAGCCTCACGTTCTAATCTTATAACATTGTTCTCTATATTTATTTTAATACATGGATCTACATTCTGTGTCATTTCTCCTAATTTACCCTTAACAGTAACTACATTACTGTCTGAAACATTTACTGTTACACCTTCAGGTATATTGATTGGTAATTTTCCTATTCTTGACATTATAGTATCCTCCCCTTAACTTATGTAACAAATTACTTCTCCACCTATTTTCAAAGCTCTTGCCTCTTTGTCTGTCATAAGTCCTCTTGAGGTAGAAATAACTGCTATTCCTAACCCATTAGCAACTCTTGGCAACTGTTGAGCTCCGACATACTTTCTAAGTCCTGGTGTACTAACTCTTTTCAATTCAGAAATAGCAGACTCTTTCGTTTGTGGATGATACTTCAAGGCTATTTTTATCATTTTTGGAAATTCTTCTTCCTCAAATTTGTAATTCAATATATAACCTTTGTCAAAAAGAATCTTTGTTATTTCTTTTTTTAATTTTGAAGAAGGTATCTCTACCATTCTGTGCTTTGCTAATGACGCATTTCTAATTCGCGTCAAATAATCTGCAATTGGATCTGTTAACATTTTATTCTTATTTAATTTTGAAAAAATTTTTACTGGTGGTATTTTACCAAGATGCCTTCTTTACTCCTGGAATCAAACCTGCCAATGCCATCTCTCTGAAATTAATTCTTGAAATACCAAACTGACGCATATAACCTTTTGGTCTACCTGTTAATTTGCATCTATTATGAAGTCTTACTGGCGAAGCGTTTTTTGGTAACTTCTGCAATCCTTCATAATCACCTGCCTCCAACAAAGCTTTACGTTTGTTCGCATATTTCGCTACTAATCTTTCTCTTTTTCTCTCACGAGCTTTTATTGACTCTTTTGCCATTTTATCAATCGTTTATTTAGTTTCTTCTTTCTTGAAAGGAAATCCAAACTCTCTCAATAAAGCGTATGCTTCATTATCCGTTTTAGCAGAAGTAACAAATGTTATATCCATTCCATTCATGTGAGCAATCTTATCTATGTCTATCTCTGGGAAAATAATCTGCTCTTGAATACCAAATGTATAATTACCTCTACCATCAAATCCTTTGACATTAATTCCTCTAAAATCTCTTATTCTCGGAATTGCTGTTGCGATCAATCTATCTAAGAATTCGTACATTCTATCTCCTCTTAATGTAACTCTAACACCTACTGGCATTCCTTTTCTCAATTTAAAATTAGAGATATCTTTTCTTGATATAGTCGCAACTGCTTTTTGTCCTGCGATCATTGTCATCTCTTCTACTCCCTTATCAATAATTTTTTTATCATTCAAGGCTAATTTACCTAAACCTTGATTAAGAGATATTTTTAAGAGACGAGGAACTTGCATAACCGTCTTATATTGAAATTCTTTGGTAAGAGCCGGTACTATCTGTTCCTTATATTTTGTTCTTAATCTTGGAGTATATTCCATATCTATTTAATCACCTCCCCGGATTTTTTTGAATAACGCACTAATTTATTTGTTTTCTCATCCAATCTTCTTCCAACTCTTGTAGCATTTCCTTTAGAATCTACTACCATTAGGTTAGAAATATGAATAGGAGCCTCTTTCTCTATAATACCACCTTGTGTATTCTTTGGAGATGGTTTGGTGTGTTTTTTTACTTTATTAACACCATCAACTATGGCTCTATTTTCAGAAGGATATACAACCAACACTTTGCCCGTACTACCTTTGGAGTTCCCTGCTATCACTTTTACAGTATCTCCCTTTTTTATTCGTAACTTCATCTCTTGCTATGTTTTTAATTTATAACACTTCTGGAGCCAATGAAACAATCTTCATAAATTGTTTCTCTCTTAACTCTCTTGCTACTGGTCCAAAAATACGAGTACCTCTTAACTCATTTGTAGCCGTTAATAAGACGCAAGCATTATCATCAAAACGAATATATGATCCGTCTGGTCTTCTTACTTCTTTTTTTGTTCTTACAACAACGGCCTTAGAAACAGAACCCTTCTTTACATTGCCCGAAGGAAGTGCATCCTTAATAGCAACTACTATCTCGTCTCCAAGAGAAGCGTATCTTGCCTTTGTTCCTCCTAAAACTCTTATACAAAGGGCGCTCTTTGCTCCACTATTATCTGCAACCACTAATCGCGTTTCTTGCTGTATCATCTTATTTAGCTTTTTCTATTATCTCTACCAATCTCCAACACTTATTCTTACTTAATGGTCTTGTTTCCATTATACGAACAGTGTCGCCCATACCTGCTTCAGATTTCTCATCATGTGCCATAAACTTGGTGCTTTTTTTCAAAAACTTACCATACTTAGGGTGCTTAACCTTACGTTCTACCATGACACTGATAGTTTTCGTCATCTTATTACTAACAACAACTCCAACTTTTTCTTTCCTTAAGTTTCTTTCCATTGCTTATACAATAATTTAAGCGTTATTCTTTCTCTGTTTTTCCAGAAGACAACTGACGCATTCTTATCTCTGTATTAATACGAGCAATGTTTCTTCTTGCTGTCTTCAATAAACTAGTGTTCTCTAATGGGGATACTGCATGATCAACTTTCATCTTAACCAAATTCATTTGTTCGGCTTCTAGTCTTTCTTGCAATTCCTTATCATTCAAATTCTTTAAAACTATTTTATTCTTCATTACAAATATCCCTCACTTTTTATTCAACGTAATCTCTACGAACAACAAACTTGGTTATAACTGGTAATTTTTGTGCACCTAATCTCATTGCTTCTTTTGCGACTTCCATTGGAACACCTTCTGCTTCAAACAAAATTGCTCCTGGTTTTACTCTTGCTACAAAATATTCTGGTGCACCTTTTCCTTTACCCATACGAACCTCATTAGGCTTCTTTGTAATAGGTTTGTCAGGAAATATTCTTATCCACAACTGTCCTTCACGTTTCATGTAACGAGTTACTGCTTGACGTGCTGCTTCTATTTGTCTTCCAGTAATAAAACAAGTATTAAGGCTCTTTATTCCAAAACTTCCAAATGCAAGTTCGTGACCTCTGTTGGCCAAACCTTTCATCTTGCCTTTTTGCTGTTTTCTGTATTTTGTCTTTTTAGGTTGTAACATAATTATCTCCTCCTATCCTACTTACTATTTCTACCACTATTTCGTCTTGGTGAACGTGTAGACATACCATTATTACTATTATGAGAAGCACCTCTGTTGCTATTCTCTCTTGAACCTCCAACGGTAGAAGGAACTATCTCAACTTTGTTGTATATCAAACCTCTACAGATCCAAACTTTAACACCTATACGTCCGTATGTAGTATGTGCTTCTGTTTGTGCGTAGTCTATATCAGCACGCAATGTATGAAGAGGCGTTCTACCTTCTTTATAATGTTCTGTTCTTGCCATTTCTGCACCACCAATACGACCAGAAACGGTAACTTTAATACCCTCAGCATTAACTCTCATTGTAGAAGCGATAGCCATTCTAATTGCTTTTCTATAAGAAACTCTACCCTCAATTTGTCTTGCTATCGTTTGTGCAACTAATACAGCCTCTAATTCTGGACGTTTTACCTCAGATATATTTATTTGAACATCTTTCTCGGTAAGTTTTTTCAACTCCTCCTTTAACTTATCTACCTCTGCACCATTCTTTCCTATTATAGAACCAGGTTTGGCAGTGTTAATGGTAACGGTTATACGCTTTAATGTTCTCTCTATGTATATCTTAGCAATATCTGCTTTGGCTAATCGAACATTCAAATACCTTCTTATCTTATCATCTTCAACTAACTTAGATTCAAATTTTCTTCCACCATACCAATTTGAATCCCATCCTCTGATGATTCCTATTCTATTTCCTATCGGATTTGTTTTCTGTCCCATCCTATTTTATTTTTTCCTCATTCAACGAACTTCTATTATCCTCAGTAGCCTTTGTAGTCTCTACTTTTGCATTATCTTCTACTCTACTACCAAGTTCCAAGATGACATGATTTGAACGTTTTCTAATCCTGTATCCTCTTCCTTGAGGTGCGGTACGAAGACGTTTTTGTTGCTTGCCACCATTTACACAAATACTCTTTATGTATAGATCACTATCTTCTACCGTCTTACCTACATTCTTTACTTGCCAATTTGCTATACAAGACAACAATAACTTTCTTAATTTAGGAGCAGACTCTCTATGAGAGAACTGTAAAATTCCTAAAGCCTTGTCAACATCCAAACCTCTTATGGCATTAGCCATCAAGCGTGTTTTTCTAGGAGATGTAGGATTATTATTCAATCTAGCAATATATTTCTCCTTACGTGCTTGCTTATAAACCTCTGCACTATTATGTTTTCTTGATCCCATCTCTAAAACTTATTATTTCTTAGCTTTGTCTTTCTGCCCTGCATGACCTCTAAAAATACGTGTAGGAGCAAACTCACCAAGCTTATGTCCGACCATATTCTCTGTTACGTAAACAGGAATAAATTTGTTCCCATTATGAACTGCTATAGTTAATCCAACAAAATCAGGAGAAATCATAGAAGCTCTTGACCAAGTCTTAATGGTAGTTTTATTCTTTTTACTTTGTGCCTCTAAAACTTTCTTTTCTAATTTATAGAATATATAAGGCCCTTTTTTTAATGAACGACTCATGGTTTTCTCTGATTTAATTATTTCTTACGTCTCTCAACTATAAATTTATTTGAAATCTTCTTAGGACTTCTTGTCTTATAACCCTTAGCAGGAATACCTTTACGTGTACGTGGATGTCCTCCTGAAGCTCTACCTTCACCACCACCCATTGGGTGATCTACTGGATTCATAACGACACCTCTTACTCTTGGTCTTCTTCCTAACCAACGTGAACGTCCTGCTTTACCTGAAACTTCCAAATTGTGCTCCGTATTAGATACTACTCCAATAGTTGCTCTACAAGTTTGAAGGATCATTCTTGTCTCTCCGGACGGCATCTTTATGATTGCATACTTACCATCTCTTGTCATTAATTGAGCGTATGTGCCAGCACTTCTTACTAGTTTCGCTCCTTGTCCTGGTACTAATTCTACATTGTGAATCATTGTACCAAATGGTATTTCACTAAGAAATAATGTATTGCCTATCTCAGGGGCAACTCCTTTACCTGACATAATTGTCTGACCGACACTTATTCCATTAGGAGCAACAATATATCGTTTTTCTCCATCTGCGTAACATACTAATGCTATACGAGCAGAACGATTAGGATCATATTCTATTGTCTTAACTGTTGCAGGAATATTATCCTTATCTCTATAAAAATCTATAAAACGATACAATCTCTTATGACCACCACCAATGTATCTCATGGTCATCTTTCCTTGATTGTTCCTACCTCCACTCTTTCTTACACCATAAACAAGACTCTTCTCTGGCTTACTTGCTGTAATCTCCTCAAATGTACTTGCTATCTTATGTCTTTGTCCCGGTGTTGTCGGTTTTAATTTTTTTAAAGCCATCTCTCTAATTAAATATTGCTAAAAAAATCTATCTTTTCACCTTTGGCTAATGTTATTATAGCCTTTTTATAAGCATTTGTTCTTCCTTTTATATAGCCTGCTTTGGTATATCTTGCTTTTCTTTTACCACTGTAATTCATGGTATTAACGCTCTCTACTTGCACGCTATACATTTCTTCAACTGCTTTTCTTATCTCTATCTTATTGGCACGCCTATCAACAATGAAACCACAACGAGTAGAATCCTTCTCGTTTATTTTGGTCATCTTCTCTGTTATTATCGGCTTTATTATGATACTCATCTCTTTTGTCGTTTTTTACTAAAGTACTTTAGTTATTACCTTTATCCATCTCTTTCAACGCACCCTCACTAAATACTATCATATTGGAGTTCATTATCTCGTATGTATTTAGCGTATTTGCAGTAGAAACGTTTACTTTTCTCAAATTTCTCGCCGACAAAGTTACAACATTATTTTGATTTGAAGGCATAACAAACAAAGATTTTTTATCCTGAATTTGTAAAGCATTCACTATCTGTATCATATCTTTTGTCTTTGGCTTCTCAAAAGAGAAATCTTCTACCACTTTTATCTGTTCATCCTTTGCTCTATAACTCAAAGCAGATAATTTTGCCAACGATTTTACCTTTTTATTGAGTTTGAAACTATAGTCTCTTGGTCTTGGACCAAATACTCTACCTCCACCTCTCATTAATGGACTATTGATATCACCTGCTCTTGCTCCACCTGTACCTTTTTGTCTCTTCAATTTTCTTGTAGAACCAGATACTTCTGAACGTTCTTTTGATTTGTGTGTTCCTTGTCTCTGATCTGCCAAATACTGCTTTACTGCAAGCCAAATTACATGGTCATTAGGTTCTGTATGAAACAATGAATCACTGACAACGATTTTTCTACCCGTGTCCTCTCCCTTAATATTATAAACTATTAACTCCATCTCTCTAGTTTTAAAATTGAACCTTTTGGACCCGGAACAGATCCTTTAACTAAAATTAAATTCTTCTCCTCAAAAATCTTTAATATTTTAAGATTTTGAATCTTCACTCTATGATTACCCATTTGTCCAGCCATTCTTGTTCCTGGAAAAACTCTTGATGGGTAAGAAGAAGCACCAACAGAACCCGGAGCTCTCAATCTATCATCTTGTCCGTGTGTCTCATCGCCTACTCCTCCGAATCCGTGACGACGAACAACACCTTGGAAACCCTTACCTTTGGAAATTCCAACTACGTCAACAAATTCTCCTTCTGAAAATACATTGCAAGTCAATACCTCTCCAAATGTTTTCTTGTGTCCTTCCTCAAAACGAGAAAATTCAGCCAAGTGTCTTTTTGGAGTTGTAGATGCCTTTGCAAAATGACCTTTCATTGGTTTAGTACAATGTTTCTCTTTCATCTCTTCAAAGGCAAGTTGGATAGCACTATAACCATCCTTTTCAGGTGTCTTTACCTGTGTTACTACACAAGGACCAGCCTCTATTACAGTGCATGGTTGTTGCTTACCAGAGGCATCAAAGATGCTAGTCATACCGATTTTCTTTCCTATTAATCCTGACA
This sequence comes from uncultured Eubacteriales bacterium, assembly GCA_963627985.1. Taxonomy (GTDB): domain Bacteria; phylum Bacteroidota; class Bacteroidia; order Bacteroidales; family P3; genus Scybalousia_A. Next base: position 14,930 of record CAVGDP010000036.1, read on the forward strand.
TTTTTTATTTTTATTTTACTTTTATATAGCTTAGCCATTCTTCTAACAGAATACCATTGGCTACGTTAACTTATCTTTTCTTTTTTCTTTTCTCTATCTATCAAACTTTTATTTCAACCTCTACGCCAGAAGGTAATTCTAACTTCATTAAAGCGTCTATCGTTTGAGCCGATGTGCTATCTATATCAAGCAAACGTTTGTATGAATTTAATTCAAATTGTTCTCTTGATTTTTTGTTCACAAAGGTTGAACGGTTTACTGTAAATATTTTCTTATTAGTTGGCAATGGTATAGGTCCACGTACGTGTGCCCCTGTCAACTTAACAGTCTTAACTATCTTTTCTGTAGATTTATCTACTAAATTATGATCGTAAGACTTCAACTTAATTCTAATTTTTTGTTTTTCCTGACTCACAATACTAAAATTTTATAACAGTTTTTTAATTATTTTTCAAAACCTCTTCGGTAACATCCTTCGGTGCTTGTGCATAGTGTGAAAACTCCATAGTAGAATTTGCTCTACCCGATGTTATTGTTCTCAAAGCAGTTACATATCCGAACATTTGTCCCAATGGAACCTTTGCCTTAACTACTTGAACTCCCACTTTTGCTGTAATATTCTCCAAAATAGCTCTTCTTCTATTCAAATCTCCTGTAACATCACCCAAATATGTATCCGGTGTATTTACCTCTACTAACATTATTGGCTCCATTAATACAGGTGCAGCTTTCTTTGCTGCCTCTCTAAAACCTATTTTGGCACAAAGTTCAAAGGACAACGCATCTGAATCTACAGGATGGAATGAACCATCTTTTAAGACTACTTTCATACTCTCCATAGGAAAACCTGCCAAAACACCATTATGCATTGCATCCTTAAAACCTTTCTCTACTGAAGGAATAAACTCTTTTGGAATATCTCCACCCTTAACTTCGTTGACGAATTGCAAACCTTTTACTCCTTCGTCTGCAGGTCCTATCGTAAAGATTATATCAGCAAACTTACCTCTACCACCTGTTTGTTTTTTATAGACTTCTCTATGTTCAACCGTAGTAGTAATTGCCTCTTTATACGCAACTTGTGGCTTACCTTCATTAACCTCTACGTGAAATTCTCGCTTAATTCTATCGGTTATAATATCCAAATGCAACTCACCCATACCTTTCAATAGTGTTTGCCCAGATACTTCATCAGTCTCTACACTCAACGTTGGGTCTTCTTCTGCTAATTTAGTTAATGCCGTATTGAATTTATCCAAATCAGCTTGTTGCTTTGGCTCTATCGCAATAGATATAACAGGATCTGGGAAAGAAATAGACTCTAATATTATAGGATTAGACTCATCACACAACGTGTTACCTGTCTTTATCTCCTTAAATCCTACCGCTGCACCTATATCACCTGCCTCTATTTTATCAATAGGGTTTTGTCTATTAGCGTGCATCTGCATAATCCTTGAGATTCTCTCTTTCTTACCTGTGTTAGCGTTAAATACATACGACCCTGACGATAACGACCCACTATATACACGGAAGAAACATAATCTACCAACGTATGGATCTGTCGCTATCTTAAAGGCTAAAGCACAAAACGGAGCTTTAACACTTACCGGTCTTGCAACTTTCTCATCAGTCTTTGGGTTAGTACCGTCTATCTCTGGTACATCCATCGGTGAAGGTAGATAAGCACAAACAGCATCTATAAGATTTTGTATTCCTTTGTTTTTGAAAGCAGAACCACATAATACAGGACAAATTCTCATCTCACATGTTGCCTTACGCACATATCTTATTACCTCTTCTTCGGTAATAGAGTTCTCATCCTCCATATATTTTTCTAATAGAGCATCGTCCTCTTCGGCAACACCCTCTATTAGTTTTTTTCTATACTCGGCTGCTATCTCTTTCAAATCCTCCGGCATAGGTACCTCGTAAGTATTCGTACCCTTACTTTGTTCATCATATATAAAGGCTTTATTTCTCACTAAATCTATAACGCCCTTAAACATATCTTCCTGTCCAATAGGTATTTCTAATGGTACAGGATTAGCACCTAATTTGTCTTTTATCTCTTGTAGAACGCCAAAAAAATCTGCACCTGCTCTGTCCATCTTATTGACAAAACATATTCTCGGTACATTATATTTATCGGCTTGTCTCCATACTGTTTCACTCTGTGGCTCAACACCTCCTACGGCACAGAATAATGCAATCGCACCATCCAATACCCTTAAAGAACGCTCTACCTCTGCCGTGAAATCTACGTGACCCGGAGTGTCTATTATGTTTATCTTAAATTGATCTTGTTTGTATTTCCAAAATACGGTAGTTGCAGCAGAAGTAATCGTTATACCTCTCTCTTGCTCTTGAGCCATCCAATCCATTGTAGCCGTACCGTCATGTGTCTCACCTATCTTGTGATTCTTGCCAGTATAGTACAATATACGCTCGGTAGTTGTTGTCTTGCCGGCGTCTATGTGGGCCATTATACCAATATTTCTTATTAAATGTAAATCTGCCATCTATCTTCCCTTCTCGCTCTTCTACTTCTTTGTTATCTGTTGTCTGTATTACATTCTAAAATGTGAGAACGCCTTATTTGCCTCTGCCATTCTGTGAATGTCTTCTTTTCTCTTAAATGCAGCACCCTCTGACTTAGAAGCAGCGATAATCTCTGATGCTAAACGATTTGCCATAGACTTTTCGTTTCTCTTTCTTGCAAATCCTATTAAGTTCTTCATTCCCATAGACTGTTTTCTATCTGGACGAATTTCTGTAGGTATTTGGAATGTTGCACCACCGATTCTTCTAGAACGTACCTCTACATTAGGTGTTACATTGGACAAACCTTTCTTCCAAACTTCCAAACCATCTTCCTTTGTCTTCTCGCTTACGATGTCTATTGCATCATAAAATATCTTAAACGCAGTTCCTTTTTTTCCTTTTAACATAATGTTATTCACAAACTTTGTAACCATTATGTCATTATATTTTGGATCTGGAAGTATTATTCTTTTTCTTGGTTTAGTCTTTCTCATTTTATCTTAATGCCTTAATAAAGTTCTTAAAAAAAATTATTTCTTTGCATCTTTTGGTCTCTTTGCACCATACTTAGAACGTCTTTGTTTTCTTCCATCAACGCCTGCTGTATCTAATGCTCCACGTATGATATGATAACGAACACCTGGTAAATCCTTTACACGACCTCCACGTATCATTACTATTGAGTGCTCCTGCAAATTATGTCCCTCTCCTGGTATGTAAGCATTAACTTCCTTACCATTAGTTAGTTTTACTCTGGCAACTTTTCTCATTGCAGAATTTGGCTTCTTAGGCGTTGTTGTATAAACTCTTGTACATACGCCTCTACGTTGAGGACAAGCATCCATTGCAGGTGCTTTGCTCTTGTATTCCAATTTTTGACGTCCTTTGCGAACTAATTGCTGAATTGTTGGCATATCAAAAAAATTTTCTTCTCTTTTTTTACTTTTTTTTACTTTTTTTCTAACTTTTTATAGATTTTTATGTCTATATAAGTCTCTTTTCATACAATCAAAACAAATTATTGTAATCATCTCTATTTTACTCTTTTTCAGTACAATAATCGTCTTTTAGGTATGTTTAGAAAACTAATAACGTCATTTCGATTTAGCCAAACAATCTACTTTGATTAATCCATTATGAAGCACGCAACCCATTAAAGACTAACTATTTATCTTCCTTTTCGTACTCTACACTATGGACGCTTTCATTTTCAATCTGCAAAATTACAACTTTTCTTTCACCCCACCAAATATTTTTTTAATTTTTTTCTTTTTTTTGATAATATTCATCCTTTATTAGTAGAATTTTAGAATTTCTATCATTAGTGTCCGCTAAAAATAAGGTAATCTATAAAAGATTAAAATAAATATAGTTATAGAAAATTAATATTCTATAAGCAATTAATGATTTTTTTATTCTAACCTATAATGAAAACACAAAAATATTGCAATGTTTCACGCATCCAAAATGTTCTATTTTCCCTATATGGTCATTTTTGATGGATGTATTTTGAGTAAAAATGAGCAAAAATTCCACCTTTGTAATGATTTGATTATACAATAGTTAGAATAAGTACTAAAATCATTCAAATAATATCTGATTTTATTCAAATAGTTATTGATTTTATTCAAATAGTTATTGATTTTATTCAA
>CAVGDP010000037.1:0-6665 GCA_963627985.1 uncultured Eubacteriales bacterium
ATAAGTACTTTATTTATTTTGATAAGTACTTTATTTATTTTGATAAGTACTTTATTTATTTTAATAAGTACTTTATTTATTTTGATAAGTACTTTATTTATTTTGATAAGTACTTTATTTATTTTAATAAGTACTTTATTTATTTTGATAAGTACTTTATTTATTTTGATAAGTACTTTATTTATTTTAATAAGTACTTTATTTATTTTGATAAGTACTTTATTTATTTTGATAAGTACTTTATTTATTTTAATAAGTACTTTATTTATTTTGATAAGTACTTTATTTATTTTGATAAGTACTTTATTTATTTATATAAGTGCCGATAAGAGAAAAATAATTATACTATCTCGGCAACTGTATAGGTACTTCCTCCCACGAATACCATACCTTTTGTTTTCAAGGCGTCTTTTTGTGCTTGTTTTAAGGCTTCCTTAACGGACGGATATATAGTATATTGCATTGAATAGGCAGAAAATTTCTTTGCTAACACATTCACATCCAGTCCTCTTGGTATATCAGCCTTGCAAAGATAATAAATAGCATCTTTGGGTAACATATTCATCTCTGTATCTATATCCTTATCATTCACAATACCGAAAACAAAATGCAAAGAAGTCTTTTCCATACTATTTAATTGCGAAAGAACATAATGTAATCCGTCTTCGTTGTGTCCTGTATCGCAAATAGTCAAAGGAGAAGTAGAGAGAGTTTGCCAACGTCCCAAAAGAGTAAAATTTTTCTGCACATTCTTAATACCATTCTTTATATTCTCTTTGGTTATAGTATATTTACCGGTTTGATTCATCGCTTCAATTGTTTGAATAACACCAAGAATATTTTTCTTTTGGTAATTACCCGTAAGACTACTTTGCAAATTCTCTATATATAACTCGTTATTCTTATATATATCCATTATAAGTAGACCATCTTGCAATCTATCATTACGAATACTAAAATTCTCGTCTGCAAAATAAATCTTACTATTCATTTTTTTGGCTTTGGAGAGAAAAATATTCTTTGTTTCTTTTTGAGTTTGAGAAATAACGACAGGAATATTCTCCTTAATAATACCGGCTTTCTCTTCTGCTATTTTTTCTAATGTATTGCCCAAAAATTGTGTATGATCAAAAGAAATATTGGTTATTAACGATACCTCGGGAGTAATAACATTGGTAGAATCTAACCTTCCTCCCATACCAACTTCAATAACTGCAATATCAACATTATTAGCAAAATAATTAAATGCCATTGCTACCATCATTTCAAAGAAAGAAGGTGATATTTTTTCTATACTTGTCTTATGCGTTTTAATAAATTGAATTACATAATTCTTACTTGCTTGTTTGCCATCAACAACTATTCTCTCGGTTAGGTCTCTTAGGTGTGGAGATGTATGTAATCCTGTTCTTAAACCGTATTCTCGCATAATGGAAGCTAGTAGATGCGAACTTGAACCCTTACCATTTGTACCTGCTACGTGAATAGATTTGAATTTGTTCTCTGGGTGTTGCAATGCCGTCATAAATTGTATTGTGGTATTCAAATTAGCCTTGTAGGCAGAGGCTCCTTGTCTATGAAATACCGGAAGAGCGGAATACAAAAACGCTTTTGTTTGTTCGTAATTCATTACTTATTTATTTTTAATCGCATAAATGAGTTGCAAAATTAAGACTATTTTTGCTAATAATTCTAAACAAGATAATTTTATATGAGAAAATTTTGCTAACTTTGCAAACTCAAATGATTTTATCATATCAAAACGAAATGGAACAAAGAACGGAATTGTCTACACTTGGTGAATTTGGACTAATAGATAGACTAACCAAAGATAATCAATTAAAGAATAAGACAACAATTGTTGGTGTGGGAGATGATTGTGCAGTGTTGAATTACAGAGATAAACAAATCTTGGTCTCTACTGATACTATGGCGGAGGGTGTTCATTTTGATATGGTTTATACTCCATTAAAACATTTAGGATATAAGGCTGCCGTTAGCAATTTCTCGGATATTTACGCAATGAATGGTCATCCCAAACAAATAACTATTGCCCTTAGCGTTAGTAATCGTTATAGCGTAGAGGCATTAGATGAATTGTATGCAGGTATTCGTTTGGCTTGTAAGCAATATGGAGTTGATATTGTAGGAGGTGATACTACTTCTTGTATCGCAGGTATGGTGCTTACAATTACTGTTTTGGGTGAAGCAGAAAAAACAAAAATCGTAAGGAGAAACACAGCAAAAGAGAACGATTTGATATGTGTTACCGGCGATTTGGGTGGAGCGTACGCTGGTTTGCTTGTTTTGCAAAGAGAAAAAACAGAATGGAAAGTTAATCCTAATGTACAACCTAATTTGGAGAGTTATGATTATGTTTTGGAAAGACAACTCAAACCCGAAGCACAACGTTGGTTGATTGATTTCTTTGATAAAAATAATATCGTGCCTACTTCTATGATAGATATCTCGGATGGTTTAGCTAGTGAGATATTACATATTTGCCATGATAGTAAAGTTGGTTGTGAAATATATTTGGATAAACTTCCTATAGATTATCAAACCTCTCGTACATTAGAAGAATTTAAGATTGCTGCCGAAACAGGTGCTTTGAACGGAGGAGAGGATTATGAATTATTATTTACTATTGCTCAAAAGGATTATGATATTGTTAAGGACGCAAAAGATATTCATATAATAGGATATATAAAGGAAGAAAACTCAGGTTGCAAACTTATTACCAAACAAAATACTTCTATTGATATTAAAGCACAGGGTTGGGATCACTACAAAAAATCATAGATAAACATAATAAAACAATGGAAATAAAGAATCTTTTATTAGATATGGGCGGAGTTATTTTGGATGTAGATTACACTCAAATAGAAAAAATATTCCAAACATATAATATAGATGCCAAAGCAATATATACTCAACAATTTCAATTACCATTAGTAGATGATTTTGAGGTTGGTAAGATAACTCCCGCAGAATTTCGTAACGGTATAAGAGAAATAGTTAAGAAAGATTTATCAGACCAACAAATAGACTTAGTTTGGAACTCTATGATCGGCAAAGCAAGAGTTGAGACAATAAAATTACTCGGCGAATTGAAACTAAAATACAATAAAATACTATTATTCTCCAATACTAACGCAATACACGTTGATTGTGTAAGGAAATTATTCAATCAATCAATAGGATTTGATATTTTTTCGCTTCTATTTGATAAGACTTACTTTTCCAATGAAATTCATCTTCGTAAACCTCATCCAGAGAGTTTTGCGTGGGTAGTAAAAGACGCAGAGATTGATCCTAAACAGACTTTGTTTATAGATGATACACAGAAAAATATAGATGGTGCCAAACAAATAGGATTGAATACATATTTATTAGAAACGAATCAAACACTTTTGGATTTGAATGCGAAAGGAATTATCTAAAAATGAAGGAGAAAATATTACATATTATCAAAAAGCCACGAACGAAATATATTATTATATTAGTTTTGTTTCTTTTGTTAATTATGTTTTCCAAAGAGAAAAATATTTTCTACTATCATAATATTCATAAACAAAAAAAAGAACTTGAAAAACGCAGAGATTATTATCTTAATGAAATTCACAAAGATAGTATAAATACAATCAGAATATTGGATAATATTGTTGAAGCAGAAAAGTTTGGAAGAGAGAAATATTTGATGAAAAGAGATAATGAAGATATATTTATTATAAGAAAATCTGACGATTCTTTAATAAAAAATACAATACAATAGAAATTTTTACGTTATAGGTGCAGTGAGATGAATATAACCGTCTCACAGAACTGAAAAAATAAACCATAAACATTTAAAAAGAAATATGTTACATTTAGATTTAACAAAATACGGTATAAACGGCACAAAAGAAATTTTGTATAATCCTTCTTACGAAGTTCTTTTTAACGAAGAGACAAGATCAGACCTTACTGGCTTTGACAAAGGTCAAGAGACAGAATTAGGAGCAGTCAATGTTATGACAGGAGTATATACTGGTCGTTCGCCAAAAGATAAATATATCGTTATGGACGCTAATAGTAAGGACACTGTTTGGTGGAATACTCCAGAGTTCCCTAATGATAATCACCCAATGAGCGAAGAAGTTTGGGCAAAAGTAAAAGCAAAAGCATTAAATCAATTATCTAACAAACGTTTATTTGTTGTTGATGGTTTTTGTGGAGCAGACAAAGACACAAGAATGAAAATCCGTTTCATAATGGAAGTTGCTTGGCAAGCACATTTTGTAACTAATATGTTTATTCGCCCACAAAATCAAGAAGAATTTGATCAAGAGCCAGATTTTATCGTTTATACCGCTTCCAAAGCAAAAGTTGATGACTACAAAGAATTAGGTTTGCGTAGCGAGACAGCAGTTGCTTTCAACGTTAGTAGCAAGGAGCAAGTTATCTTAAATACTTGGTACGGCGGAGAAATGAAAAAGGGTTTATTCTCTATGATGAACTACTATTTACCATTAAAGGGTATCGCCTCTATGCACTGCTCTGCTAATACAGATATGAATGGCGAAAATACTGCTATATTCTTTGGTCTTTCTGGTACAGGTAAGACAACTCTTTCTACTGATCCTAAACGTAAATTAATCGGCGATGATGAGCATGGTTGGGATGACAATTGCGTATTTAATTTCGAAGGTGGTTGTTACGCAAAAGTTATCAACTTGGATAAAGATGCCGAGCCAGATATTTATAACGCTATCCGTAGAGATGCTTTACTAGAAAATGTTACAGTAGATAAGGACGGTAAGATTGATTTTGCCGACAAGAGTGTAACCGAAAACACACGTGTATCTTATCCTATCTATCATATACATAATATTGTTCGCCCAATATCTCACGCCCCTGTTGCAAAACAAGTAATATTCTTGTCTGCAGATGCTTTCGGCGTATTACCTCCTGTAAGTATCCTAACACCAGAACAAACTAAATACTATTTCTTAAGCGGTTTTACTGCTAAATTAGCAGGTACCGAGATAGGTATCAAAGAACCTGTTCCTACATTTTCTGCTTGTTTTGGTCAAGCCTTTTTGGAATTGCACCCTGTTAAATATGCAGAAGAATTAGTTAGACACATGGAAAAGAGCGGAGCCAAAGCGTACCTTGTAAATACAGGTTGGAACGGTACAGGCAAACGTATTTCTATCAAAGATACAAGAGGTATAATAGATGCTATATTAGATAATTCTATAGATAAAACTCCTACCAAAACGATTCCTTATTTCAACTTTATCGTACCTACTCAATTAAATGGCGTTGATACTAATATATTAGATCCTCGCGATACATACAATAAAACAGAAGAGTGGGACGTTAAAGCAAGAGATTTGGCAAAGAGATTTATTGATAATTTCACCAAATATACAGGTCACGAACTCGGTAAGAAACTTGTAGATTTTGGTCCTAAACTATAATGTTTAGAGAGCGATATACCGCTCCTTTTTAGCTGATTTTATAGGAGTGGGTTTTTGTTTTCATAATTAATTTTTTTGGTTGTCTACCCCCCCCCCGTGCAATGCGAGGGGCGGGCGTAGATTTTAAGCGAAAATCCTCTTTATTTACCCGTAAAACGCTTATCTATACAAAAACGAATCAAAACACCTTTTTAATATTTACACAAAATACAATGAGAAGACTTATATTTTTCCTTACCTTATCATTCTTTACCGTAATATCTTCCTTTGGACAGAGTAGCATTAATAAATCTTTTTGCCGATGCGATACAATCACCATCCTACAAGATACCATAGATGTCTCTCTAATTATCTATACTCCAATAAACTGCTCCATAGAACTTTCCGCCACTCGCCCTGATAGTATATCCAATAATCTTTTCTGTGTACCTGCTGCCTTTACTGCCAAAAACTACAAAGAAATCGTAGGAAAATTTGTCGGCAAAGACACCATTATCCATAACCCTACCGAACAAGAAAACGGCATCTGCTGGATACAAAAAAACAATGTCTATATCGGTGAAATTGAGGACTCTTCTGCTTATTACACCAACGCCGTAAGCAACCCTAACACCTACTATTTTCAACAAATGCTCCTGATTCATAACTCCACCAAAATAGAATGCACCATCTTTGGCAAGCAAAAACCTACTTTTAGACGTGCTTTTGCTATAAAAAACAATCGTCCATACGTTGTAGAGTCCCTAAATCGTATGAATATCGGCGACTTTACTGACGTTATGCTCCAACAAGGCTATACGGAAGCAATATATCTTGATATGGGCACGTGGAGTGAAGGCTTTTTTGTAGACAAAGACAATATCCGCCACACTATCGGCAACCTAAAACACAATACCAAACACCAAACTAATTGGTTATTATTCGTGGGCAAATAATATTCAATCTTTCCACTCAGAAATAATCCCTATCCATATATACCTAAAATCATAAACACCTTCTCTTTTTATTATGATTTTTCCACCTTTTTCCCTCCCGTGAAATATTGCTTACATTTTTCCGATAGGGGAAAATAAACATTTTAAAGAAAATAATATTCTAATAGTATCGCATTTCATCAAAATAAAATCAATAACCATTCAAATAACATCAATAACTATTCGAATAAAATCAATAACTATTCGAATAAAATCAATAACTATT
>CAVGDP010000038.1:0-2717 GCA_963627985.1 uncultured Eubacteriales bacterium
GTCTATGACGTTAAAGGCGTGTTGGATAGAAATATTGTAGATGATAGATTGTAAAAGAAATTTTCATACTTTTTTCTGTTTTAGTTTATGTTACGTTATTGTGCAAAAGAATGGCCTGTGAAAAATATCAAGACAGGCGAGGTGAAAACAAAATATGTCGCAAGACTGACCAAACAACCAAAGATGACCACAGAAAAACTCTGCGAACGTATGGCGTCAAGTACCTTGTCTGTCCCAGAGGCAGAGATGTCAGTCGGACTGATGGAACACCATATATTAGAGGCTCTTAAACTCGGTCAAAGCGTCCAAATCGGCGACCTGTTTACTATATCTTTGGTGATAAAAAGTAAAGCCATAGACAAAAAAGAGGACGTCAATACAGATATTATCGAGAAAGTGAATATCAAAATCAAGGCAAGTCGTAAGCTTAGAAATATTTTAGACAATGAGTTGGTATTCCGAAAAGATAGGGCCTATTAGTTGCGAAAACATAAATTATTTGGTCGCAAAAAGTGATCAAACTGTGGCAAAAAGTGAGCAAACTGTGGAGAGACTTAATCAAACTGTGGTAAGACTTAATCAAAGTGATAGAAAACGGTACCGTTTAGTAGGAGAAAACGGTACCGTTTAGTGATAGAAAACGGTACCGTTTTCATAAGGTTTGCTCCCTTTTCTCCACGGTTTGCTCCCTTTTCTCCACGGTTTGCTCCCTTTTCTCCACAGTTTGCTCCCTTATTCTGACTAAACAGTCTCTTTTTACGACCATTTGCTCCCTTGGGTGAGAGTTTGATCGCTTTTTAGGACAAGATAAGTAACAAAAGAATAAGAGAAATGGCTTTCAATGGGTGATTTTATAAATTTTGTGGACAGAAAAATAAAACTATAAACGAAAGAGTTGCGGATAAAAAAACATTAGGAAAATATAATAAAGAGGAAAAAATAACGTATTGTAAGCAAATTATTTCAAGTTCAGATTAAGAGAATAAACAGTTTTTAATAAAAGATTAGAGAGAAATGTTTGATTTTACGGCGATAGATTTTGAGAGTGCAACAGGATATATACCTTGTTCTATTGGAATTGCGGTAGTTCGTAATAACGAAATAGTAAATGTGGAAAATCATCTAATCAAACCTATATGCTTTCCTTATTTTCAATGGTATGCACAGAAAATACACGGTATACACGAAAAAGATGTCGCAAATGCTCCAACTTTTGATGTACTTTGGCCCCAAATAGAGCAATATTTCTCTGATACTATGCTAATTGCTCATAATGCTGCCTTTGATATTAATGTGCTTCGCAAAACTCTTTGCCACTACAAAATACCTAAACCACAGGCGCGTTATATGTGTTCCTATATCTTGGCACGTAAAGTTTGGAAAGATAATCAAAAATACTCGTTAGATTTTCTCTCCGAGCAAGAAAATATACAATTAAATCATCATCATTCGGATTCGGACGCTTTGGCTTGTGCAAAATTATTTTTAAGAGAAGCAGAAATACTTAATAGTGAAGATTTCGCACAATTAAGAAAGATATCGCAACTAAAATCATATAAGGTATAACAAGAAAAAGAGAAGTTGTGGAGTTATTAATAATTTATTTTGGTAGATATGTCAAAGATTAGTTTTTTTACAGAAGTAAAGATAGAACAGTCGTCTATAAAAATCAATCACAAAGATAGATTACTGCTTATGGGTTCTTGTTTTACAGACGAGATAGGAGCAAAATTTATGATAAGTGGTTTTGAGACACTGAAAAATCCTTTCGGTACAATATATAATCCTATAAGTATTGCTAATCTTTTAGTTAGGAGCGTAAAGAAAGAATACTTTACCGCAAAGGATATTGTTCAAAATGGAGAATATTATTATCTTTTTTCTACACATGGGGATATTCGTGGGCAGACTCCTAACGAACTCTTACTGTTGGCTAATAATACTATGGAAAAAGTACATAACTACCTAAAAGATACTACTATTATCTTTATTACTTTGGGTACGGCGTGGAGTTATTGGTATAAGCAGGGCAATATATTAATGGCGAATTGTCATAAAATACCTTCTAATGCTATTAGTAGGCGATTGTTGTCAATAGAGCAGATTGTTAATTCGCTTAGGGAAATGATTCTTTGTATTAGAAATAATACCAATCCAAAGATAAGGTTTGTTTTTACTGTTTCTCCCGTAAGGCATATAGGGGAAGGGTTGTATGATAACAAGATATCAAAATCTACATTGCATTTAGCGGTAGATCAATTGTTAGAAGAGAATGAATATTTTCCGAGTTACGAAATAGTTATGGACGAATTAAGAGATTATCGGTTCTATGCAAAGGATATGGTACATTTGAACGAGACGGCAGTAGAATATATATGGCAAAGATTTGCAAATATGTACTTTACTGAGGAGACAATACAGATAAATGAGAAATATTGGAAGTTAAACAGAATGAAGAATCATCGTCCATTTAATCCAGATAGCGAGGGATATAAACAACATTTGCAGAAAATAAAACTCTTGGAACAAGAATTAGAAACATATCGCAAGTTATCAAAATAAAATCAATAGTTATTCAAATAACTTCAATAACTGTTCAAATAACTTCAATAACTATTCGAATAACTTCAATAACTATTCAGATAACTTCAATAACTATTCAGATAACTTCAATAACTATTCGAATAACTTCAATAACTATTCAAATAACTTCAATA
>CAVGDP010000039.1:0-3926 GCA_963627985.1 uncultured Eubacteriales bacterium
ATCAATAACTATTCGAATAACATCAATAACTATTCGAATAACATCAATAACTATTTGAATAAAATCAATAACCATTCAAATAAAATCAGATATTATTTTGATGATTTTAGCACTTATTCTAATTATTACATAATCAAATTATTACAGAGGTGAAGATTTTCTTCTTTTTTACTCAAAAAATACCTCTAAAAAATACACTTATAGGGAAAATAGAACATTTTTCCCTAACGATTGTTGCACTTATAACTTACTTATCTTTGTCGGTTATCTTATTAATTTTATCCCTTAATAAGGAGGCAGTAATGTAGTCCTCTTTTTCCAAAGCATCCTTAAGTAAATCTTTTAACATATTAAGACCAAAGGCAGACAAGTCCTCTAAATCATTATCCAATGGTAAGTCTGTATCTACTGCTTCATAATCTAAAAAAGAACAATAATCAAAACCTACATCTTTCAAAACCTCTTCGCTTGCATAGATAGGACAATTAGTCCTTAACGCTAAATTAATAGCATCCGAGGGACGAATATCAATTTGTTCCTTTCTTTCTCCGTTACTTATAACCACAACAGCAAAAAAATATCCATCAATAAATTTGCTCAATGTAACATTTTCTATTTTCAAAGCAAATTTCTCCATAACTCCTATAAAAATATCGTACATCATGGGACGGGGTGGTGTTATGCTATCCAAAAACATTGCAATACTATCTGCTTCTTTCTCTCCTAATGACATACTTATGGCTCTGGCTCCGTCAGTTTCGAGTAAAATCAAGTCATAAAACTGTTTTATTTGACTTCGTTTCAGATCCTTTACAAACATTTTTACCTTTTCCATTTCCTTCAAAAACTAATACTTTCTTTAACGTAAAATTGAGTAAAAAGGTTGCAGTAAAAATATTTTTATTAAGATTTTTTTGTATTTTTATAGTATATTTAACGAAAAATATCTAAATTTGCAAATGCGTTTGGTTATCTATTAAAGAAATAGATGACGTATTTTTTTGTTCTTTGACGAATAGTATAGAATTAGAGAGAAAAATAAAATAAAAAAATATAATAATGAAGAAGTTAAGTTTATTACTGGCCTCGTGTTTATTAGCAAATGGAGTATTCGCAAGCGAGGCGGATTTGGTTATCCCGCAAGCAGTCCACGATTGGAGTTTCTTGCATTGGGGATTCTTAGTAACGGTACTCGGATTTATATTCGGAATGTACCATTTCTATAAAACAAAAAAATTACCTGTTCATAAAAAAATGTTGGACATAGGTGAGGTTATCTACAAAACTTGTGCTACTTATCTAAAACAACAAGGCAAGTTTTTGGCTACGCTATTTATTTTTATTGGTATTATCGTTGCGATTTATTTTGGTGTATTGGCAGAAAATAATGTAGGAATTGGTGGCGTATTACTTATTTTATTTTGGACAGTTGTAGGTATTATGGGTTCGTACGGCGTTGCTGCGTATGGTATTAGAATTAATACCTTTGCAAATGCACGAATGGCGTTCGCATCTTTACGCAAACAACCTTTGAAATTATTGAATATACCTCTTAATGCAGGTATGTCTATTGGTGTAATGTTAGTTTGTGTTGAATTATTTTTGATGTTGATTATTTTGTTATTAATGCCAAATGAATTAGCAGGTAGTTGTTTTATCGGATTTGCGATAGGAGAGAGTTTAGGAGCCTCTGCGTTGAGAATAGCAGGCGGTATTTTTACCAAAATAGCAGACATCGGCTCGGATTTGATGAAAGTTGTCTTCAAAATAGGTGAGGATGACCCAAGAAACCCAGGAGTTATAGCAGATTGTACGGGAGATAACGCCGGAGATTCAATAGGACCGACAGCAGATGGTTTTGAGACTTACGGTGTTACTGGTGTTGCTTTGGTATCTTTTATTATTTTGGCAGTAGGAGACCCTATAATACAAAGAGATCTTTTAGTTTGGATTTTCTCTATGCGTATACTTATGGTTATTACCTCTATTGTGGCCTTTTGGATTAATAACGCTATATCAAAGGCAAAATATTCCAAAACAGAAGATTTAGATTTCGAAAAACCTTTAACGACTCTTATATGGATTGCTTCCATTTTGAGTATTGCTATTACTTACGCAGTATCATATATACAACTTAATCACTTGGGAGGTAATCTTTGGGCAGTATTGGCAACTATTATCTCATTAGGAACAATAGGTGCGGCAGTAATACCCGAAGTAACGAAGATATTTACTTCTCCTCATTCCAAATATGTACAAGAGGTTGTTAAAGCTTCTCACCATGGCGGAGCATCGTTAAATATTCTTTCAGGATTTGTAACAGGTAATTTCTCTGCTTTTTGGACTGGATTAGTATTTGTTTTATTAATGTTCTTCTCATACGTTTTAAGCACTAATATAATAGGTATAGGAATGGAATATTCTTCTATCTTTGCCTTTGGTTTAGTTGCCTTTGGAATGTTAGGTATGGGTCCTATCACAATAGCCGTTGATAGTTATGGGCCAGTAACAGATAACGCACAAAGTGTATATGAACTATCATTAATAGAAGATGAACCGAACAAGGATCAAGAAATTGAAAAAGAATTTGGTTTCAAGCCTGATTGGGATAAAAGTAAATATTATTTGGAACAAAATGACGGAGCAGGCAATACTTTCAAAGCGACAGCCAAACCTGTTCTCATTGGAACAGCAGTAGTAGGTGCAACGACAATGATATTCTCTATTATCTTGGTTATAAAAAAAGTCTTGGGAGTAAATCCTGCCGAGATACTTAACTTACTTAACCCTTACACAATATTAGGATTTATACTTGGAGGTTGTGTTATCTATTGGTTTACAGGAGCAAGTACTCAAGCAGTTACTGTTGGTGCTAATCGTGCGGTAGCTTTTATTAAAGATCATATTAAACTTGACCCTAACGCACCAAAGAAAGCAGACACCAAATCTTCTGTTGAGGTCGTAAAGATATGTACCCAATACGCACAAAAAGGCATGTGGAATATATTCTTAGCAATATTCTTCTTTGCTTTGGGATTTGCTTGTTTGGCTTCTCCTGCGGGTATTGGTGGCAAGGATGCTGTTAGTTTATTTGTTGCATATTTGATTTCTATTGCTATGTTTGGTTTATTCCAAGCAGTATTTATGGCAAACGCAGGTGGTAGTTGGGACAACAGTAAGAAAGTTGTTGAGGTAGATTTAGCTTTGAAGGGTACCGAATTACATGATGCTTCTGTTGTAGGTGATACTGTCGGAGATCCATTCAAGGATACGTCTTCTGTTTCGCTTAATCCTATAATCAAATTTACTACTTTGTTTGGTTTGTTAGCAATGGAGATGGCAATTAGCGAGAGTTTTCGTTCTTTGGCACCATATTTCGGAATAGTATTTGTGATTATTGCAGTTGTTTTCGTATGGCGTTCGTTCTATAAGATGAGAATCAACGATACAGTAGAAAATATTAGCAAGCAATACAAATAAACCAACAACATATTTTGATTTAATTCACTTCCGCCCTTTTCATAAAGAAACGAGGGCGGAAGTCTTTTTTAGAAATAAAGAAGTTACCTTTTAGATTTATTATCATTTTTTCTTATTAGTGTTTGCTAAATAAATCTATTCTAATAGAATTAATTTATTTTCAATAAATTTCAGGAAATAGTAATATTCCAAGTTTGTGTTTTTTTCATAATGTTTCCAAGATTCGTTTTGTTATGATTTTTCTACCATGTTTCACTGCGTGAAACATTCATTAAAATTTTATAATAGGGGAAATAGAACATTTTAAAGAAATAGAAATTCGAATAGTATCGCATTTCATCAAAATAAAATCAATAACCATTCGAATAACATCAATAACTATTCGAATAAAATTAATAACTATTCGAATAACATCAATAACTATTCGAATAACATCAATAACTATT
>CAVGDP010000040.1:0-6745 GCA_963627985.1 uncultured Eubacteriales bacterium
TATTTGAATAGTTATTGATACTATTTGAATAGTTATTGATACTATTTGAATAGTTATTGATTTTATTTTGACGAAATGCGATACTATTCGAATTTCTATTTCTTTCAAATGTTCTATTTTCTCTATCTGGAAATTTTAAGCAATGTTTCACGGAAGGAAAAATATTAGAAAAATTATAATGAAACTATGACTTAATGTTTTTTTAGAATGTGGTAATCGGGAGTATTGTTCTATTTTGGAATTTACTGAAAACAGACTAATTCTATCTAAATGAATACTTTAATGGACACTAATAAGAAAAATAATTTCACTACACATAAAAAAGAAAAGTGTAAGTCTAAATATAAACTTACACTCTATAGATAAAATCTTATCTCTGTTATATTTTATTGTTATCCACTTGAAATAAAATAATATATAAATATTCGTCTTATTAGTATTCCCACATATCTTGTTCGCGATTGAAAATCTCCTCCTCGATCGCATCCGACTCAAACAAAGCATCCAAGCCTGTAAGATAGTCGCCAATTCTACGATTTTGCATAGTGGATGTACGAGTGATAAAAGAAGTAAACAAACGTTTAACAAAGGCGTCATCGTACGTTATTTGATGAGCGTCATTACGTGGATTATACATCTCTGCGTTAGCAAGTAAGTTTCTTACTGCAGGATCGTTATAGTTTATCCAACCTAACGGAATAACAGATGTACCCTCACCAGTAGGATTAGGTCTGTCGTACTCAAAAGCAAAGCCTATAATACGAACATCTCTAACTGAACGTTGTTTATCTACATACCAATCTTCTTTGAGACGCAATCTCTTAACATCCTCTGGGTTCATCTCGGCATAAATAGTAGAATCTACTTCTATATCATAACCATCGGCGTCAGTTATGTAGTTTGTAATAGTTTGAGTTGTTCCCATAGTCTTGTAGAACTCTACATAATCCAATTCTTTTTTGAATTCATCGTCCTCATAACAAACTATTTCGCCATTTCTCAACGCTTTATCAATAACAGAAAACAAGTTTGCTCTTCCTTGTAATCCTACCTCATTCTCATCGCCTGGACGTGGAAAATAGAAAGTCTGATTCATCTTTTCTCTAAAATCTATCAATCGCCAAACTCTTTGACGCCAAACCACATCCGCATCTCTTACGTAAGGATATACGAAAGGTTTTCTTGTCTTGTTGTTATTCTCCGGTTGGTAGAACGAATTATAGATAGTATCTTCTTGTGTATCCTCCACTACTTGTGCAAATATATCGCCACCAACAAATAACATTATTGCACCAAATACTAACAGACTAATCTTTTTCATAGTACGAATATTTTTTATCTTGTTTGTTTTATTTTATCTTAAATACCAATTGTCCTTCTGCTGCCTTAACTCCGTCAGGACCTCTATACCTAATATTACTAAATACCACAGAATTACCTCTACGCAATTTATTGAATTGAGCTTTCATCTCGGCTGTAATTTGTCCGCTGTTGGCATTCATAGGTGGCTTACCGTCTCCTCCGGTCATAATATCAACGGTATAACTTATTACCTCAAATTTAACAGGGAAGTCAAAACCATTAGGATCTATACGAAGTGAAGATTGTGCTCCTAAAACTTCTTTGGCAATAGCACCTCCGGATAAGGTTCCTAACTTAGCACTCATCTTTGGTATTTGTTTGCAACGGAAATCCATAGAACCCATTGCCTTATTGGTACCATTAAGTTTAGCACTAACTGAAATTGTTGCCTTACCTGGTTGTTTTACATTAACAATATATGTACCATTAGGATTTTTTCTAATAGTTCCTCCGCCACCTGTCATTGTTACTATAAGGTCGTTACTATTTACGCCCGGAGCTGCAACAGATATTGGGTTATCAACTCCACAATACAATACGTTCATATTTGTCGGAGAGATAGTTACCGAAGGAGGAGCAACGAAGAACTCACCTGCAAAATCGTATGGTGTTCTACCTGTTTCCTTCTTAACATATACTGTACCTTTGTATGTTCTTTTGCCTAATGCACCACCACCTATTTTCAATCTCAAAGTACCTGAATCGGTAGCACTAATAGTACCGCCTGCACATTCTCCTTCCAATGGTGTTTTGGTATCAACTGCGGCAACAATAACATCTGCCTCAAAGGTACCTCCTTGCATTATATAGGTTTCACGTGGTATAACTTTCGCAACAACTTGGTCAAATTTGAAGTCATCGGCTGATATATCTGAATAAAGATTGTTAATCATATCATATTCTTGGTTTTTGATCTCGGATTTTAACTTGTTCAAAATAACAATATCCGCTACCAAAATACCTTGATAGAAATTGTACATAGACCAACCTAACTCTTTGTCGCTGGCGTTTTTATGTTTCGCTTTTGTGTCTATTTGTATTGCTTGAAGTTGTTTTTTGTATCTATCTGCACACAGATCCATCATTTTGCTTTGATAACTTTCTATCTTTTTCTTCAATTCTGCCGCTTTACCTGAATTTTCATTCTGCTCACTTCCTAATAGAAAATTAACAGCTTCGGATACATTATCTTTTTTGTTTATAACAACATATCCTTTCTTGCCTTCGAATCCTTCTTCTATTTTCTTTTTTGCCTCTGCACCACCACCTTTGTAGCCTTCTACGTGAGCTATTAAATCATATTTAAGATTATCAATATATTTTATTAACTCATTACTCTCTTTTCTAACTTGCTGTGCTTTATCCCAATGGTCTTGTACTTTACCGGGGTTATTGTTATAAGCATTTTCAAACATTTGATACGCTGACGCTGTTTTTGTAGTAAGTAGATTATTTGTTACATCCATAGAGTCGCCAACAGTTACAAAACCATTCAAAATTTCTGCTGATACATTTAGTGCTAACATCGCTGTGTAGACTAAATACATCATTCCTATCATTCGTTGCCTCGGGGTTTCCGGGCAGTTTGTTGCAGCCATAATCTTTCTCCCTTTTTAATTAAACAAAAATATTTTTGTCCTATGGATTAAATTAACCTTTTACCTGCATAGCAGCAAGCATATTTCCATAAATGTCGTTTAGTGAGCCGACTTTTTTAGAAAGTGCATTAACTTGCTCTTTGTATTTAAGAACATTCTCTGCTGTATCTGCAAAATTCGTAACAAGACTTTCTATTCTCTCTTGAACATTTTTAGTTGCTTCCAATTGAGCAGAAGAATTTTGTATCTGCATCTCGTACAAAGCATTAATTGAAGAAAGACTTGAAGCCATTGTTTTTAATTCATCTATATATGACGCATCGCCAACAGATAATGTATTTGCTGTTTCTTTATAGATATTAGCCAAAGTAGTAACTGCACTTGTAGCCTCTTGTACAGAAGCCAAATACTCGCCAGATGCTAATAAGTCTTTATTAAGATAATCTGCCGTTTTCTTATACGCACTAGTTAAGCCTGTAACTTGATTCGAAGCCTCGCCAACATTTTTGATAAATGTCTCAGAAGTTTCAGCTGCTTTTGCTACAGAACCCAAACCTGCAGTTGTTTCTGATAAATTTTGAAGACCTTTACCCAAACTCTCTATTAATTCTGGACCTATTTTGGCATCTTCTAACATTTTATCTAATTCTTGAGTTGCACTTGAAGTTATTCCACCCTCTATGGTAACACCTTCACCGTGTTTTCTTCTTGCAGCAGACTCCTCTCTTCTTGCTTGTTTCTCTTCTTCTGTAGACTCTTCCATACCTGCTAATTCTGGGTAAGCCAAAGACCAATCGTATTCTACATGCAAAGGTTCAAAAGCCGAAGCGAAGAAAATCAAAGACTCTATACCCATACCTATAATCAACATTATAGTTGCACCAGGCCAGTGATTAATCTTAAACAACGCTCCAATAATAACTATAGAGGCTCCCCAACCATACAGTTTAGCTGTAATTTGTTTGTACGCTTTACTTCTAACAAAACTATCTATACTCATAATAAAATTAGTTTTTTAATTGTTTTTTAGTTATTGTTTATTTTCTTTAATTAGTTTCTTTTTGCAATCAAATCGGCGTCCAAACAAATTGAATGCCGAATTTTGATTTTTATTTTATATTTGTTTATTTATTGTATACATTAGACGATGTCTTTGGATTATCTCCTCTTACTCTACCTAAATAAGATTGTACACAACGAAAACCTATATAACTCTTGCCCGAATCTTGATATTCATACGAACGAGTAGCCGTTTGAATAAAGAATTTACTGTCTTTCCAAGAACCACCACGAATAACTTTCTTTTTCATAACAATATCTTCATCGTCTGCTGCTCTATAAAGATTATATTGATTGATATCGTGAGCAAAATCGTATGCGGATTCATTATAAGCATCAGCACACCACTCCGATACATTACCTGCCATATCATACAATCCAAAGTTGTTTGGTGCGTAGTGTGCAACAATAATAGTTGTAGCACCACCGTCTCCATCGTATGCTCCTCTTAATGGTTTGTAGTTTGCCAAGAAACATCCTCTACCATTATTTACGTATGGACCACCCCAAGGATAAGGAGAACCATCTACACCACCTCTTGCTGCATATTCCCATTCTGCTTCGGTCGGCAATCTAAAATCACCCATACGAGCGTAATCATTCTTTTCCAAATAATTATTCATTTGAGTAGTTCTCCACCATGCAAAAGCCTGTGCTTGTACGTAACTAACGCCAACTACTGGATAATTATCATACTTAGGATGATCAAAATAGGAACGAGTTGCCTCATCATTATAAGAATATGCAAAGTCGTGTA
Source organism: uncultured Eubacteriales bacterium (assembly GCA_963627985.1). GTDB lineage: Bacteria > Bacteroidota > Bacteroidia > Bacteroidales > P3 > Scybalousia_A. Next base: position 4,777 of record CAVGDP010000040.1, read on the forward strand.
TCCAACACAATGTATCAGGATAAATATTTATCTTTTCTTTTTGTATTAAATTCTTTCTTGCACCTCTTAATTGTGCAGGACGGTTATTGAATCCAGAGCCACGATATTCTTTATTTGCTTGTTCTTCGTCAAATTCTTTTACTGCTGCAGCATGATAATCTATCCAAGTATATTCATATATCATCTTTGCAGCATCCAATTGTTGTTTATTATAGAATCTTTCGCCTGACTCTATATATAATTTAGACAAAGCCTCTCTTTCTTCTTCGTTATTGTTGTTATCCCATTTGATTTTTGCATCCCAATTGATTAGAGGAGGTTCTATTTCTTGTCCCCATTGATCTGCTTCTATAAAATAAGTTTCTGGAGAAATCTCACCTAATAATCTATAAGCAAGAGAATCTCTTACCCAATAAACAAATTGACGATACTCGTTATTAGTTATTTCTGTTTCGTCCATCCAAAAAGATTGTACCTGAACAGTCTTTGGAGCAAAAGCATAATTATGATTAACATCCTCATCGGAGGATCCCATAGTAAAACTTCCTTGTGGAACATCCACCATACCATACGGTTGCATATCCATGGTTTTAGGTCTTTGTTGCACACCGATCAATTCACCATTGTCAGAACTACCACAACCAATCATAACCATCGCCGTTGCCATCAACAAAATCAACTTTTTCATATCTTTGATCTCCTAATTTTATTCTTTACTTTATGTTTCTTTCTGTATTTACGATAAAAACTTATTTTTTGTTACATATCGCATAAACAAAATTTAATATTTGATATTATTTTTTTCTTTTCTGTTTTTATTTTTTTCTTTTCAATACTCATTTTATTATGTTTAATGAAAAACTACATATAAATAGTATTCTTATAACTTGTAGGTGCTTTAGGTGAGGTTTCTATCTTGAAACACCAACGTAAGAATACTTCAAAGGAACCCGATCCTTGAGTAGAAACTCTTGAAGTCGGTACATCATACGATAAACCTATTTTGAAATCTTTTACCGTAAAACCTCCTAATATCATTATAGCATCATCTATTCTGTATGACAAACCTCCCCACACTCTATGCGAATATTCTGCCAACAAGGTAGCATCCAATTGATATGCCGACGAAGAGGCAAAATCTGTTTTCAATAAAGCAGACGGTAATAATCGCCAAGAAGGATAATCTGGTATAGTCCATTCATAGCCTGCAAGTACATAATAGAAACGCCTATCATTCCATTTTAATTTATCACTCTTTGTTCCTAATAATTTACTTACTGCTGCTCCCAAATACACTTTACCAGGTACTTGATAATACACTCCAAAGCCTAAATCAAACAACATATCGTCTTTTTCTAAATTAGACAACACTGGATCGGTATTAGACTTAATCTCATCGTCCTCTCCAAATTGCGAAGAACCAATCAAATTACTATTATCAAAAGAAGCATTGAATAATTGTGCCTCTATACCTATAGCCAAATTACCTGTAGGCAATTGAACTCTATAAGCATAGTCTAATTTTACGTGTGTATTATCATAAAAACCTATCTTATCCGAAATTAATGTAGCACCAATACCTCCATGCAAAATATTAACAGGCATATCAAATGAAATATTCATCGTTTCTCCTTTAGAGGCACTAGAAGATTGTCCATTATCAGTTAATTGTAAACCCATCCATTGCTCACGAAAGAAACCAGTTATACACATAGCACCATTGCTACCTGCATAACCAGGATTATAAGATAACCTATTGAACATATATTGTGTAAAATGAGGCTCTTGCTGTGCATAAACTGAATCATTACCAGAGAAACATATAACGATCCACAATAATATTATAGCAAATATACTCTTAATCTTTGTCATATAAAACAATCTTATTTTCTCATTTTTTCGTTTGAAAAGACGTTGTGCAAAAATAAAAATTTTTTTTCATTAATAAATATTAATTCTCTTTTTTTTT
>CAVGDP010000041.1:0-7022 GCA_963627985.1 uncultured Eubacteriales bacterium
CTTTAATAGTTATCAAAATAACTTTAATAGTTATCAAAATAACTTTAATAGTTATCAAAATAACTTTAATAGTTATCAAAATAACTTTAATAGTTATCAAAATAACTTTAATAGTTATCAAAATAACTTTAATAGTTATCAAAATAACTTTAATAGTTATCAAAATAACTTTAATAGTTATTCAAATAACTTCAATACTTATTTTGATAAACTTAAGTATTATTTTTGGAATATGCGATTCAGATAATTAATCTATCAGAAGCAAGACAAGCAATATAAATCTTAACATTTTTACTTTTGAGTATTTCTTTGCAAGTTTCTCCAATAGTGGAGCAAGTAGTTATAACATCATCAACAAGTAGAATATTTTTGTTATCAAATAAAGTAGGATCTTTTACTCTAAATGCGTTACGAATATTTTCATACCTTTCGTTTATAGTACTTGTATGTTGGTCCTTGGTATTGATGATACGAATAAGATTATTAGTGAGATTCTTTTTATGAAAATAGGTCGCAATTGTTTGAGATATGATATTACTTTGATTAAATCCTCTCTTTCTTGTCTTTTTCTTATGCAGAGGAATAGGAACAATCAAGTCTATATCATTAATCCAAATTTGAGTGGAAAGTTTTTCGCAAAGAAGATTCGCAAGTAACTTACCTTTGTAGATATTTTCGTTGAATTTGAATTGTTGAATACTTTCCTTGGCGTAAGTATAATAATAAAGAATGCAGATATTTTCTATATACAAAGATAAAGGAGCAAAAAAATCACCGATATTGATATTAGTAGGATAGGAGGAGAGTTTATCGCAATGAGAACAAATAGTTTGTTCGTCTTCTTTGAGAATATTATTACATAATAAACACCTACGAGGGAAAAAAGTATGAAAAAGAGAATATAATATATTGTTGTTTGCTTTTATCATTATGACGATTATTTAGTTTGCAAAAATAAGACAATTTTGTTTGCAAATGGGAAAAAAATATGTAATTTTGCAAAGTTTTATAATATAAAAAGATGTTACAAAAATGAGAACTAAACGAATTTTAATTTTCTTTGTTGTCCTAATGTGTGGTTATATACTTTTTGCACAAGAACAACATCCCGAGAATTGCCCATTAGGTGGCGTTGAAGATTGTCAAGGTCAGTGTGGAAACTTTACAGATGAGAATAGCGATGGTTTTTGCGATTTTGCTATCTTATCAAAACAAAACAAAAACACAAAACAACAATCAATTATCAATACAGATAGCACCAAAAACGCAACTAAATCAACTACAAAGACTACAAAAACTCCCCGAGTAACTAACCAAAAAGATAATATCACCAAAGAACCCGCACAAGAGCAAATAGAATCCTCGCAAGAGCAATCTGTACAACAGCAAACAGAGATAATAGAAGAAAATACTCCGTCTATTACACCAAAGAAAACAAACAATAAAGGGATAAGTTATCATTTTTGGCAGATATTAATATGTACCTTGGTGGTGTATATTGTTTCTGTTGTGATAGTAAGAAAGAAGATAATAAAGAAAACTACTCAACGTAGGTTTTGGAATGTTATATTGGGGATAACTTGTTTGGTTTCTTGTTTGATAGGTATATATATCGTCTTGGCAAGAATGTATGGTTGGAGTATGAATTTCCGTACGCTTATGTTGTATCATGTAGATTTTGGGGTATGTATGACTATTATTGCGATAATTCATATTCTTTGGCATATTACTTATTGGAAAAATTTGTTTAAAGTTGCGAATAAAAAATAAACTCAAATCATTACTATATAATAAGGATTTAGATGGACAAATACTCCGTCTAACTATTCCGAATATTATTACTAATATCACTATTCCTCTATTAGGGATGGTAGATACTGCTATTGTTGGACACATAGAATATAGTGGTACAACTACAGATTATATTGGTGCGGTAGCAATAGGTAGTATGATTTTCAATTTTCTTTATTGGGGATTTGGATTTCTCCGTATGGGGACAAGTGGTTTTACCGCTCAAGCATACGGTGCAAAAGATAGAAACGAACAAATAGATATTCTTACACGTGCATTAGTAATAGGATTGAGTGTTGCCTTTGTGATATTGTGTATACAAAAACCGATATCTATATTAGCAAAATTATTAATAGAAGATAAGAATAGAGTAATGTCTTTGGCATTAGATTATTTCTTCGTTCGTATCTGGGCAGCACCTGCAGTTCTTGGAATGTACGCTATTAAAGGTTGGTTTATAGGTATGCAAGATAGCAAAACACCTATGTGGACTGCAATACTGATTAATGTTGTCAATATAGTATTTGATATTGTTTTTGTGTTTGGTTTTGGTATGACGGTAAAGGGTGTTGCTTTGGCAACGGTAATATCTCAATATAGTGGGTTATTGCTTATTAGTATTATTTTTGTACTTAAACACAAGAAGAATTATGTAATATCTATACGCAGAGCTTTGCAAATGGATAAGATGAAATTATTTTTCAAGGTAAATGGTGATATATTTCTTCGTACGGTATGTATAATAATGGTTACAACATATTTCACTATTGCGTCTTCTTCTTATCCTTATCCAACATTGGCAGTTAATACTCTAATAATGCAATTATTTAGTTTGTTTTCTTATTTTATGGATGGTTTTGCATATGCTTGTGAGAGTTTATGTGGTAAATATTATGGGGCGAGAGATAACAATAATTTGAGAAAGATAGTCAATAGGGTTATATTGTGGGGAATTGTTTTGGCGGTAGTATGTGCTATGTTGTATGGTTGTGCAGGTAAGGAAATATTATCTATACTTACTTCTCAAAGAGATGTAGTACAAGCGAGCGAGCAATATATAATTTGGATGACGCTTATACCTATTTGTGGATTTCTTGCTTTTCTGTATGATGGTATACTTATAGGTATGACACAAAGTAAGATTATGCGAAACGCAATTATTATCGCAACGATATTGTTTTTCTTTGCTTATTTTGTTTTTGGCAAAACGGTTAATTCTTTGTGGTTAGGTTTTATTGTTTATCTTTTGGGTAGAAGTATTATTATGCCATTGCTATCCTGGAAGCAAATATATAAGAGATAGAATTACAAATTTCTATGAGAAAGGTGTTGTTATTTTTTCAAAATATTGTTTTCTTAAAATAACTATTGATTTTATTTGAATAACTATTGAAGTTATTTGAATAGCTATTGAAGTTATTTGAATAGCTATTGAAGTTATTTGAATAGCTATTGAAGTTATTTGAATAAGTACTGATTTTATTTGAATAAAATTTGATTTTATTTTGATGAAAAGTGATGATATAAGAAGGAGTTTTTGAGAAATTAATTTGAAGAGAAAATGAAAGAAAATAAAATATATTGTTATTTATTTCGTTAAGTGATAAAAAATAGTTAATTTTGCAAGTCAAATTGATAAAAATAAACCTTAAAGTGAGAAAAACATTATTTAAGAATATAATCAATCAAATAAACTTAATTTTGATTGCGGTTGTTGTACTTTTTTCATTAAGTAGTTGCAAGAGTAGTTATAAAAAATTACTCAATAGTAATGATAATGAGAAGAAATACGAGGTTGCCGTAAAAGCGTATGAACAAAAAGATTACTATACAGCAAATCAATTGTTTGAAAACCTATTAATGTATTTTAGAGGTAAAGAAAAGGCAGAAGATGTTAATATGTATTACGGCAAAAGTCTAATGGAGAGTGGGCAATATTATGCTGCAGGATACCAATTTGAGAATTTTGTTCGTTGGTTTCCATATTCTGACAAAACAGAAGAAGCTCTCTATCTTTGTGCCTATTGTAAATACAAAGAATCGCCCGAATATTATCTTGATCAGACACTAACAAAGGAAAGTATGAAAGCTTTTCAGGACTATATAGATAGGTATCCAAATTCTAAACGAGTTAATAATGCTAATAAGTGTTTGGATGAATTGCGTATGAAGATAATCAAAAAGGATTATACTAATGCTTACAATTACTATAAGATAGAACAATATCAAGCTGCTGCTATTATGCTCAAAGACTTCATTAATAAGTATGCCGACCAAACAGAATATCGTCAGAATGCTATGTATTATATTGTTTTGTCGGATTATTATTACGCATACGGCTCTATAGAGAGTAAACAAAAAGAAAGATGGAATAATGTAATAGTTGATTACGAAAGATATCAAGCATTATTTGAGAAATTTACGGATAAAAACAAAATAGAGGACTTGAAAAATAAATATGAATACGCAAAAACTCAAGTTGCTTTATTAAGTAATAAACAAGAATAGAAGAAAGAGAATTTTTTTTGATAAATATAACATAAAATAAAAGATGGATTACAAAAAATTAAAAGCAGACACAAGTATTAAGACAAGAAATCTTAATGATTTTAGTAAAATAACAACCAATGTTTATGAAACAGTATCTATGTTGAGTAAGCGTGCAGATCAAATAGCAGCAGATTTGAAAAAAGACTTACACGACAAGATTGAAACTTTTAGAATGGAGGACAATACCGTAGAGGAAACCTTTGAAAACAAAGAACAAATAGAAGTTTCAAGGTATTATGAGCAATTACCTAAACCATATTTGATTGCGATAAAAGAATATGAGACGGATCAATTAGTTTATCGTAACGAAGTATTAGGTCATGGTAATTTGGCGTCAATTCCTACTAAATTAAAGAATGAACAATAGTATCTTGCTTAAATAAAAAGGATTGTTTGGGGTAGATATGTCTGTATTGCAAGGGAAAAATATTATAGTTGGTATAAGTGGTGGAATTGCGGCTTATAAAGTTCCTTTGCTTATTCGTTTACTTATACAAAAAGGAGCAAATGTTAGGGTAGTAGTTAGTAAGAATGCGTTAGAATTCGTAACTGCTTTGACATTGCAGACAGTTAGCAAACATCCTATTTATAAAGATATGTTCAAAGAGTGGAGTGAGACTACTACCGAACATATTAGTTTAGCAAAATGGGCTGATTGTTTGATTGTTGCACCTGCAAGTGCGGATATTATAGGTAAATATGCCAATGGTATTGCAGATGATTGTCTTACTACCACATTATTAGCTTTTGAAAAGACTATTTTCTTGTGTCCGGCAATGAATACGGCTATGTATTATAACTTTTCAGTAAGAAAAAATGTGAATTTCTTACTACAAAATGGAGTAAAAATAATAGATAGTGAAGAGGGAGAATTAGCTTGTGGGGTAAATGCTAAGGGACGGATGGAGGAGCCAGACAAAATAATAGAAAAGGTGGAGATGTTTTTCTCTAATAAAGAAGATTTTTCTAATCAAGTTGTAACAATTACTGCAGGTCCTACAAGGGAGAGTATTGATAGCGTTCGCTATATATCTAATAATTCTTCTGGTCGTATGGGAATAGAAATAGCGAAGGAGTTTATTAGGCGAGGTGCAAGAGTTAATTTGATATTAGGACCTACGAGTATAGAGATACCGACACATGAGAGATTGAGTATTACACATGTCGTATCGGCAGAAGATATGTATCTACAAACGATAGAATATGCCGAGAAATCTTCTATTATTGTTTGCTCTGCGGCAGTTGCCGACTATACTACAAAAGAAAAACATATAGGAAAAATAAAAAAGAAGCAGGATATTATTCATTTAGACTTAGTGCCAACAAAAGATATTTTGAAGGAATTAGGTAAGAAGAAAACTTCCTCACAAGTTCTAGTCGGTTTTGCATTAGAGACAGATAACGAGATAGATAACGCTATTACTAAATTACAAAAAAAGAATTTGGATTTTATTGTCTTAAATTCTTTAAGAGACGAGGGTGCAGGTTTTGAGTATTCTACCAACAAGGTTACTATTATTGATAAAAAAGGTAATGTAGATAAGTACCCATTAAAGAGTAAGACTTTGGTTGCGATAGATATTGTTAATAAGATAAAAGATTTCTTTTGATATATGAGAAGGATTGTGCTTTGCATATTTGCTATTGTGTTGCCTTTAATGGTAGAAAGTCAGGAATTCAAAGTTACTGTATCCGTTAGTGCTTCACAAATACAAGGTACAGATAAAGAAATTTATAACACAATACAAACAGGACTAAATAGTTTTGTTAATGACCAGCAATGGACTAATTTTCATTACGAGGATATAGAAAAAATAGAAGGTAGTATTACAATTAATATCAGGGAACGTTCTACTCAAGAGGATTTCAAAGGAGATATTTATATTCAATTAAGACGTCCTGTTTGGGGTTCTACTTATACTACTACTATGCTTAATACTCAAGAGAAAGACTTTCAATTCAAATACATAGAAGGGCAAAATATGGAGTTTGATGAGAATAATTATACCTCTAATCTCTTATCTACTGTTGCTTTCTATTTGAATTATTTTCTTGCTTTGGATGGTGATAGTTTTGCTTTGAATGGTGGAGAGAAGTATTTCCAAGTTTGTCAAAATATTGTTACTGCTGCACAGCGTAGTCCTAATGAAGGATGGAAAAGAGCCGAGAAGAATACTAATAAATATTGGATGATAGAGAATTATACTAACACAACATATAGTGCTATTCACGATGCATGGTACAAATATCATAGATTAGGTTTGGATATGCTCTCGGGAGATAATCAAACAGAGGCAAGAAATAATATATATTTAGCGTTGAAAGACTTAAAAGAAGTTAATGACGAGCGAAGTGGTTTGATATGTGTAACACAATTTATAGAGGCCAAAGCAGATGAAATAGTTAATATATTCAAAGGTGCACCCTCTAACGAACAAACAGATGTTATAACGATAATGAAACAAATCAATCCTGCACAATCAAGTAAATACGAGCAGATTAGTTCTAATACTTCACTAACCTATTAAATAAAAAGACTAATAAAACTGATAAAAAAGACTTTTTCTATTGTATAATATATAATTGATAACAAAACAATAACGAAATCAAAGAATAATAAAATAAGATCAATAAAGAATAAAATAAAATCAATAAAGAATAAAATAAAATCAATAAAGAAT
>CAVGDP010000042.1:0-11069 GCA_963627985.1 uncultured Eubacteriales bacterium
GAATAGTTATTAATGTTATTCGAATAGTTATTAATGTTATTCGAATAGTTATTAATGTTATTCGAATAGTTATTAATGTTATTCGAATAGTTATTAATGTTATTCGAATAGTTATTAATGTTATTCGAATAGTTATTAATGTTATTCGAATAGTTATTGATGTTATTTTGATAATATGCGACACTATTCGAATTTCTATTTCTTTAAAATGTTCTATTTTCCCTATCGTAAAAATTTAAGCAATGTTTCACGGAGTGAAAGGAGTTAGAAAAATCATAACAAAACGAGTGCTTAAAGTTTTTGGTGCAGTACCAATTTATATATTAGTTATACTATGATTTGAGTATTGTTTTGTATAAAATAGGCACTAAAAAAATACTAAAATAGAGGAAAGTTAGGTATCTAAACTAAAAAAAGAATACTTAAATAATAGTATTTATTACTTTGATAAATAAATTATTAAAGCAAAAAAAAGAAAAAAAATTGAAAAAAATATATCAAAAAGATTGGTATATTACGAAAAAGTTATACTTTTGCAAACAGTTGTTAACTTTAAATGATTAAATAAAATGGCTTATAAAATTTCAGACAGTTGTGCAGCATGTGGCACTTGTATTGATGAATGTCCTCAAGGTGCAATATCAGAAGGACCAATCTACAAAATAGATCCAGACAAGTGTATAGATTGTGGCACTTGTGCAGATGCTTGTCCAATGGAAGCAATCGCTCCCGAAGACTAAAAGAGCATAAAACAGAGAAAAACCCTGTGGTCTGAATAAGCCTACAGGGTATTTTTTTAGGAATTAAAATAAGAGAATTGTTGCTAAAACCATAAAACACATATACGATAATGACAAACGAAGAATTAGGCAAACAGATTCATCTCAAAACAATGCTGTTGAATGATGTTTTGGATAAGACCCATAAGGCGTTTTCTCTTATGCGTGAGCAGGCAAGACAGATTATGGATTATATGTCAAAGGAATATCCTAAAGAATTTGTCTTTGAAGACAAGAATCAAAATGAGTTTAAGATACGTTTTGGCTCGGATATTTTGGTATTTGTTATGCACACAAATGTGTTTGAGTTTTCTAGAAACCACGAAGTAATGCGTTTGCCCTATATTCAAGAGGACAAAAACAGATCGTTTTGTGGGATGATAAACATATATAATTTTCTTACGGATTCGTTTGATTACAATAGAGATTATGATTTGGGTTATTTGATAGGTAGAGTTTTTGTCAACAGAGATGATCATTATTTTATAGAAGGTAAAAGAGAAGTTGGTTTGTTATATACGAGTTTCAATACAGCAATTATTAACAATGAGAGTGTAAGTGATATAATTCGTTCTGCAATGGAATATGCTAACAATTTTGATCTTCTTACACCGCCGTACGATGAGGTAAAAGAGATTTCGGTAGGCGAAATTCGTACTAATACAGCCACGAAAAACAAAATAACGGCTAAAAGATTAGGATTTGAATTTCAGCAAGATAAAGCATAAAATAAAAAATTTTTGACAAAAAATTGTGAAAAAGTTTGGTCAGTATGTTGATTTATTGTAATTTTGCAAACCGAAAACAGAATGATGCCCCGTTCGTCTAGTTGGTCCAGGACGCCAGATTTTCATTCTGGAAATCAGGGGTTCAAATCCCCTACGGGGTACGAACATTATAGGACAGAGATGTCTAAAAAGAGTAAAAAAGGTTTTTGTTAAAGAATTTTTAGAAATATAAAATAAGATGGCAAATCATAAAAGTGCATTAAAAAGAATACGTCAGAGCGAAAAAAGAAAATTATACAATCGTTACCATTCAAAAACGATGAGACACGCTTTAAGAGATTTTAGAGCTCTTACTGATAAGAAAGAAGCAGAGGAGCAATTGCCTAAGATGGTCTCTATAATTGATAAATTAGCTCAACGTTCAATTATTCACAAGAATAAAGCTGCGAACTTGAAATCTAAATGTATGAAACAAGTTGCAGCAATGTAATAATTGTTTATATTTAATAGAGAGATAAGTTTACTCCTCCAAGCACTGGACGGAGTTTTTTTTGTTAGTATTTGTCTTAATAGAAATAAGATATAAGCAAATATGGTTGCATTAAGAATAAACAAAGACAAAAACACAAGATATTCGTAAATAAAATAACTGCATAAAGAAATAGAAATGAGACTAATAGACACACATTCTCATATATATACTAAGGAGTTTACAAACGATATTTCACAAGTTGTTCAGCGAGCAAAAGAAATAGGAGTTGAGAAGATTTTTTTGCCAACGACCGATATACAATCTATTAATGAGATGTTGCAGTTATACGAAACGGATACTTCTTTTTTTGTTCCGTTCATAGGTTTATATCCTGGCGATGTGAATACGGATGTGGATAACCAACTGAAAGAATTTCATACTTTTCTTACAGATAATAGAATAAAGGGAATTGGAGAAATTGGGTTGGATTTCTATTGGAACAGAGATTATTATGAACAGCAATTATTCGCTTTTGAAACTCAAATCAAATGGAGTAAAGAAAATAATGATCTGCCTGTCTCTATTCATTGTAGGAAAGCATTTGAAGATATTTTTTCTTGTTTCAAACGGTTGAATTATGTTTCCTATAAAGGTGTGTTTCATTGTTTTGCAGGGGATATTAATCAAGCAAAAAAGGTAATAGAAATGGGTTTTGTGTTAGGAATTGGTGGAGTTGTTACTTTCAAAAATGCACATCTAAAAGAAGTTCTCAAACAGATAGATTTACAGCATATTGTATTGGAGACCGATGCTCCTTATTTAGCACCTACTCCGCACAGAGGACAAAGAAATGAGCCTATGTTTTTAATGGAAATTGTTCAAATGATATCCGAAATAAAGGAAATTCCCATAGAAGAAGTCGCCTTGCAAACAACACAAAACGCTTTACGATTAATAAATAATCACATATAGAGTTCATTAGAGAAAATTATTCGTACTTGTTGAATATATCTATTAGGATAGAATTAAAATGTTTTCAGTAATTTCACCAAAATAATAATATCTCGTATTGTCTTTTTCTCAAAACTTTTCAGTACCTATTCTATTATGATTTTTTTAGTGTATTTGTATTCGAAAAAATAATCTCAAAAAATCTCCGATAGGGAAAATAGAACATTTTAAAGAAATAGAAATTCGAATAGTATCACATTTCGTCAAAATAAAATCAGATATTATTTCAATGAAATTAGATATTATTTTGACGTTTTTTGCATCTATCTTAATTATTATATAATCAAATCGTTACAAAGACGACAAATTTGCCAATTTTTGCTCCAAAAGCACACCTAAAAATTGTCCATATAGGGAAAATAGAACATTTTTGATTTGCGAAATAATGTATAATTTTGGTATTTTGAGAGAAAATAAGAATAAAGAAATTCTCTGTTATTCCAAACTTGTAGTATTCTGTAAGGAGATGTATTTTGATGGTTTTACTATCATATAATGAGTAGAAAATACAAACAAAGAAAGCGAATATTGAAACACAAAACTCAATATTCGCTTTGCTCGCTATCGTAAAATGTTATTCTTAAACGTATTGTTGTAATTCTAACTCTCCGTTTAGATACATTGTGGCATTCATTGCTAAAGCCCCCATTTCATCTTCTCCTGGATATACATAAATAGGTGCTATCCAATCAATTCTATCAGATAATTCCTTAACGAAAGGTTTTCCGTAAGCAATACCTCCTGTTATTAAGATAGCATCAATTGTTTTAGTTTTGCCGTGAAGCACTGCTGCTTGAGCACCAACTTCTTTTGCTACTTGATATGCCATAGCAGACTGGATGAAAGCGTATTTTTGGTCGCCTTCTTTTGCTTTGATTTCAACCGTTAGGGCATCGTTTGTTCCCAAATAAGCAACAAAACCACCTTCTCCGACAATCATTTTCCTTATTTCTGCTTCTGTGTACTTACCACTAAAACATAAGGAGATTAATTTCGTCATTGGCACGCTACCAGAACGTTCTGGAGAAAAAGGACCATCTCCGTCTAACGCTTGATTAGCATCTATCACCTTACCGTGATAATGTGCTCCGACAGATATACCACCTCCCAAATGGACAACTAATAAATTAAGTTCTTCGTACTTCTTTCCGTTGCCATGTTCTCTTGCATATCGTCTTGCGATCGCTTTTTGATTCAAACAATGGAAGATAGAATTTCTTGGCATCAAAGGATGACCGGATAATTTGGCGATTTCCTCTCTTTCATCTGTTACACCGGGGTCAGCAATAACGGCTTTTACTCCTATTTCTTTTGCAATCTCGTTCGCAATAAGACCTCCCAAATTGCAAGCATGTTGTCCTGCGTAGCCGATTTGTAAATCGTGAATCATAGCAGGAGTAACTTCCCAAATACCTCCTTGTGTGGATTTCGTTAAGCCACCTCGTCCGATAATAATTTTGAAGTCTTTGATATTAAAACCTGCTTGTTCTACTTCCTTTAGTACTAAGTCTTTCCTAAATGCGTATTGGTCAGCAATGTGTTCAAATTGTTTGAGATCTTCTGCTTGATGTTTTATATTCTTGTCAAACAATTTCTCCTCTCCGTCAAATACTGCAATTTTTGTTGAGGTACTGCCGGGGTTTATTGCTAAAATTAGTTGATTATACATAATATTTTGTTTGTTTATTTATCTCTTTTTGTTTGCAATTAAAAATAAGAGGTTCTTTATATATTATTGAATTGCAAAGATATGAAATTTTTTTCAAATCTTTCTCAAAAAACACTCATTATTCAAAAATTTTATATCTTTGCAATCGGTAGAGAGTAACTATTTTTAGGAAAAAATCTTTCTAAAATTACTCTAAAATAATAGATATTAACAAATTAACGAGGGAGGAAACTAAAAAATGGTTTTAGAAATTAACGACACAAATTTTGAAGAAAAAGTTCTTGCAGAAAGTAGATTAGTTGTAGTAGATTGTGGAGCAGAATGGTGCGGACCTTGTAAACGTGTTGCTCCAATTATTGATGAATTGGCAGACGAATATGAAGGTAAGGCAGTTATAGGTAAATGCGATGTAGACGAATCACCTAATATTCCAGCCAAATTTGGTATTCGTAATGTACCAACTGTTCTTTTTATCAAAGAAGGAAAAGTCCTTGACCGTATGGTTGGTGCTAATGCAAAAAGTGCTTACAAAGAAAAAATAGAAGAACTCTTATAATTGTTAAGTTATAAATAGAGTGAAATCTTGTTAGTTTTTTTGTTTGTATAGACAAACAAAATCCTAATGAGATATTCGTTAAGGTTTATGACACAAGATATAGAGAATATTTCGTATGGTTCCATAGAGTTTAGAGCCAAACAAATTGTAGAAGGATTCTTATCTGGTTTGCATAAGAGTCCTTTTCATGGTTTTTCGGTTGAGTTTGCCGATTATAGAGCGTACAATACGGGAGAGTCTACGCGTTTTATAGATTGGAGATTATTTGCTCGTACGGACAAATTATTTGTTAAGAATTATCAACAAGAAACTAATTTACGATGTACTATTGTTATGGATAATAGTGCTTCTATGTGTTTTCCTTTTGATAAGGATAAGAAGATTTCTTTAGATATTCCTTGTCAGAATAAAATGATTTTCTCTATTTATGCTACTGCTGCCATTATACAAATGCTTTATAAACAAAGGGATGCCTTTGGTATAACACTATTATCTAATAAAATAGATTACATAAGCGAGATAAAATCCACCGATACTCATAAGCGTCATATCTTTAATGATTTGGAGGATTTAATACATAAAGATTATCGCACCTTTCCTACATCGACAGATATCGCATCGCTTTTGCATCTTTTGGCTACTCAAATACATAAACGCTCGTTAGTTATTATCTTTACGGATTTAATTTCCCCTACAAATAATATTGAAGAAATTGCGAAGGCATTGCAACATTTGAAATTTGCTAAGCACGAAGTCCTTCTTTTTCACGTTTTTGATAAACTTTTGGAGGAAGATCTTCAGTACAAAAACCGTCCTTATCGTTTTGTTGATATAGAAACAAAGGAAGAAATAAAGATTAATCCGAGCGAAATAAGAGAAGATTATCAAAAAATTATGCAAAAAGAGTTTGCTTCTGTGCATAAATTATGTAATGATTTGCAAATAGATTACGTAGAATGCGATATAAACAAAGGTTTTGACCAAATACTCCTACCATATTTCTACAAACGATTGAGATTGCACTAAACAGGATTATAGTATCACATATTGTCCAAATAATATTTGAGATTATTAGAATAAGTGCCGACAATATTTTAATAAGTGCCGATATTATTTTTGCAAATAAAGTTATTTCTATTCTAATTATGGATTAGATAGGGGAGAAAAGTGAGAAAATTTTCTTATTTCCAATATTATTTGTAATTTTGCAAGTAGATATAAGGTTATAATCAATATTTAACAAAAGAATGAAACCATTAGTTAGCATCATTATGGGAAGTACTTCGGATTATGAAGTTATGGAGAAAGTAGCAAAGTTTCTTGACCAACAAGATATACCTTTTGAAATAAACGCTTTATCTGCCCATCGTACATTAGAGCAAGTTATTGATTTTGCATCCAATGCAGAGAAAAGAGGAGTTAAAGTTATCATAGCAGGAGCAGGTATGGCTGCCGCTTTGCCAGGTGTTATCGCCGCAAAAACTATTCTGCCGGTTATAGGTGTGCCTATTAAAAGTAGTTTTGAGGGAATGGACGCCGCTTTATCAATGATACAAATGCCTCCGGGAATACCTGTTGCAACGGTTGCAGTTAATGGTGGAATGAACGCCGCTGTTTTGGCTATGGAGATCTTATCTTTGTGTGATAATGAAATAAGACACAAGATGCAAAACTACAAATCCTCCCTATCTGATAAGATAGTAAAGGCAAATGAAGAGTTAAAGACCAAACAATTCAAAAATAGAATATGTTAGTTATAGGCATAACGGGTACATTAGGGGCAGGTAAAGGAACAGTTGTGGAAATGCTCCAAAAGAAAGGTTTTGTTCATTATTCAGCAAGAGATTATTTGCGTAGTAGAGTACTTGCCTTGGGTTTGGAACCAAATAGAGATACCTTCACTATGGTCGCTAATCAAACAAGAGAGAAAGAGGGTGGAGATTTTATAGTAAAAGGATTGTTAGCGATTGCCAAGAAAGATGGAAAGAATTGTATCATTGAGAGTATTAGAAACATAAAAGAAGTAGAATATCTAAGAAATAATTGCAATTTTGTTCTCCTATGTGTCGATGCCGATATTAATCTACGTTATGAACGTATCCAAAAGAGAAATAGTGAAACTGATCATATTAGTTTTGAAACCTTTGTTGCTAATGAACAGCGAGAATCCTCTTCTGCGGATCCGAATAAACAGAATTTAGATTTGGTTATTAAGATGGCGGATTATACTTTGGACAATAGTAAAGACTTGGATTTTTTGCGTTCACAAGTTGAAAAAATATATTCTCTTCTTCCTATAGATAGACGACTTACGTGGGACGAATATTTTCTTGAAGTAGTGAAAACTGTTGCCAAACGAGCGACATGTGATCGTGGGCGTTCGGGTTGTGTGATAGTCAAAGATAAACAAATACTTGTTACGGGCTATGTTGGTTCCCCTACAAGCTTACCTCATTGCGATGAAGTAGGACATCTTTTCAAAAAAGTAATAGATGAAGATGGGCAGATAAGTACTCATTGCGTAAGGACAGTTCATGCAGAACAGAACGCAATATGCCAAGCGGCCAAACGAGGTATTGCATTAGAGGGAGCAACGCTTTATTGTACTATGACACCTTGTCGTACTTGTGCGATGATGATAATTAATTGTGGTATAAAGAGAGTAGTTTGTTTGAACAAATATCACAGTGGCAAAGAGAGTGAAGAGATGTTTAAGCAGGCAGGAATAGAATTAGATTTCGTTAGTGAAAGAGTTTTGGAATACTAAAATTCTATAACGATTTAAGTTCTTTTCACGTGAAAAGGATTATTAATATTTGTTGCCATAATAGCTATTATAGAGTAATATTCTGTTGTTTATGCGCAAATCATAGATAGTAGATAAATGCGCAAATCAAAATTCACAATACTTTCTAAATTGTGTCTTAAATTATTTGATTATCATTGATTATTTTGGATAGAATTACCATTATCCTTAATGTTTTTACTTTTGTAGAAAAATAAACCTCCTACAAAAGACTTTTAATTGGCGATAAAAACCTTCTCTCTCCTATAAAAACTTATAATAAGGGGCAGAAAATTACTTACTTATTCCCAAACTATTAATATTCTCCCAAAGAAATCTATGTGTAAAAAGTTATCCACTAACTTACTTCTAACGGATACTAATAAAAGAAATTAGAATGTTGAGCGGTTGAGTTCCTTTGCAATATTGTTTCGCATAAGAGTTAAAGAATAGAATTTTTCTATAAGAGTCTCGTCCGAAGGATTTGCTTGCATTTGTTGTTTCAAACCATTCATAAGAATAGATAGTTTATTGAGTTTGGCTGAAAGTGTTGTGTATTTAATATCACTATCTATAATCTGTTGAGAATTAATATTTGGAACAAGGACTCCATACTTCTCCCAATTATCCGAAATACTTATACGATCATTTTCCATAAGTAACGCACTCACAAGTTTATTTATCTCCTCATCATTATCTCTCATAATATCGTTAATAGATAAAATACTCCTATTTAGATTATAATTCTCAATATATTTACTAATAACTCGCTTATAAAGTGGATTTTGAAAAGAAATATCAGAAGATATTATGTCGTTAAGTATAAACTCGGCAGCATTGAATTGTCTTATCTCTACCTTATTATCAATTAGTACCTCTTGATTAGTAACTATGGAAGTATAATTAACCAAAATACGGAGGAGATTTCTTTCCAAAACTTCTTCTTTTGGAGATATTACTTGTTGGAGAGGTGTGATAGGGGTGGGATTAGTAGGGGTATTGATATTTGGAGTAGCGGTTTTTTCTAAAGCAGATTGTTTGGCAGTTTCTTTATTAGTAATGAAAGTATTATGAATAATCTCTTTTTTGAGTTGGTCTATTAGAATCTCTTCTTTCATATTCAACATGGATGAACATTGTTGAATATACGTTGAACGCTCCAAAGCGTCCGGTATTAACGAAATAGAGTGGATTATTTCACGCACAAAAGAAGCTCTTTTTATGGGATCTTTTTGCAGATTTTCCTCTTGGGCTAAATTAGTACGGTAGAGAATAAAGTTTTGTGCGTTTTGTTTCAAAAACTGTTGGAATTCGTCTTGTGTATGTTTGCGTGCAAAACTATCAGGGTCGTCTCCGTCGGGAAATAATATGATAGAAATATGCATACCTTCCTTAAGAAACATATCTGTTGCACGAATAGTCGCATGAATACCTGCCGCATCACCATCGTAAAGGATAGCAACATTCGTAGTATAACGCTTAATCATACGAATTTGCGACTCAGTCAAAGCAGTACCCGAAGAAGCAACAACATTTCTAACTTCATTTTGATACATCATTATCGCATCTATATTACCTTCCACTAAATAGCAAAGATCTTGTTTAGAAATTTCACTTCTTGCGAAATTGAGTCCAAATAAAGTCTTTCCCTTGGTATATATAGGACTTTCGGGACTATTAACATACTTTGCTTTTGTCTTATCATTAATAAGAATACGAGCAGAAAACCCCAAAACTCTACCACCTACATTATAAATCGGAAAAGTTACTCTCCCACGAAAACGATCATACAAAGAACCGTCTTTTTCACTCCTTAAACAAAGACCACTTTGAATTAAATCCTCTTCTTTATAGCCTTCTTTCAAAGCATAAGAAGCAAAATCATCTCCCTTTTTCTTTGCATATCCTAGAGACCACGTATCAATAGTTTTTCTACTAATTTTCCTTTCTACAAAATAGGAAAGACCCAAAGTTTGACCCTCTTCACTCTCCAAAAGATTATTATAAAAATATTTACATGCTAACTCATTGAGATGATATAAACTATCCTTTGCGTCTCTTTGTTGAATTTCTTCTTGACTTAACTCCTTTTCTTTAATTTCTATGTTATATTTTTTTGCTAACCAACGAAGAGCTTCAGGATATGTGTAGTGCTGATA
Source organism: uncultured Eubacteriales bacterium (assembly GCA_963627985.1). Lineage (GTDB taxonomy): Bacteria > Bacteroidota > Bacteroidia > Bacteroidales > P3 > Scybalousia_A. The sequence continues at coordinate 10,160 of CAVGDP010000042.1, forward strand.
TTTCATTAAGAAATTAACGCTATCACCACCCTCTCCACAACCGAAACATTTGAAAATATTTTTGGCAGGATTAACATAAAAAGACGGAGTTTTCTCATTGTGAAAAGGACAACAAGCAACGTAGTTAGCTCCACGTTTTTTCAATTCAATAAAATCGCCAACTACCTCTTCTATTTTAGAAACTTCAATAATCTTATCAATATCTTGGTGATTTATCATAATGATTTTCTTAGATTTATTTAATGTCTATTTCCCCTATATTGATAGTGCAATCTTCACAACTACCATTACAATCCTTACACTTACATTCTTGCCAATCAAAAGCACAAGTGTGGGAGAATTTACCATTCTTCTTCAAAATTATCTTAATACTAAATAGTACAATACAAATAGTTATCAAGATAATAGTAATCAACAAAATCAACAATAATTCTTTCATTTTGTTATTTTCTCCTTTTATTGGACCTGCAAAAGTAATAAATTTTCTGCTTTCTGCCAAAAGAAATCTATCTTTTGGTAATAATTTTCTCTTATTTGCAATAAATTACATGATTATGATAGTTATTTTTGTTTTTGCTTAAATAATAACGCCAAGAGTTTAGAATAAGAAAACGGATAATTCTTTTATTCTAATCTCATCTCCAAATACTCAAATTATGTCTCTTTTCAATCCTTCAAAATGTTCTATTTTTCCTATAAGGGTATTTTTTAGGGGTATTTTTTTAGTAAAAATGGAGAAAATTTACACTCTTGTAATGGTTTGATTATATAATAGTTAGAATAAGTACTAAAATTCTCAAAATAGTTATTGATTTTATTCGAATAGTTATTGATGTTATTTGAATAGTTATTGATGTTATTTGAATAGTTATTGAAGTTATTTGAATAGTTATTGAAGTTATTTGAATAG
>CAVGDP010000043.1:0-7565 GCA_963627985.1 uncultured Eubacteriales bacterium
GCAACTGCCTTCTAAGCAGTAGGTCGAAGGTTCGAATCCTTCTTAGATCACAGACCGAAAAGGCTTTGTAAATCTATATTTATGAAGCCTTTTATCGTAAATACAATTACATACATCGCCCCAAATCACACTAATACTTATAAATCTTATATAAAAGGGCAGTCAATAATCAATAAAAAAAACTTAATTCATTTGCAAAAGCAACGCAAAAACACGCAAATTGTTTGTATTTTTTTGCAAATTCTTTGCAAAAATTTTGCAAATTTTTGGCAAATGTGAAAAAGGGCGTAAGGTTATGGGAAAAATTAAATTGATTCTTGACAAAAGAAGACCACTTAACGACAATACTTATCCGGTAAAACTCTATTATTATATATCCGGTAGAGGTAGTATGATTATTAGCACGGACGTATATGTTAAAGATGGATGCTTAATAAATAATACAGTTATAAACATTCGCAATGCAGAAGTATATAACGCACTTCTTACCAAAAAACTCTTTACTATGGAAGATGTTTTATTAAGGATGCGAATTGATAACTCCATAAGTACTTTGTCTATGGATGAAATCAAAAGAAAAGTCCGAATGGCAATATCTGAATACGATATTAAAGATAAAACTCCTACATTTAACGAGGTAGCAAAAAAATTTATAGCGACCAAACAACAAGAGAAAACCAAACAGACGTGCGAATATATGCTCAAAAAGATAGCACTCTATTACAAGTTGAATACCCTACACTTCTCGGAAATAAATACAAAGTTCCTAACAGACTTTGAGCAAAGATTAAGAAGTGGTAACATCTCCATAAATACTATTTCTATCATTTTCCGCAATATCCGTGCAGTATTCAATTATGCAATAAGTGAAGAAATCATATCTTCTAATTGTTATCCGTTTAGGAAATTCAAAATAAAGCACGAACAAACTCGCAAACGTTCCTTATCACTTGAACAAGTCAGACAATTAATTTCATTATGCCCCGAAACAGAAGAAAAAACAAAAGCAAGAGACTTGTTTTTATTGATAATCTATTTAATAGGTATCAACGCCACCGACCTACTAAACCTAAAAGAGATCCGCAACGGACGAATTGAATACCGACGTGCAAAAACTAACAAACTCTATTCAATCAAAGTTGAACCCGAAGCCCTCGCTATAATCAATAAATACAAAGGCAACGACTTCTTATTAGATATTGCCTACAAAAACAATTTTATCAATTACTTTGATAAGACATTAAAAAAACTTGGTGCAGTCTCAACGCAGGGCGTTTATCATAAACAAATAATTACTCCTATTGAACCTCAATTATCATCCTATTACGCTCGTCATACTTGGGCGACATTTGCCTCTGAATTAGACATACCAAAAGAAACTATTGCGGCGGCACTCGGACACGGAGGTAATTCAGTAACAGATATTTATATTAATTTCAATCAAAAGAAAATAGATGAGGCGAATAGAAAAGTCATTAATTATATATTAGGTAAAGAATAAAAAATAAGGGGGAATGTTTCCCCCTTTGGTAAAATATGAAAAAAGAAAAAATTGTATTATTTAATCTCTACATACTCCGCCGTTCTTATCTCACTGTATGGATTTTTGGAACGTAGAGTAACGTTGTAATATGGTCGCCATTTGAAAAATAGAAACTTCTTTCTATACTTCTTACTGACAACCGTCGTAATAGTGTCGTATGATTTGATATTAAGATTTGTAACGGCGTCCTTATCCACGCACCCCTTTAAATTAATATAGTTATCCGCGTACTTAAAGCACTTAATCGTATCTATATCATTACTAATAAATACACTATCATATAATCGTATTGTATCAAAGACGTATTCGTGCGACAAGTCAGCCGTTGAGATACTTTGCAAATACCTCAACTTAATATTTAGGTCGGTTATCTCTTTTTGTTGTCTTTCGCACAAAGTTTTGAACTCTTTTTTAGTCATCTGCAAAGTCTCTATCTCTGCAACCGAACTACTATCTTTCAATCTGTACGCCTGCAAATCTTTTCTTAACGCCGTTTGGTTGTTACTCAAACGCTCCGCCTCGCTTCTATAATGCCCCATTTCAGAAAACACTATAACGAACGCAAACGCCATCAAAACACACACGCCCGCTAATATCTTTATTGTAGTCTCTTTCATAATGTTTGCGGTATTTTAATAGTTTTGTTGATTAAGTAGTTGTTGCAACGCCATTTCATCCTCTGCTGTCCATTGTTGTTGTTCGGATGGTATTTGATTTTGCTCTAACGGTATTTGATTTTGTTCGGATGGTTGTTGATTTTGTTCGCTCGCCGTGGGTACTTGTCCTTGTTGTGAGGCTTGTTGTAACATCATCGCTTGCATCTGTTGTTGCTGTTCCGTTTGGCGTTGTTTTATCAACTCTAACGCTTGTTTTGAATATCCTGCGTGCGATAATTCAAAATACATTTGCGGATCAATCATTCCTTGAAGTGTCATATTGAATAATTTATCATCCTCCGTTATAGAATAATTCGATGTAGTTATCTCTTGTGTTATAGTGATATCATAATCTAAATCATTCACATCCTCTTTGTATTGTATGTTCTCTCTTCCTGCAACCAACATCCAATCTTCTTGATCGTAATATTGTTTTAGTAGTTTAGCGACTTTGTTATATTTCTTTTTCCTATAATTAGCAAAACAATCTAATAACGGTCTGGAGTTAAGCATACTATTCTCTGTTTCTTGTGCATACCTACTTGCAGGCGTGGAAGAAGAGGGCGATTGTCCTTGTATTGCCATATTTACACCCATAATAGTTTGTATTTCTTGCGTCAATTGTTGGAATAGTCCCATTACCGGTGTAATACTTGTCTGTGAATAGAATTGATAGACCAAATCCGAAAGTTTCTTATCGCTCGGCACATTCAATCCTAATGCTTGGTCAAAAGTAGACCACGCATAACGAAAGTCTTCTTCACTTACTCCGCTGTTCTGTAATAGTTTTTTGTCATATACTAATAGACCTTTGGCAGCGTGTCCGATTTGGAATATTATTATCATCCATAACTTATTCAATATTCGTTGCAACGGTACTATATCAGACAAAAGGGCGTGTATCTTACCATCCACACATTGATACGTGCAAACAGTATAAGGGTGTCCTTGATGAGCAAACGGGCTATCTTTCTCCAAAAGACAATAACCGCTCGGAGTTAGAAATCTTACTCTCCATATCCATTCGTATCTCTCTTTGGCGTATATCAACTTGGCTTGTTGTGGGTCAATACCTGCACCGATACATTGCTCTATTCTCTGTGCGTTTATACCCTCTATCTCGGATAAAGTCTTTTCGCTTACTCCTATCTCGCCCGTTAGTGTGTCGTGGTATCTAACAATAAAACGTCTTTCTTTTGTCCATATCTCATAATAACGGCAACGCTCCTCCTGGTCAGAATAAAAGAAATCCATATTCTGAAATCTGCTATCGTTTTGTTCATTAGTTACTCCGAACATCTTATCTATATGCGAATAGTACCTATCTAATTTTCTATCGTCTTTTTGATAGTTATAAATCTCTTTTATCTTGTCCGCCTCTGCTTTGGTGTGTGCAAAGTTGATAATTATGCCGTCTATGGTATCCTCGCAAATCTGCCCTATCATATCTATTTTATTGATATTGCCGTCATCTAATATAGGAGTAAAGAACATTAGATTGAAATTAACATTTTCTATTATAGCATCCGCTTTGTCTCTTTCGCTTATATAACCGAAATCTGTCCTTGATACTGCAAAAGCGTATGTTAGTAGATTGACAAAGTTATTCAAATCTTTTTCTGTGTCATCATTTACCTCCATTGCGTGTTCTAATCCCAAAGACATCATCTTTCCTTGTAGGGCGCTGTCTTGTTTTCTTGCTACTGCTACCGGCTGTCCTTTCGTGGAAAGAAATTGTCCTTTAAGGTTATTAACCATTTGCATTATTATATTATGAGTTATCGGCTCCCTGTTCTCTCTTTCTAATGCTTGCAACTCCTCCGCCGTCCATTGAATATTTTGGAGCATCTGCCGATTAATCATCCCCTCTCGGCGTACTTTATCCAAAGCGTCCCAATAGTCTTTGGCTCTCCAAAGGATTTTTATGTTCTTCTGTAACTCGCCTTTTGCTTGTTCGTTCAAATTAGATATACTATTCATCTGTTTTTATTTTTTTGTTATGTGTTTTAATGATTTAATATTAAACTCCTTTATCCAACCGTCCCAAAGATGATTGATCTTGTCATATTTCTTTCCTATCAACTCTTCTTTTTGACTATTAGACAAAATCTTTGATTTTTCTATCGCATCTATCTGTGTTTTGACTTCTTTTCTCTTGCTCAATATAAGCGACCTTTCATTATCGTACGCAATAAACATCTTCCAATAAGGATCTTGTTGCAATTGTTTTCTCTCCTTATCTGAATATTTGCCGATATTCTTTTTTACTAACTTGTATTTATCTTCTAATTGCTCGCCCACACTATACGCTTGCCAAAAGTCTCGTTCTTTGTTTTCTTTGCTCGCTATGGCATTGTTGATAATAGGTAGATTAGAGACAGATACTTTTTTTGTTCCTTTCACAAAGTCTTCCGTACTTGTTACTAGGTTACTATACATCGGTAATAATCCCGCAAAGATATATTGAACGTCTTCGGGTGCAATAGTTATCAGTTTCTCACCCGTTATCACAACACCGCCCTTTGTCTCTATTTGTCGTTTGTATTCATCTTCGCTAACTCCTCGCAGACTGCTATTCATCATCTTATTATACGCTTTAGCTATGGTACGGCTCCACCAATACGTTCTCGCATCCCCTCTCGTACGACTTGCCCTTGTCTTGTGATAGTCTTCATTCTTACTATCTGGGTAGATGATATTGTAGTCCATAAAGTTTCTGTTTCTGTCCAAATCCGTAAAGACTTGTACGGCGTTCGGCAATAGACTATAAGTAATATCTCGGCGACTATCTACACCTGTTGATTGTATCTTATCTTCTGCACCATTATATTCTATAAACCCGTTTATGATATTTGCGCCACTCTCAGGTAGCAAAGCAACCATCGTCTGCACCATTTGATACGTTGCTTGCGTGCTTGTCTTTTGCCCTAATGCTACTTGCGAAGATAATAAACCTAATGCGTATGCTGGTACTTGCTCTTGTGGTATGCTCACATAAACATTAGACAGTCCCCGTATTGGTAGATAGAAGTTGCGTTGTTTTAGATAGTCGCTAACATGTTCGTAAGGTGAATATTTACTTACTTCTTGTTTAATCGCTCCGCCAACTAAACCGCCAACTCCACCGACTACTGCACCGCTACGACCTCCCAAAAGTCCGCCAACTGCCGACCCTAATAAACCGCCAGTAGCACCTCCTAATATAGCCATCAATAAATCTTTCTTGTTGTCCTCTCCGTCTCCTCCTCCAATCATAGACATTAACAAACCTTGCAACAATCCTACACCAATATATATAGAAGACTGCAATAAATAACCCTTTGGATTATGTACCATTAAACGCCCCGTCCTATACAATGCGTTGATAGTTGCCGAAAAGAAAGGATAGAAACCATTTAAGAATTTGCCACCAATACCCCAACGGGTGAAGTTAACAGTACTCTCTCTACTCTGATAAGCCGCCTCTTTCTCATTCATACCCTCGTCCAAAAACGCTCTATAAGAAGCAAAACGAATAAGATTCTCGCCCACTTCGGATAATAATTCCATGTATTTCAACGATGCAATATTCTTTACTACACCCATTAATTTATCCGTTCTACTGTTTGGCATCTTAATCAAATCAAAGAGTATATCGCCTTGAGATAACTTCGCATAACTCTCTAATGTTTTAGATACCGTACCAAAATTATAAATCATACCTGTTGCTCCTCCACTCTCCAACCATTGCTTATACATCTCGTAAGTATGTTTTTGCTCACCGGTTAGACTGTCCTCCATTATCTTCCTTTGTGTCTTGTTTGGAGTAAGGATGATTTGGGCTAACATATTCAAGTCCTCGTGTATATGTTTATTATAGTTCTTTCTGTAATTCTCCATACCTGGCACTTCGGTAAACATAGCAGTTTGATAGTCCCTTTCCAAATTCCTAATCATAAAACCGATATTCTTACTTGTCATCAAAGAAGACATCAACCTCGTAACTTTGCTAAATATTAAGTAGGCATTTTTTGAGAATAATGGACTGCTCAAATTAGGAGTATTCAAAACCTTTACAAGTTTCTTATCATTCAAAGCAACTTTGTATTCTACACCCCTTGCGTCCTTATAAATAAAGATATAATTATTCAACCCTTTGCGTCCTCGTGTGTATGCCCTCTCATATTGACCATCAAAGATATTAAGCGTGTCAAAGAATAATAGTTTATTCTCATCCAACTCGTCATTAGTTAAGATACCCGCTATAATATTAACCGTGCCATCGCTATCTAACGCTACTTCGTTTATATCTGGTCGCACAGAAGTAATAACATACTCCGCCGTTTGTTCTTCGTCAGGGAGATATTTCTTTGTTTGCTCTATTAAGGGCTTGTATTTATCCTTGTCTTTTGGTATCCATTTATATTTAGTAGTGGATGCCGTCATCTCATTCTCTGCTAACAAGTCGCTATTCTTATACAAGAAGTCTATAAATATTTTCTTTGCGTTGTTATACACTCCTTGTCTTACTATGGTAGAATATTCTGCATAGAGATATTGCAAAGGATTATCGGCAAGTGTTTTTCGCCCCCTCGCTCTCTTGTTTATGTTTTGCCTTGAAGTGTCTTCTCCAAAAACGCTATAAATACCCTTACCCCAACCTCTCATAGGTAGCCAACTCTCATCGTTCAATAGATAAGAATTATATTCCGTCTTTGTTATGATATTATATTGTAGTGCAGTATTCTTAACTTCATCTACGGCACTCTTTATTTCTTTTGTTAGACTGTCGTATAAATCTTCGCCTATCTCTGCTTTGGCGTTCTCTATTAACTCCTGCGGAGTATGGAGCGTGCGTTCGTCTTCACCCCAAAATCTTTGATACAACGGAGATTTATACAAGTCGTGTTCTCCGTTCCATCCCTGTACTTGTCCCTCTGTATCTTCTTCGCCTCTGTATCCTTGCAAATCGGCGATAGTGTCCGTCTTATAAGAATACCCATCTCTATATTTCTCTCCTGCTATCAATAATACCGTCTGTTTAATAAGCTCGCCCTTTTCTACTTGTGATTGCTTCTGACCACTCGGAAATACTTCGTCCAAATCAATACCCAACTCTTTCAATTTATCGTCTATCTCCTCTTGTGTTACACTCGTCAGTAACGCCTCAAACTGCGAAACAAACGTTGCCTCTTCCCCCGCTAATTGTTTCTTTGTTTTCAATCTACTGTATCGCTCTGCTATCATCTTTGCCGTTCTACCTGGCATTGCTTTGGCAATAAGTAAATGAATAACTTCGTCCCTGCTCCAATTAGTTTTTTCTATTATCTCTTCTATTAAGTTGTTTATCCTTGTAGCGTGTTCCATTCCGAATATATCCTCTTTGC
>CAVGDP010000044.1:0-5239 GCA_963627985.1 uncultured Eubacteriales bacterium
TTTCACGCAGTGAAAAATATTAGAAAATTTATAATTTAACGACTACTTAACGTTTTTTTAGAAAAAGGGGGGCTTGGAATATTATTCTATTTGAAAATTTCACTGAAAATAAATTAGTTATATCTAAATAAATATATTTTAGCGGACACCAATATTTCTTATTAGTCTTTTTTTTAATGAATTTCTAACCAATTATCTCCCCAACCCATCTCAACAAGCACGGGAACATCCTTTAATGGCAAAGCGTTTTCCATTGTCTGTTTAACCAAAACCTTCATTGTCTCCAATTCACTCTTAGGAACATCAAAAATCAACTCATCGTGTATTTGAAGAATCATTTTGCTTTTCATTTGTTGCTCCTTTAAGTTGTTAAACATCTTTATCATCGCAATTTTGATCATATCCGCCCCCGTGCCTTGTATGGTCATATTTACGGCGTTACGCTCATCGAAACTACGCAAAGTCTGATTAGCTGAATTGATATTTGTCAAATATCTACGTCTGCCCATAAGAGTTTTGGCGTAACCGTTATCTTTGGCAAATTGTATCTTGTCTTTGATAAATTGTGCGACTTTAGGAAAAGATGCAAAGTATTGTGCAATTAGTTGTTGGGCCTCGCTTCTGCTTATACCCAAACCCTGCGATAAACCAAAAGCACTAATACCATAAATAATACCAAAATTCACGCTCTTGGCTGCACTACGCATTTGTTTTGTAACTTCTTCCTGTGGAATATTATATATCTTGGCAGCAGTGGAACGATGAATATCATGTCCCAAAGCAAATTCGCTACAAAGATGTTCGTCCCCACTCAAAGAAGCAATAATTCGTAATTCTATTTGCGAATAGTCGGCACTTAATAAAACATGGTTTTTGTCAGAAGCAACAAAGGCTTTGCGAATCTCTTTACCTCTTTCGGTACGAATAGGAATATTTTGCAGATTAGGATTGCTCGATGATAGACGACCAGTAGCGGTTACGGTTTGATTAAAGGTCGTGTGGATTCTACCAGTTTCTGTGTTTACTAATTGCGGTAAGGCATCAACATAAGTGCTTTTGAGTTTGGCAATCTCTCTAAATTGCAATATCTTTTCTACAATAGGGTGTTTGTCTTTAAGTTTTGTAAGGACATTTTCGGCGGTAGAGAATTGTTTGGTATGAGTTTTCTTGGTGGTGTTGTCTCCTTGAATATTTAATTTGGAGAAAAGTATTTCACCTAATTGTTTTGGAGAAGAAATATTGAACGATTCACCTGCCAAATCAAAAATAGATTCCTGTAAGGCGTCTTTTTCTTTTTGCAAAGAGGCGGAAAAATCCTTTATAGCATTGATATCAAATCGTACTCCTTCGTGTTCCATATCCAAAAGGACGTCTTTGAGTGGCAACTCCACATCGTAATAAAGTTTTTCCAAACCATCTGTTTTTAATTGGTGGAGATATTTCTCTTTTAACTCGGTTGCGTTAGCGATTATGTAGTCGTTGTCTATTCTTTTTTCGTTATCTATTAGGTATTGTGCCAAAACAATTGGGTAATAAGGGGAAGTTTTGTCTATAATGGTCGCTTTGGTTGGCGGAGTAGAAGGATTATCTTGGGCAAAAGAGAATAAATCTATTTGCGATGAGTTTGTATCTGTGGAGTTTGTATCTGTATTTATGGGAGAGTTTGTATTCTCAAATACTTTATTAAATCTTTGGGCGTATTTTCTAAATTCTAATTCATCGAAAAGAGATTTACAAGTAGCAAAGTTGGGGGTTTTCATTTGGAAGTCGTCCTCGGAGAATTCTATTGGGGCATCTAAACGAATGGTTGCAAGTTCTTTGGATAACAAGGCAACATTTTTGTTCTCTTCTATTGCTTTGCGTACGCTGTTATTCTCTATTTTGTCGCTATGGGCAAGGATATCCTCTATACTATCAAACTGTTGCAATAGCATCTTGGCTTTTTTTTCTCCTATACCTTTAACTCCTGGAATATTATCGGCACTATCGCCCCAAAGACCTAATAAATCGATGATTTGTTTGGTATTTCTTATTTCGTATTTCTCTAAAATATCGTCTTTTGATAGTATTTTCTCCTTGGAAAAGGCAGTTGCAAGGCGTAAAATATAGATATTGTCTTCTACTATTTGTGCATAATCTTTGTCAGGGGTAACCATATAGACGGCGAAACCTTCATTCTTGGCCTTTTTTGCCAAAGTACCTATCACATCGTCCGCTTCATAACCCTCGCAAGAGACTTGTTTTATATTCATACTCTCAATAAGTCGCTCTATATAAGGGATACTTTGGCGTAATTCCTCGGGCATGGCTTCACGGTTGGCTTTGTAGAGGTCGTATTCTTGTTTGCGAAACGAAGGGCTCTTACTCTCAAAGGCAATAGCCATTAGATCCGGGTGGTATTTGCTAATAATATCTAATAAACTATTCGCAAAACCGAGAATAGCCGAAGTATTCAGACCATTAGAATTAATACGTGGATTTTTGTTCAACGCATAAAAAGAACGATATATAAGAGCAAAAGCATCTATAAGAAAAAATTTTTTCATTGTTTGTCTATATTTTGGTTACGTGTGAGATTAAAACGAACAATTAAGAATATTTATTGCAAAAGAAAAGGCAAAGAAAGGAAATGAGGGATAAAAATTATCGCCATACTTTTCTTGGAAATAAGAAAAGAAAGTATGACGATAAAGTTAAGAATTATTTTATTAGTATCTAATCTTATTAATCTATTTGCCGATAACCAAACTTCTACTTGTAGATAAATTGCCATCGGTAAGGATTACCCAATAATTACCAGCCTTCAAAAGAGAAGTATCAAAGGTATAAGTAGAGGTACTCTTGTTTATCTTACCACTTTGTTTTACTTGACCTTTTAGATTGACGATACGATAATACAAATCGGCGTTATTATTAAGCGTTATACTTGCGTTATCCGTAGCAGGATTAGGATAAATCTCCGAGATTGCATCCAAATTCTCTTTGGTTATATTGTTTAAGCCGACTGTTAGAGTAGAATCGTAAGCGAAATCATTATTATATGTAGTAACTTCACTACCGTACGGCATAACATAATAACCGCCATTAGCAACAGTCATAGGTTTGGTAATAGTCTTGCCATTATTAGACGTTGAAGAGATATAATAAACTAAAGTATCCACAGAAGTGGAAGGTAAAGAGATTTCCCCTTTGTATAAATTATTACCTTCAGAGGTTAGTATCAACTCCGAGAAGTTTGTTTCATTGATATTCTTGTAATAAACTTTTACATTATTGATCCCGCTTTTATTTTGAGAAAGAACTTCTATCTTATAAGTTGAACCATTAGTAGAAGTATTGTACCAACGAGCAGGTTGATGATAAATTCTTACAGGATTATCGGCAGGGATTTGTTTTGTAATACAATGTATTGCTCCACCATAACCGTCATAACTACGAACGTCTATTTCTTCAAAGGTATAACCAGGATAACATTTTTTCATAACGGCTAAAGCTTGTTTGTTACTTTCTACATCTCCTTTTTGTTTATCTGCCAAAGTAGTATCATAGAAAACAGGTTGAATAATGGCGTCATTTACAAACGTATGATTAGCCCAACAACGAGTATAATTGTTGTATTCAACACCAGAAGAATACCACTTACCATTATTTTTCTTTGGTAAAGGAACTCTTACGACATCGTACTTATTACCAAAATAATTAGTTTGAGAGGTGAAAGTATCAATATTAGTCTCTACTCTTTGAGCATCTGTCCAGGAGGAAAGTTTCTCTGGGTATTTTGCTGCAACGAAACCTGTCTCTTCCCACATATCTGCATACAAATCAATATGCCCTGTTCCGCCATCGTAATCAAGTGCAGGCACAACAACCATATTAGTTAAGTTCATAAGATGTTTAACAGAATCTTGAATTTGTTGTTCTGTTAGAGGAGTTTTGCTATATACACCGAGTTTAACAGTAGAGGAAGAAGTAGAATCTAAATAATACAAACCATAATTATCTTGATTTGTGTTATAAAGAGCAGAAGTTGTAAACAAAGAACCCAAACCATCTACAAGAATATTACCACCTTCATACTCAATTGTATTAGTATAGCAATCCCAACCTAAATCGTTGGCAATTTGTATAGGTAATTGGTCGTCCATAGGTCTTCCACCGTAATATTCAAAGTCCATAAAAGCAATCTTATCATCATCGCCATAATAGAATGCAACAGGACCCCAATCTCTTGCCCAAAAAGAATTACCCGGATGAATAAAGAATCTATAATTAGTTAAAGGCATATTCATCTCTTGCATATATTCCTTTATAGTAGTAGTATCCTCTGGATACCAGACATCAATCCAAACTTGAGCATGTTTTTGAATAGCATTAGTTAGTTTAGCGTGGAGTTTTGCTCCCGTACTATTAGCAGAAACATCTGGCGTACTTGTAGTCTGAACAACAGTATAGCCACCAAACATATTATATATCAATCCCCAACCATCAAACACTGCTTCGGCGTATGTATCTGTGCCGGTTTGTTTAGTAATATATGGCCATTCTATAAGTATTGCTTGAACTTCATCGCTTTCAATAGGGAAGATCATATCCTCTGGTACGGAAAGTGATTTAGTGGAGGTGTTTTTTTGTGCATTCTCTTTAAGGGAATACTCTTTTGTAGGTAAATCAGCAGGATTGATTGCTGTAGGTTTTCTTTTCATCATCTTGCTGTAATAATCGTTGATTTGGTCTGTAGTCATCTGCTTATTAATTTCAAGCATACTGCGTCTTTGTTCTTTTCTTGCCAAATCATCTACTTGTGCTTTTAATGTAGGAGTAAACACTAATGTTGCAAGTAGTAAAAATAAATTTCTTTTTGTCTTGAACATATTATTTTTTCTTTTTAATTATGGGTGCAAAATTATAAATATTTTTTGTATTAGCGATAAAATTTGCAGATAAAAAGTATTTGTTTATTATTAGTGTCCGCTAAAATATACCTATTTAGATAGTATAAATTTATTTTCAGTAAATTTTCCAAAAGTAATAGTATTCCACGCCACCTTTTTCTAAAAAACTTTAAGCACTCGTTTTAGTATGATTTTTCTACCATTTTTCACTCCGTGAAATATTGCTTAAAATTTCACGATAGGAAAAATAGAACATTTTAAATAAGTAGAAATTCGAATAGTATCGCATTTCGTTCAAATAACTTCAATAACTATTCAAATAACTTCAATAACTATTCAAATAACTT
>CAVGDP010000045.1:0-4084 GCA_963627985.1 uncultured Eubacteriales bacterium
GTACTATATTTATTTTAATAACTATTGATTTTATTTGAATAGTTATTGATTTTATTTTGATAAGTATTGATTTTATTTTGATAAGTATTGATTTTATTTTAACTTTTTTTAGCAATTATTAACTAATATTAATGCAGATTTTATAGAAAAAAAGATTTATTTTGCCTACTAATTACTTATTTTTCATAATTATGGACCTTAATTCACCGATATTTGAAATTTTTTGGGGGATTTCTTTCCTAAAATCTCTTTTTCTTGCTCAAAATCTAATTTTTTAAGAAAATTTTTGATTCAAAACTTCCTAAAATAGTCTTTTTTGATAATTCTATACACTATTTTACGTAAAATAAGAAAATAAATCGTATCTTTGCAAACGTTTTTTGTATGTTTAACACTTTGCAAGATTATAAAATGGAAGAAATTTCGTTAGAGGTCATAAAAGATAGGCTTTTAAGAGTTTTCAAATTCACTATCAAGTTTTTAGAAGAGCATAATTTTCACTATGTTGCTGCTTGTGGAACGGTTTTAGGGGCGGTAAGACACAAAGGATTTATTCCTTGGGACGATGATATAGATATCTATTTGCCGAGAAAAGAATATGAACAATTACTCACAATGAGAGATGAATTGCAATTACAAGGCTATGATATACAGTCTATTAACCAATTAGGATATTACCTACCCTTTGCCAAAATGATAGACAACAACACAACTATTTGGGAAGAGGAGAGATTTCCTTACGTAACAGGTATTTACGTTGATATTTACCCGATGGATTGTTTTGATTTGAGCAATGCAAAACTAAAAAGAATGCAAGCAAAGAGTATGAGACTTTTTCGCCGTTATCAAATTGCTATTCATCCTTTTACAAAAAAGAAGTTGCTTTACGATATAAAACATATTCATCCTAATAGAGTAAAAATTCATTTGCAAAAAAAATTCTGTAAAAACGTACCAGAAAAATATCTGAACCGATTCAAACACTTCCAAGACGAATATTCTTCTTACACAGGCAATAAATGTATATGTGTTACGCAATCAAAGGGTTTGGTATTCAAAAAAGAATGGTTTGAGGACCCTATTTATATGGATTTTGAGGATATTAAGATTAAAATTCCTAAGGATTATCAAACTTATCTCACTCTGTTCTATGGTGATTATATGCAATTTCCTCCTATAGAGAAACGTCGTTCGGATCATAAAAGAGTTTATATGAATTTGGACAAAAAAATGACTTTGGATGAGGTAAAAAAGGAGATTAACTATAAAATATCAATCTAATAAATCTAATAACAGCTTAATTTAGTTATAGTTATGGAAATTGCTTTGTGTATTGACAAGAATGTTTTGGAACCTTGTGGGGTACTTATCAAATCTATTTGTGAGAATAGCAAAGAAGAGGCAGTTAATTTTCATATTCTAACTGATAACTCTATAAATGAGCAAGATAAGGGCGTACTTGGGGATATTATCTTGGGTTATGATTGTAAAAAAATGGATTTCTATTTGGTTGATAATTCCATTATGGACAATTATCCTAATACAAAAAATCATGCTACTATAACAAAAGTTACTTATTATAGATTATTCCTGGCGGATATCTTATCTCCTGCAATTGAGAAGGTTATATATTTGGATAGTGATATTATTGTAAGAAAGAATTTAATAACTCTTTGGAATTTTCCTATAGATAATTGTCCTATTGCGGCGGTTTGCGATATGGATGAGCAGAAAGAAGAAAAATATCAAAGATTAGATTACGACAAACGATGGGGATATTTTAATGCTGGCGTACTTGTCTTAAATTTAGCCTTTTGGAGAGAAAATAAGATAACAAAAAAGTGTTTGGATTTCATATCTGAACATCCTGATAAGATAATTCAGCACGACCAAGATGTACTAAATTACGTTCTTCACGAGCAAAGAAAAATTCTCTCTATGAGATATAATTTCCAAAACGGATTTATGTACAAAACAAAGAAAATAGAGGAGAAAAAATACGCAGATGATTTGTCTGAATCGTTGAAAGATCCTGTTATTGTGCATTATACTTGCGACAAACCGTGGAAAGAAAATTGCGATAACCCTTTGCGAAATATTTATTTCTTCTATCGCAATATGACTATTTGGCAACATTCTCCTTTGATAAAACAAAAAAGGAATACCTCGTATTATTGGAAAAAACTTATGTTAAGTCTTCATCTGCACAAGAGAAGACAATATATTAATATTTCATTAAAGAGTTAATTTCTAAGATAATATGACAAGGGAAGTACGAGCAAAGAAATTTTTAGGACAACATTTCTTAACAGACGAAACTATCGCCCAAAATATAGTTAATGCTTTGGAAGAGAAATCAAAAGTATTGGAAGTAGGTGCAGGTATGGGTGTGTTGACTAAATATTTGATTAATACCGTTAAAGACTTCAAAGTTATAGAAATAGATAAGGAGAGTGTAAGTTATTTGATTGAAAATTTAGAAGGTATTAAGGGTAAGCTAATTGAAGGAGATTTCTTAAAAATATCATTACAAGAGATGTTTAATGGAGAAAAATTTTCTTTGATTGGTAATTTTCCTTATAATATTTCTAATCTTATTCTATTCAAAGTATTTGAAAATAAAGAGATTGTACAAGAGGTTGTGGGTATGTTTCAACAGGAAGTCGCCATGCGTGTAGCCTGCAAAAGCGGAAGTAAATCGTATGGAATATTGTCTGTTTTGCTGTCAGCTTTCTACGATATAGAATATTTATTTACAGTATCTAATCAAGTTTTTTCGCCACCTCCAAAGGTAACAAGTGCAGTTATTAGATTGAAACGCAATAATATAACAGATTTAGGAGTAAAGCAAGAAGATTTTGTTAGAGTTGTCAAAATGGCATTTAATCAAAGAAGAAAAATGTTAAGACAGAGTCTAAAACCTTTGCAAGTTGATTTAAGAAAAATAGACGAAAAATTCTTAACTCTACGCCCTGAACAAATTAGTACACAAGATTTTATAACAATAACAAAACAAATTTATAATGTTTAGCATAGGATTTTTCATAGAAGCCTTTTTGTTAGGATTAGCACTATCGATGGATTGTTTTACGGTGAGTATAACGTGCGGATTGCAAAAGACGCTCAAATTAAGACGAGCAATTTTGATGGCATTCTTATTTGGATTGTTTCAAGGTCTTATGCCGTTGTTAGGAAGTCTATTAGGTGATATATTCAAGTCGGCAATTAGTTTTATAGGACATTGGATTGCGTTCTCATTATTAGCAGTTATTGGGTTGAAAATGATTATGGAGGGGAGAAGTTTTTCCATTAAGACAAAAACTTTTGATGTATCAAAACTAAAAGTTATCATTCTTTTGAGTATTGCAACAAGTATAGACGCTTTCTTTACAGGTGTTGGTTTTACTATGACGCATACTCTTACGCAACAGATAGTTACCTGCCTTGTTATCACTCTTGTTACTTTCGTTATGTCCCTTATCGGCTGGAAAAGCGGAGAAAAAGTCTATTTTATCAAACCTCGTTTTGCGTTAGTCTTAGGTGGTATGATTCTTATCGTTTTGGGAGCGAAAAGTGTAATTGCTCATTACTTTTTTGTGTAGAGGGATAAGAATTATTATTGGCGTTGGATAGAAATAAAGTAACAAAGCGAGAAATTTAATAAATATATCTTACAGAATATTAATCGTTTAGAATAGATATAATTGCATAATATAATTTGGTGTAAGGATACAAAAATGGTATTATATTTCCATGCCCTAAAATGTTCTATTTTTCCTATATGGTTATTTTTGAGAGGTATATTTTGAGTAAAAATGGGCAATTTTTTGCCTTTGTAATAATTTGATTATGTAATAGTTAAAGAGAGTGCTGAAATCATCAAAATAGTTATTGATTTTATTTGGATAGTTATTAATGTTATTCGAATAGTTATTGATTTTATTTGGATAGTTATTAATGTTATTTGGATAGTTATTGATTTTATTTTGATAATATGCGATACTATTCGAATTTCTATTTATTTAAAATATTCTATTTTCCTTATCGTAAAATTTTAAACAATATTTCACGCAGTGAAAAATAT
>CAVGDP010000046.1:0-592 GCA_963627985.1 uncultured Eubacteriales bacterium
TCAAATAGTTATTAATGTTATTCAAATAGTTATTAATGTTATTCAAATAGTTATTAATGTTATTCAAATAGTTATTAATGTTATTCAAATAGTTATTAATGTTATTCAAATAGTTATTAATGTTATTCAAATAGTTATTAATGTTATTCAAATAGTTATTAATGTTATTCAAATAGTTATTAATGTTATTCAAATAGTTATTAATGTTATTCAAATAGTTATTAATGTTATTCAAATAGTTATTAATGTTATTCAAATAGTTATTGATTTTATCTGAATAGTTATTAATGTTATTCAAATAGTTATTAATGTTATTCAAATAGTTATTGATTTTATCTGAATAGTTATTAATGTTATTCAAATAGTTATTAATGTTATTCAAATAGTTATTGATTTTATCTGAATAGTTATTAATGTTATTCAAATAGTTATTAATGTTATTCAAATAGTTATTGATTTTATCTGAATAGTTATTAATGTTATTCAAATAGTTATTAATGTTATTCAAATAGTTATTGATTTTATTCTAATAGTTATTGATTTTATTCAAATAGTTATTAATGTTATTCAAATAGTTATTAATGTTATTCAA
>CAVGDP010000046.1:602-7661 GCA_963627985.1 uncultured Eubacteriales bacterium
CCATTAGAATTTCTATTTCTTCAAAATGTTCTATTTTTCCTATCGTAAAATTTTAAGCAAAGAGATTCTAGAAAAAGTTCTCAAAAAAATGCAAATTTTGCGATTCTGTTCGCATTAAGAAAAATGGTAAATTAAGAAACAAACAACTCCATAAAAAATACAGGTACTGTATCAAAAAAGAAACTACCGAAAAAGAAAGAAATTCTCTCCCCTTCTTTTCGGTAGTTAGTAGTTTTATAAAGAAATATATTCCTCTACTCTTTGTTTCTTATGCTCTATTTGCAGAACCTAATACATCGAAGCATTTATGAATATATAATTGTTTAAGTCTATCTCTTGCAGGACCTAAATATTTACGTGGGTCAAAAACTTCTGGATGTGCTTCTAATTCTTCTCTAACTGCTGCCGTCATTGCTAAACGTCCATCGGAGTCTATATTAATCTTACAAACCGCACTCTTGCTTGCTTTGCGTAATTGCTCTTCTGGTATACCTATGGCGTCTTTTAGTTTGCCTCCGTGCTCATTTATACTCGTTACTAAGTCTTGTGGTACAGAGGAAGAGCCATGCAAAACAATTGGGAAACCAGGTATGCGTTTTTCTATCTCTTCCAAAATATCAAATCTCAAAGGAGGAGGTACCAAGATACCATCTTGATTGCGTGTACACTGTTCCGGTTTGAATTTATTAGCACCATGAGAGGTTCCAATTGAGATAGCCAACGAATCAACTCCCGTCTTGCTAACAAAATCTTCCACGTCCTCTGGACGAGTATATACATGCTCTGCTGCTTTCACGTCATCTTCTATTCCTGCTAAAACACCTAATTCTCCTTCTACGGTTACATCATACTTATGTGCGTAATCAACAACTTTACGTGTCAATTCTATATTTTCATTATAAGGATGAGAAGAACCATCTATCATAACAGAAGAAAAACCATACTCAATACAAGATTTACACAACTCGAAAGTATCGCCATGATCTAAATGCAAAACAATAGGTATTGCATATCCTAATTCCTTTGCGTATTCTACTGCACCCTGTGCCATATATCTCAAAAGAGTTTGATTAGCGTACTTTCTTGCACCTGATGATACTTGCAAAATAACAGGACTCTTTGCTTCAACACACGCTTGTATTATAGCCTGCATTTGTTCCATATTGTTGAAATTGAAAGCTGGTATAGCATAACCACCTGCCATTGCTTTTTTGAATAATTCTCTTGAATTAACAAGACCTAAATCTTTATAGTTTACCATAACTTTTATGTTTTTATGTTAATTTATCTCCTTTAATATTAATTGTATCTTATTGTATAGCACTTTGGAAACTTTGTATAAAGGTAATCTCACATAATTATGACAAATACCCAAAATCTCCAACGCTGCCTTTGCTCCATTTGGATTACCTTCTTCAAAAATAGCATTCGTCAAAGGTAAGAGTTTATTATGCAAAATAGTAGCTTTTCTACACGAATCCTTCAAAGCTAAATTTACCATCTCGGTAACTAATTGAGGTTTGATATTAGCAGTTACAGATATAACGCCTTTTGCTCCCATTGCAATAAGAGGTAAGGCAAGGGCATCTTCTCCACTTATCAATTCAAAATTCTTTGGTTTGCGTCTTAAGATTTCCATACATTGTGCCATATTACCACTTGCCTCTTTGATACCAACTATATTAGGGCATTCTTCTGCTAACTTTAATGTAGTTTCTGCAGATAAATTTGCCCCTGTTCTACCTGGTACATTATATATTATCAAAGGTTTGGAACAAGATTCTGCTACTGAAGTAAAATGTTCAAATAATCCCTTTTGCGATGGCTTATTATAATAAGGTGTTACGGACAATACAGCGGATATTCCGTGATAATCTAATTTAGTAATGTTATTTACTAATTCTCTTGTGTTATTTCCTCCGACTCCTAATACGATTGGCACACGATTATCAGTAGTTTCTATTGTAAATTGTGTAATAGCGCACAATTCTTTTTCGGTTAGAGTCGGATATTCGCTCGTTGTACCCAAACAAACTAAATAATCAACCCCACCTTCTATAACATAGTTAATAAGTTTGCCGAAACTAATAAAATCTATATTGCCTTGCTTATCAAATGGAGTAACAAGAGCAACTCCTGTCCCTTTTATATTAAAATCCTTCATCTTTATTAAATTTTTATTTGAAATAGTCTGCCAAAATTACAAAAAAATTCCATGCTGACAATATTCAATCTTTATTTTTTTAATGTTTTCTTCTTTTTTATTATTCTCTTCTCTATTTTTATTTGTTTATTCTTTTTACTTATATATAATAGAAGACAATTTTTCTTTAACAAAAATCTCATTAGCAACACTAAGAATATTATCTGCCGTAATACTATCAATATCTTTGAAGTTCTCCTCCAAAGAAGATACCTTACCATAATTCAAATATGCCTTACCAATGGACAACATTTCGTTTTGATTGCTATCGTATTGAATAGCCAACTGACCTTTTAATTGATTCTTGCCACGAGTTAGGAAAGATTGCGTAAGACGTCTATTACAAAAATATTCCATCTCCTTTATAATCAAAGGAATTATCTTATCCACAAAATGATTTTCGCAACCTGCATAAATTTGAAATATACCGCTATCTTCGTATGCCGTATAAGAAGATTCTATTACGTAAGTATTACCATATTTCTCCCTAATGTGCATATTCAACATAGAATTCATTGCAGAAGATCCTAATATGTTATTCAACAAAGTAAATGCTACCCTTTTAGGATTACGATACGAATAGCAAATATTACCAATCATAATATGTGCTTGATAAGTGTCTCGTTTCTTTTCTATATTCTGGGGAATATATTTATATATTGTGTGGCGTTTTTTTTGTGTTATCTTTTGCGGTATAGAAGAAAAATATTTTTCTATTAATCTTATAAACTTATCAAAACTAATATTACCAACAGTAGATATAACCATTCTATTAGTAAACCAATTACGCAAGATAAAGTCTTTTATCATTTGAGAAGAAAAAGATTTCACTCCCTTTTCTGCACCTAATATCATACGACCTAAACCTGTCTTACCAAAGACTAACGACTCGAAATCATCATAAATTAATTCTGCGGGACTATCTTCGTATGAATTTATTTCATCTATTACTACCGATTTTTCTTTTTCTATTTCTTTTTCGGGGAATAGACTATTAAAAACGATATCACTCAATAACTCTATTGCTCGTTCATAATATGTATTCAAAAAAGTAGCATACACAACTATTTCTTCTTTTGTTGTATAAGCATTAAGTTCTCCTCCAACTCCATCTATACGAGACAATATTCTATATGAAGATCTCTTCTTTGTACCCTTGAATATACAATGCTCAATGAAATGTGCTATACCATTTTCATTTTGCTTCTCGTCTCTACTACCTGCCTCTATCGTTATCCCAAGATGAGATACCGCAGAGGCATCATATTTGTAAACAACACGCAGACCATTGGATAGCGTATAATACCTATACAACTCCTTGTCTTGTGATTTCATTATTAGGTTATCGCTTTTTTATCTTGATATTATATAAAAATCTCCACCCAAACGATTCTTTATCAAGGTACAAAGGTCTGCTGCCTCCTTCTGTGTACGGCGTGAACCATACGAAACATAAAAAATCGGCGTACCTCCACGTATCTTATTGATAACATAACCATCGTACCCAAGACGTTTTGCTTTCTGAGCTTGTTTCTTTGCTGTCTCTTGATTAGAATATACTCCGCTAACAACATCAAAGCCTAATTTGGAATGATTTTGTGTTACCACAGGGGTATTATCTATAACCTCTTCCTCATCTTGTGATTTGGTTAGCGTTTGTTGTGTGTTTTGTTGATTTGTATTAGTTTGTTTTACATTATCTTTATTAGTCGTTTTCTTGTTAGTTGTTTTTTGTGTAGTAGTATTAGTCGCTATAGTTTGAGGTGTAGTTTCTATTTCCTGCTCTACATCTATTACTTCCTCTGTTGGAGTTTCTACAATAGTTTCTGTTGGAGTAACTACAATAGGTTTAGCAACTTGTTTTACCTTTGGCTCTCTTATCGGAATATAATATGATAATCTATTCGTTATAGGGTCTAATGTCTTAATATCTTTTAATAATCCCATCCAATGAGCAAAAACAAACGCCACACATAATAATAATAGTACAATAACTACCCAAAACATCGTCATCCAAAATCTTTTTCTTCTATTAGATGGTTTATGTTTGTCTTGTTCATTATCTCCTACATTATGTTTATCTATTATCTTTTTAGCCTGTTTTATTAATTCGTCTTCCTTTGCCGATAAACTACTCTGTTCTACACTCTCCCCTTCCGTATTCTCTTCTTTTCTCTTAATATCTTCCACTACCACATTATCCTTAAATTCAGAAGCCCTCTCTATTGTTTGCTCTGTCTTATCCTCTACACTCTCGTCTGCAATATCACTCCTAAATTCCTCCTCTGTTATATTCTCTGGCTTGGCAACAGTAGTCTCTATCTCTGCCTCTGAATGTTGTATTATCCTTTCTTGTGTTTCGGTGTCTGTCTCTTGTATTTTCTGCTCTTCGGATAATTGTTGTGCGTTAGTTATCTGCTCTTCTATCTTATTTTGTGTTTGTATAAAAGAATCCTCTTTGGATAATTGAGTTTTATTTGTTTCCATTGGGGCAACCTTGATATCTGTCGGCTCGTTATCGAATGTCTGTACATTTCTCAATGTCCCTAATGCAAAACTATTTCCTAATAAATTAAGGTCCTCCGATGGTGTAAATTTATATTCACCTAACAAGCCTTTCTCTATTGTACCTAATTTTCCTAAATTAACAATTTTGCCATTGTTTATCTTTTCTATTAAAGAGTCCGAATATTGTTTTATCCAAGTATATGCCGTTTGACTGCTAATAAACTCATGTACTGCCATAAAATTAACAAAAGACATATCCCCATTCTCTTCTTTTGTAAACAAGACTTCTCTTTTGGGTGGAGTAATCGTACCCATCGCATCATTAATCTTCGCAACCGAAGTCTTAATATAAAAAGTACCAAAACCAACTACTTCTGCCCTATTATTATTCTTTAAATAATCGTATAAATCCTCTGCAACGTTCATATTATTGTATTGTGTTTATTTCTTTTTATTATTTATTATCTCTATTACTTTCGCTAAATCCTCTTTGGTATCAACTCCTATTGTATCCTCTTCGGTAGTCTTTACTATTATATTATATCCTTTCTCCACCCAACGTAATTGCTCTAACTTCTCTACTCTTTCCAAATCACTCTCCTGCAAACAAACAATTTCCTTTAATATCTTTGTCCTGTATCCATATATACCTATATGTTTATAATATAATCTACTATCAATAGCATTTGCTATACTAATATCCCTATTATATGGTATTTTGGAGCGAGAGAAATATATTGCCCTATCTCCACCACACACTACCTTAACTACATTACTATCCTCAACCTCTTGTATTGTCTCTATTCTTTTCTTTAATGTAACAATATCCGCATCTTTATCCTCAAAAGCATTTACTACTTTTGCTATCATCTCTTTTCTTATTAACGGCTCATCTCCTTGTATATTAACCACAACATCAAACTTTTCTCCCTCATTCTCTAATATCTCCACCGTTTGAGCAACTCTTTGTGTGCCATTAGATAACAAAGAAGACGTCATCACATATTTTCCACCCCCTTGTTCTACTTTCTTTGCTATTCTATCATCATCCGTTGCGACCACCACTCTATCAAATAAATTACTTTCTTCTACTGCATCATAGACCCACATAACCATAGGTTTATCTTCAATCATTGCCAATGGTTTTCCCTCAAATCGCGAGGAACTATAGCGAGCTGGTATAACGGCTAAATATCTTTCTTTCATTTGAATAAAGGATTAATTTCTGCACTTATTTTATTAAACACTTCACCTAAGTCCTGCGGGTTATCTATTATATTAAAATTATCAACATCTACCACTATTTTTCTACCTTTATAGGAATCGATCCAATCATTATAACGTTCATTCAAAGAATTGATATAATCCAAACGAATACTATTCTCATAAATTCTTCCTCGTTTGGTAATCAAGTTAATTAATGTAGGAACACTTGCTTTAAGATAGATAAGCAAATCAGGTGCAGGCGTTAGAGAATTTAGTAAATTGAAAAGAGAGATATATGTTTGGTAATCAACCGCCGATAATAGCCCCATATTGTGCAGTGTAGGAGCAAAAATATAAGCATCTTCGTAAATAGTTCTATCTTGTACAATATCCTTGTATTTATTCAAGGCATCAATCAAATGACTATAACGATTTTGCAAGAAATATATTTGTAAATTAAAAGCCCATCTCCTCATATCGTTATAAAAATTAACTATATACGGATTATCTTCGGATTGTTCAAACACAGGAGTATAACCAAATTCTTTAACGAGCAAATTGGTTAGAGTTGTTTTGCCACTGCCAATATTTCCTGCTACTGCGATATACATTATTCTATTTATTACTTTTTTCTAACTACTATATCCAACGGCAAAGTTACAAATTTTTTCTTAATGTTTGAGTTTTTATATTAATTAATTGTATTTTTTTCGTTATTTATTCCAAATATTGTACTCCTACTTCACAAGATACCACCTATTTAACATTTTAAGGATTAATAGATAAAATCTGTATTTTGTATTATTAGTGTCTGTCCAAAATAAAGTAAGATATAAACGATTAGAATAAATATATTTATGAGAAATTAATCTTTCACAAACAATAGATAACTTCTTACTCTACCCTATCCTCAAAACACGAAAATATTGCAATGTTTCACGGAACAAAAAATTGTAGAAAAATCATAATAAAACGAGTACTTAAAGTTTTTTTTAGAATACCTGGTTTGGAATATTGTTCTATTTAGAAATTTTATTTAACTTATTAAAATAACTTTAATACTTATTTGAATAACTTTAATACTTATTTTTAATAACTTCAATAACTATTTTGATAACTTCAATAACTATTTTAATAACTTC
>CAVGDP010000047.1:0-3672 GCA_963627985.1 uncultured Eubacteriales bacterium
CTATTAGTCATTCTTAAATATAGGAAAATCAGAAGAGAAAAAAAGTAATTAAGTAGAAAAGAAGATAAATTTTAGAGAAAAATGAAATTATCCCCTAAATACAAAAATTTTTTAATAAAAAAAGAAAAAATAAAAAAAATTACAAAAAAATAAATTTATAATTTTGCTACTCGGAAAATAACACTTGTATTATGCAAAGTAAGACCACATATAACGTAGAAAACGTATGGCAAGAATGCTTATCTATACTTAAGGATATTATTCCTGAAGATGAATATAGAATATGGTTTTCTGATATTACTGCCGTTAAATATGAGGAAGAATTCTTGTATTTGAGCGTACCTTCCAATTACTATTATGAATATATAGAGGCACATTATTTGGATGAATTGATAAGAACTATTCGTAGAGTAATATCACCTTCTACCAAGTTGAGATATATGGCAAAGGTAACAGGGACAGATATGATGACGATGACAAGTTTGAATCATACCACAGTAGAGAATTTTCCACAAAACGCACCTTTGATACTTAATAATCCAGATTTGAAAGAATTGCCGAATCCTTTTATTATTCCTGGTATAAAACCAATAAAAGTAGACTCTCAATTAAAAGACGAATATAATTTTGATAATTTTGTAGAGGGACCATGTAATAAATTTGCACGAAGTGCAGGTTATGCGGTAGCACAAAATCCAGGAAAGACGGCATTTAATCCATTTCTTATTTATTCTTCTGTTGGTTTGGGCAAGACTCATTTAGCTCATGCGATAGGAATAGAAACGAAGAGATTACACCCTGAAAAAACTGTTTTGTATATAGGTGCAGATCAATTTCTAAGACAATATGTTAAGAGTGCACAAGATAAAACAACGAGCGATTTTCTACAATTCTATCAAATGATGATAGATGTCCTTATTATAGATGATATACAATTTATAGAAGGTAAAGCAGGTACACAAGAGATATTCTTTCAAATATTTGATTGGTTGCATTCGGCAGGAAAACAAATAATAGTAACATCGGATAAATCTCCTGCGGATATGGCAGGTTTTGAACAAAGAGTATTATCACGTTTGAAATGGGGTTTGAGTGCAGAATTACTTATGCCAGATGTTCAAACAAAAATAAATATCATAAAAAAGAAAATAGAAAACGATGGTACTGCTTATATGTCAGACGAAGTTATAGAATATTTGGCATATAGTGTTAATACCTCTATAAGAGAATTGGAAGGTGCATTAATATCAATCTTGGCACATTCAACATTATCAAAAAGCGAAATAACCATAGATTTAGCAAGAGAAATAATAGATAAATTTGTGAAATCTAATCGGCATGAGATAACAATAGAATATATACAAAAAGTAGTTTGTAGTTATTTCAATATATCGATGCAAGAAATGTTGTCTCGCTCGCGTAAATGTGAAATTGTTACTGCTCGGCACATAAGTATGTATTTAGCAAGGAAATTAACCAAAAATTCTTTAATGGCAATAGGAGAGAAATGCGGTAAAAAAGATCACGCAACAGTATTACACGCCTGTAAGATGGTTTCTTGTTCCTGCCAAACAGATAAAAATTATCGCAAAAGCGTAGAAGATATAGAAAAAAAATTAATAGATTAATAATCGGTGCAGCGGTAACTTTGTGTATTGTCTGCACTTTTTATTTTTAATAAAAAAGTATTTAAGCAACAATTTATAATTATAACGGAAATGAATATCACACTTACAATATTGAATATGCTTGGAGCCTTGGGCTTATTCCTTTATGGAATGACCATAATGAGTGATAATTTGCAGAAAATAGCAGGTGATAAATTACGCTCTTTACTAAACAAAATGACTTCTAATCGCTTCAAAGGTATATTAACAGGTTTGCTAATAACTATGACAATACAAGCCTCGGCGGCAACTATCGTTATGGCAGTTAGTTTTGTTAATGCCGGTTTATTATCCTTAGTGGGAGCAATTACAATAATAATGGGTGCTAATATAGGTACCACTTTTACAGCATGGATAGTCTCCTTATTAGGTTTTAACTTTTCTATAACGACTTTTTGTTTGCCTTTAATAGCGATAGGAACGGTCTTTGTGATGACTAAAAAATACAAAGCAGTAGGTTCTATGATAATAGGTTTTGCTTTGATTTTCTATGGTTTAGGTTTAATGCAAGAAATGGTACCTGATTTTACTCAACCACAATACGAACCTTTAATGAAACATATTGCTGACCTTTCGGGTCATGGTTATTTGTCCATAATCTTATTTGTCCTTATAGGTACGATAGTAACTGTCTGCATACAATCTTCTTCTGCTATGATGGCAGTTACGTTAGTTATGTGTGCCAAAGGTTTGATAGATTTTCCAATGGCGTGTGCTTTGTGTTTGGGAGAAAATATAGGTACTACTATTACTGCTAATATTGCAGCAATGGTTGCTAATCGTACAGCAAAAAGAGCAGCGAGAGCACATTTTGTATTTAATATCGTGGGAGTTATTTGGATTTTATTCTTGTTCTATCCTGTCGTTTGGCTAATTAGACACTTTACTATTTTGATAGGTGTAGGCGACCCGATAATGAATCCTTTGAGTATGCCGATTGCGTTATCTTGTTTCCATTCATTTTTTAATATTGCGAATACTTCTCTACTTGTATGGTTTATACCTACTATTGTTAAAGTGCTTTACAAAATGGTACCAGATACTGATGATGAGGAAGAATTCCGTCTTAAATATATTAAACAGGGTATGATTTCTACCGGCGAGATAGCATTAGAGCCAGCAAAGAAAGAAATAGAAGTTTTCTCAAGGCGTGTAGTTAGGATGTATGATTTTATTTTGGATCTGTACTCTATGACAGATAATAAGCAATTTACTAAACTAACCGATAGGGTAAAGAAATATGAGGAGATAACCGATAGAATGGAGGTTGAAATTGCTCATTATCTGACTAATGTATCCGAAAATGGTTTATCAAAGAGAGGTTCCAAAGAAGTAGAAGCTATGTTACGTATTGTAGATAATTTGGAAAGTATAGGAGATTCTTGTTATCAACTATCTTTGTCTGTGGAAAATCGTAACAAACAGCATATTAACTTCACACAACATATGAATGAGAATATTCAAAAGATGTTTAAGGCAGTTCAAAACGCAATAGAGCAGATGAATACTAATTTGCAAAGTAATTATTCAACAATAGAAGGTAATAATGCACTTAATTTAGAGGCTAATATCAATGAATTGAGAGATAATTTGCGTTTAGAGCATACCGAAGCAATAAAAAATAATGAATATTCTTATCAAACAGGTATTTTCTATATTAATATGATTGCACAATTGGAGAAATTAGGCGATTATATAATAAATGTAACAGAGGCAATTACCGGAAAGAAAAGCGTATAAATTAAGATAGAAAACGATTATCAAACAAAGAAAGGTATTTGTCTTTCTATAAAAATAAACGAACAAAATTAATTTTCTAAAATACGGGGATTAGAAAAAAATTACTTACAAATTAAAAAATAATCGTAAGTAAAAAATCCCCGATAGTGTGAGTAGAACACTTTAAAGAAAATTATATTCTAATAGTTTTGCATTTCGTCAAAATAACATCAATAACTATTAGAATAACTTTAATAACTATTAGAATAACTTTAATAACTATTAG
>CAVGDP010000047.1:3859-7115 GCA_963627985.1 uncultured Eubacteriales bacterium
ACTATTTGAATAACTTCAATAACTATTTGAATAACTTCAATAACTATTAGAATAACTTCAATAACTATTAGAATAACTTCAATAACTATTAGAATAACTTCAATAACTATTAGAATAACTTCAATAACTATTAGAATAACTTCAATAACTATTAGAATAACTTCAATAACTATTTGAATAAAATCAATAACTATTTGAATGATTTTAGTACTTATTTTAACTATTATATAATCAAATAATTACAAGAGTATAGAATTGCTCCATTTTTACTCTAAAAATTACCCTAAAAAATAACCTCATCGAGAAATAGAACATTTCAAACCAAACAAAATATTTGTTTTTATAATTTTTTTAAAAACATACGCCACTTTTTGGCATACATTATACTATATTTTTGCAATGTAAAAACAATTTAGTTATGGTTAAGACAAGTATTCAGTACATCAAAGAAGCAGCAAACAAACTTGTAAATAGTAAACTTCAAGATTTGGAGACTGCAGAAACACAAGAAATCCTAAAAGGAGTTATGCAAACCGTTGGATTAGAAACAATAAAGGAGGTTTGTTTATTTGTGGCTTTATTTGATAGGACAAGTGCGGATAATTCATCAAATATGAGCGACTTATCTTCTTATTTCAGTTGTTCTTCGTTAGATATGATGGAGTATATACCTGTTTTGAAAACACTCAAACAAAAAGGTTTTATAGTTCCTTCTGGTAGAAAGAAAACTACTATACTTGCTCAAGAATTTGTTGTAAATGATTCTGTTATATCGGCAGTTATAGAGAATAAACCTATAACAATCTATCCTACAAATAACGATTCGCAATTAAGTAAATATGATTTTTGTAATTATATATCTTCGGAAGTAGAAAACGAAGATATAACCACAAACGATTTAGTAGATAGGGTAGAAGCTTTTGAAAATAATAACACTCACATACCATTTGTTATAGAATTAAGAAGTAAAGTAAGAAATATAACTGACCGTATATTATTCTATGATGTTTGCCACGATCATTTCGAGCAATATGGTAAATATGGTTCTGATCTTTCTGATACCTTAAACGATATCTATGACAATATAAAACAACGTATATCTATAAAGAAATCTATCAAAGAAAGAAAACATATTCTTATTACATTAAATCTTGTAGAATTAAAAGACGATGACGATGAACTTACGCTTACAGATTATGGCAAAGATTGCTTTTATGGTGAAGATTTATCGGCTTTTGTGCAATCTTATAAATGTGAAGATATTTATATTTTTATCAAAAAACTAACAGAATTTTTTTGTGGTAGAGAATATAATTCTGATTCTTCTAGTAGTGTATCTATAATAAATAAATATATAACTCGTTTTGAAAACGACAATAAACATCTTCCTACTGTGCAACATATTCGTAAATCTATACCTAATGAATACGATCGTTTATTATTCTATTTTAGTGGTGATGATTTAATAAATGATAATCTTACCTTCTTATCACATAATATAAAAACAATTTATACTATTTCTGATAGAAAAAAAGTTATATGTGCTTTGAAAGATAAAACTCACTTCCTTCAGAAACAAAATTTAGTAGATATAGAAAAAAACTCCTCAATATTTGGAGAAAGTACATGCTTAATTCTAACAGACAAAGGCAAAGAAGAACTCTTGGGAGAAGATGCTTCAATGTATATAAATGAAGTAAGTGATAAGAACCTACTCAAATACGACAAAATAGCAGATAAGCCATTATTCTTCTCACCAGATTTAGAAAAACAATTATCTTTACTCCGTAATAGTCTAAATGAACAATACTATGAAGGACTTTGTCAAAGATTAGAAGAAAAGAAATTACCAAAAGGAATGGCAATATTACTTTATGGCAAACCAGGAACAGGAAAGACTGAAAGTGTAATGCAGATAGCTAAATCTACTGGTCGTAACATTATGCACGTAGATATAAGTGCTACAAAGTCTTGTTGGTTCGGTGAGAGTGAGAAACTTATCAAAAAAGTATTTACTGATTATCGTCGTATTTGTGAGAAAAGTACTATAAAACCGATATTACTTTTTAATGAGGCTGATGCTATTTTCTCTAAACGTAAAGACGTTAATGATAGCGGTCCTCAACAAACAGAAAACGCTATTCAAAACATTATACTTGAAGAAATGGAAAATTTGGATGGTATACTTATTGCCACAACTAACCTTGCAGATAACCTTGACAAAGCTTTTGAACGCCGTTTTTTGTTTAAGATATATTTTGATATGCCTACGATTGAAGCAAAAATAAGTATATGGAGAAGCAAACTCCCTTCACTCTCTGTAGAGGATGCACAAAGATTGGCTTCAAGTTTTGAATTTAGTGGTGGACAAATAGATAACATAGTTAGAAAATCACTTATGCAAGAAATAATATCAAATAACAAACCAACAATAACAGATCTTATCACAATGTGTAATGAAGAAAAAATATCAAAGAAAAATAACAAGAAAATGGGTTTTTGTTAATTATAGATCACTTGGAAACGTTCATAAGGTAATCTTACTGCGAGTAAATTTTTTGCAAGAATTGCTATAAAGAGATGTTATTTCTTATCTCCTAATAAGGATATAGCACAAGAGTTTCTCAATAATATACCTTATAGTTATAGATTTAATGGTATTAGAAAAAGTATCGAAGACTATATAGACGGCAAAACAGATATAATTAACGCTCCAGAATTATAAATCCTATATATTTTCTTTAATAGTTTAATTATTATATACGAAAAAATGGGATTTGAAAGGTAAAATGATCGCAAATAAAGAAGAATTTATGTTTAGATGATATTTTATAGAATAAAAAAGTTTATTTTTATCCTATCTAAAATCAATAGATTAGCAAAAACTTTACAAAAAAAAATTATTTTTATTCAAAAAAATTTGGTCAGTATTGAAAAAGGTAGTAATTTTGCAAACGCAATAGGGAAACAATTGCAGAATTGGTCTGGTAGTTCAGTTGGTTAGAATACATGCCTGTCACGCATGGGGTCGCGAGTTCGAGTCTCGTCCAGACCGCTCTTGTTTTTTTTAATAGATTTTTCATATGCGACCACTTTTATGTCCTATAAAGGTGGTCTTTTATATACTATCATAACCTATAAAATAGCCAATGATACAAATCAATCATTTCCCAAAAAAAATCAAATATTTTACTAAAATAAGGGTTAATGGACAAAATTAATGTTTTTTTTGCTTGTCGTTATAGATATTATAACG
>CAVGDP010000048.1:0-4620 GCA_963627985.1 uncultured Eubacteriales bacterium
ATTCGAATAACATTAATAACTATTCGAATAACATTAATAACTATTCGAATAACATCAATAACTATTCGAATAACATTAATAACTATTCGAATAAAATCAATAACTATTCGAATAAAATCAATAATCATTTGAATAAAATCAGATATTATTTTGATGATTTTCGTACTTATTTTAACTACTATATAATCAAATCTTTACAGAGGTGAAAAATTGTCTAGTTTTACTCAAAAAATACCCTTAAAAAATGACCATATAGGGAAAATAGAACATTTTAGGGTCATAGAATTAGATATAAATTTTGTGTGTTTATACAAAAAAATCTCTTGTCTTCTATTCTCTTTTATCTTGTATCAATAGTTTATTTTGAATGATTATAGGGCGTTTTTTTGAAGCGAAAGGGGGCTTTTCAAAAAAAAGTTGTATCTTTGCACTCCTTATAAGTTTATAAAAAACGTACACTTTGTGCGGACAATTTATCAATAATGGAAGAGAAAAGTTTTATTCAAGATATAGAACAAAGTATTATTCAACATTGGGGGAGACCTGCCCTTAGCGATTACAAATCAGGTCCCATTACATTCTCTCAAGTAGGAGAAAGAATAGCAAGATTACATATCCTTTTTGAACAATGTGGCCTTACGCAGGGAGATCACGTGGCTTTGTGCGGTAGAAATTGTGCTGCTTGGGCAGTATCTTACTTTGCTATCTTAACGTATGGGGCTGTTGCAGTACCTCTCTTGCACGAGTTCAAACCTCAACAGATTGAACATTTAGTTAATCATTCCGATTGTAAATTATTGATCCTTGGTGACGTTGTTTTCGAAGGTGTGGACGTTGATAATTTGCCTTCTGTCAATGCTGTTATCGTTATGCAAGGCTTTCAGTTAGTATTTTGTAGAGACGAGAAATACAAGCAAGCGTTTGAGAAACTTAACAAATCATTCAAAAAGAAATATCCAAATGGTTTTTCTGCCAAAAACGTAAAATATAGACGCGAGAATTTAGATGATCTGGCTCTAATTAATTATACTTCTGGTACTATGTCTGCTTCCAAAGGCGTTATGATTTCTTATAGGGCTATGTTGAGTAATCAGAATTTTGCCGATAGGGTTATAACTAATTTGGACGAAAATTCTAATTCTATTTGTATGTTACCTATGGCTCATATGTATGGTATGGCGTTTGAGTTGATAACAGAATTTCGTAGAGGTACACATATACATTTTCTTTCGCGTATTCCTTCTCCTAAGATTGTTGCTCAGGCACTTGGAGAAATTAAACCGGATATTATTATCTCTGTTCCGTTAATTATAGAGAAGATTTACAAGACAAAATTGAAACCTATTTTGGATAAGAGATTAACCAAGACTCTTTTGAGGTTACCTTCTATTGATAAGAAAGTACTTTCGCGTATTCAAAAAGTACTACACACTGCTTTTGGCGAAAATTTTTATGAGGTTATAATAGGTGGAGCTGCTATGAACCAAGAAGTTGAAGCTTTTTTGAAGAAAATTGGATTTCGTTATACAATAGGATACGGTATGACGGAATGTGCTCCTATTATTTGTTATGTAGATTGGAGGGATACGAAAGTTGGTTCGTGTGGTAAGGTAGTAGAAGAGATGGAAATCAAAGTAGATTCTCCCGATCCTGCAAGAATCCCGGGCGAAATATTAGTTCGTGGGGAGAATGTTATGCTCGGTTATTACAAGAACGAAGAAGAAACCAAAAAGACAATTATCGATGGTTGGTTACACACAGGTGATTTGGGTATTATAGATAAAGATGGGTATTTATTTATAAAGGGAAGAAAAAAGAATATGATCTTATCTTCTAATGGTCAAAACATTTACCCAGAAGAGATTGAAGATAAATTGAATTCTATGGAATACGTTAATGAGTCGTTAGTTATAGAGAAAGAAGGTAAGATAACTGCGCTCGTTAATTTGGATTTCGATAAATTAGATGCAGATAATATAGACAGGAGTAGGTATGGTGATATTTTGGAACAAATACGCAAAGACACTAATGCCGAATTACCTTCATACGAACAAATTATTCAGATATTTAATCAAGCAGAAGAGTTTGAGAAAACGCCGAAACGCTCTATTAAAAGATATTTGTATTTTCATAAATCATAATTTATTAGAAATATAAACAATCTTTATAATAGCGTCTATTACTAATAAAAAGGAGAATGATTGTCTTAAACGCAAGATAAAAGAAAAAATATTACCAAAATATGAAAAAAGGATTAATTATATTAGGAATTATCTTAATCAATCTAACAATCTTTGCACAGAATACAAAGAACAAAGAAGAGAATACAACAAAGAAGATGGTACAATTAATGTGGATGATAGATAATTTCTATGTTGATACATCGGATTTGGCGAAAATCACCGAAAAAGGTATGGTTAGCATGCTAAAAGAATTAGATCCTCATTCAGCATATATTGCCGTGAAAGATGTACAATCTGCTAACGAACCATTGCAAGGTAATATAATAGGTATAGGTATAACGTATCAATTGTCGGGTGATACTATTCATGTAGTAGATGTTGTTGCCGATGGACCATCTGAAAAGGTGGGAATATTATCAGGAGATAAGATAATAAAGGTAGATGATACTGCCTCCACGGGAGATAGTATTACTATGGATTGGGTTGTAAAGCATTTACGAGGAAAGAAAGGCACAAAAGTAAAAGTAACCGTTTTGAGAAATGGTAAAGGTGAGATAGTATTTGATATAATTAGGGACAAAATACCTTTGAATAGTATTGACACTTGGTTTATGATAGACAATCAAATAGGATATATTTCCCTAAGACGTTATGCACAAACATCGGATGAAGAATTTCAAAAAGCAGTAGCAGATCTAAAAAGTCAGGGAATGAAAAAACTTATCTTCGATTTACGTTCCAACGGTGGAGGATATCTCGATGCTGCACAAAAGATAGTAGATGAGTTTATTAGCGATGATAAACTAATAGTATATACAGAAGGTACAAAAGTCCCTCGGCAAGAATTGAAAGCAAAAAGAAAAGGTGTTTGGGAGAGTGGCGATTTGGTTATCCTAACCGATGAATATACTGCCTCGGCTAGTGAAATTACCAGCGGAGCAGTACAAGATTGGGATAGAGGAGTTATAATTGGAAGGCGTACATTCGGTAAAGGTTTGGTACAAAGACCATTTAATATGGTGGATGGCTCACAAGTTAGATTAACAACTGCAAGGTATTATATACCATCGGGTCGTTGTATACAAAAACCTTATAATGACGGAGTAGAAGAATATTATAAGGACTACCAAAATCGTTATAAACACGGCGAAATGGTAAATAAGGATAGTATATCGTTTCCGGATAGTTTGAAGTTTTATACTAATAACCATAGAGTTGTATATGGTGGGGGAGGTATTATGCCGGATATTTTTGTTGCTATGGATACGACACGTGCTTCGGATTATTTTATCAATTTGCGTAGTAAGAATTTGTTTAATGAGTTTGCTTTGTCTTACGTTGAAGATAATAGGGAAGAGTTATTAAGTAAATATCCTAATTATGAGGCTTTTGATAAGGCGTGGGAGTCTTTTGGTTTGATGAAAAACTTTACTCAATTTGCAGAAAACAAAGGTATTCGTCCCGATGTTATCAAAACCGAGTGGGTTAACAAAATTGTAATGGATTATTTGACCGAAATACACAAAGATTCCTCAAAAGTAAATTCTTATACCTCTTATCAAGATTATGCAAAGTACTTAATTTCAGATGATAAGATGATTAATGAGATTCTTTCAAAAGCAAAACAAGAGGATGCCAAACAAAAACAATATATTGAGTCTTCTAATAGATACATAGAGGCTAATTTGAAAGGTATGGTCGCAAGGTACTTGTATGGTATTAAATATTATTACAAGTCTATTCAACAAAACGATGAGACAATAAAAGAGGCAGTGAATTTATTGAAGGACGAAAAACGTTATAAATCAATACTAAAAGGCAAAAAGTAGAAAAGAAAATATTTTTCTTATATAGTATTCTCCTCAAATAATAATTGGGGAGAATTCTTTTTTATCTATTAGAGATAGTGATAAAAAGGGTTAAGTATAATTACAAATTATTTTATGGATGTTAATGTTTATTTTTGTAAGTATATAGATAATTTAAAGGATTATATGTTTTGTAAAAATAGAATCTGATTTCAGGAAAATAATATCACATATTATTTTGATAACTATTGATATTATTTGAATAAGTATTAAAGTTATTTGGATAAGTATTGAAGTTATTTGAATAAGTATTAAAGTTATTTGGATAAGTATTGAAGTTATTTGGATAAGTATTAAAGTTATTAGAACAATAGGGGGTGTGGGGGAAAGGGAAAGAATAGGTCGCAATATTTCTTTGCGACCTAATTAGAAAATAAAAATAAAGATTACTTGTTTTTCTTTGTTTTTGATTATCTGCTCTTATTGTTTAGTTATCTTTACTTATTTTTTTGTTATCTATTCTTATTGTTTGATAATCTTTGCTTGCTTTTTAGTTATCTTTACTTATTTTTTGGTTATCTATTCTTATTGTTTGATAATCTTTGCTTGCTTTTTAGTTATCTTTACTT
>CAVGDP010000049.1:0-2953 GCA_963627985.1 uncultured Eubacteriales bacterium
ACTATTCGAATAACATTAATAACTATTCGAATAATATCAATAACTATTCGAATAAAATCAATAATTATTTTGATGATTTTAGTACTTATCTAACTATTATATAATCAAATTATTATAAAGGCAAAAAATTTGCTCATTTTTGCTCAAAATACACCCCTAAAAAATAACCCTATAGGGGAAATAGAACATTTTGGTAGCGTGAAACATTGCAAGATTTTTTATGTATGCCACTACTTTTAGCAGACAATAATAATTATTTTTATGATATCGTATTTCCTTAAAATAAGTATTGAGAATATTTTTATGAGTACTAAAGTTTATTTTGATAAGGGTTGAAGTTATTTTGATAACTTTAATTTTAAGTCGCATATTTTATCATTGTTTTTGATTAATAGACAAATAATTTTGTGTAAAATAAGGTGTAATTGGGTGATTTAGTATTCGAAGAGTAAAGAATTTTGAGATATAAATTTTCTAAACGTTATCGGTAATGGTGTGTTTTCCAAACTCTTTTGTGAGAATAAATATCTTCCATCACAAACAAAACCCAATTCATACCAATCAACATTGTTTAATAAATAGCACATCTCTTCTATATTTGAATCTTGATTTTTGGGAAATATTGCCAAGATTGAACCATCATAATTATTACAATTATTTATAAAAAATGGATTTGGATTTCTTGTTTTTGTATTAACGTATATTCGCTTTTTATTTGATATATAGTGTAATCTACCCCAAGTCCACCAATTAGTTTCATCAAATTTTCTTATCTTTCTATTAATTAATTTATCTTTGAATTGCAAAAGATACTCATTATAATTAAAAATCATTCTTTTTGTTTTACCTGTTTTACAAGTAGAAGAACAAACAAAATCAGTATCACCATATTGTTCATTTGTAAAAATTCTATCACAACCACTAACCGCACCCACTTTTACAAAGAAAATATTATCAAATTTTAATGGATATACGTTGTTAGTAAATAATAGTTGCCCATTACAATATATAAATTCTTTTGAAACATTTGTTGTCCGTGTAAAATTTCCTTTCTCAAATCTAAATATAACACAATTTGGATTAAAACCATTAAATATTCTTTGATCTCCTAAATCTATTAAATCTGTAATAGTACCATTATCAAAGATATATTTATTTAATTTCATACTTGAAGTTGCTTTTAGGAAATCACGTGGAGTAATAAAGATAAGTTCTCCGCCATTATTCAAATGTTTAATACATTTCTCTATGAAAAATAAATATAAATTACTTCTTTCATCAAATAAATCGGATTTCAACTTACTTTTTGTGGTACTATTAATATCTTGATATTTGACGTATGGTGGATTACCTATAATAGTATCAAACTTTTCACTAATAGGATAATCAAAGAAATCAATATTTAATGCATCTTTTGGACAATGTGTTTTATCTATCTCAATACCTACACCATCTATATGATTAAAAAACGCACCATCACCACATGATGGTTCTAATATTCTACCATAATTCCTTCGCAATGATAACATTTGCGTAACTATACTTTGTGGAGTAAATACCTGTCCTAATTCTTCTATATTATACATATTCTGTAAAATATTTTTTGAAATTGAAATATATTTCACTCCTTAATTTTATAGACTTTGCAAATGATTTTAGAATAAAAGATACAGATTCTTCAAATGTACGATTTATAGGAACTCTATTTGTATTCCATTTGCATTGAAATGGTAAATTATTTCCATTAGAGACTAAAGTGGAAAGGTTTTTTAGTGCGTTAGAAAATATATCTGATTGTTTGGTTTTGTTTATGATTAGGAAATAATAATTTCTATCTGTACGATATCCAAGATTCTGTCGCAATTTTGCAAAGTAAGTCAACCAATCTATTTCGTTTCGCATATCTGGTAATTTACCTGTAAGCGCGTAATAAATACCGAGTTTGCAACTTAAATTATCGGCATGAGTTGTGTCTGTTATTTTTATGTTTATAGGGTATATTATTCCATTATCTTCAATCGAAAAATCGTACCATTCACGTGCACGAGGAATGTCTATATTGAATTTGTGTGCGATTATGGAAAGAATGTTCTTTTCGTTAACTGCTGAATCTATTCTTCCGTCTTGAAATTGATTTGATATTTCATATTGATAATTTTTTAAATAATTTTCAAGATCTATTATACTTTTAGGTATAATTTGTTCGCAACTCAATTCTAATAGAGTGTTATTCATTATGAAAATTTCCCTGCGATTTCTTAGGATTTGATTGCTCCTACAACCAAGATTGATAAATAAAAATAAAAGCGTGAAATCACATATACTCTATATCTCTGATCAGAGGTTCCTGAGACTAACCTAACAAAAAAGATATAATTATAGCAGACTCCACGCCACAAGATTGGCGTTTCTTGCTAATGCTTAAACTTGTTTTGTTAGAATGTTTCTCAGGCATTTCTGATCACAAGTTATCAAAGCATAACGCTTCCAAAATGCTAACAAATTGCATTTATTTTTGCAAAAGTACAAAGAAAAAATAAGATAACAATAAAAATACCATATAAATTTCAAAACTCTATTAATAAAGTATAAACATTTTAAGAAAAGAAGAAAAATAGAAAATATTTGATAGAATGAAAAGTAAGAAAAGGTATTATTCCTTATTAGTGTTCAATAAAATATATCTATTTAAAGATAACTAATTTATTTTCAGTAAAATTTTCAAAATAACACTACTTTAAATAAACACATTCTAAAAAAAACTTCAAATACTCGTTAAATTATAATTTCTCTACCATTTTTCCTGCCGTGAAACGTTTATTAAAATTTTGCGATAGGGAAAATAGAACATTTTTAAAAATAGAAATTCGAATAGTATCGCATTTCGTCAAAATAACATCAATAACTATTCGAATAACATTAATAACTATTCGAATAACATTAATAACTATTC
>CAVGDP010000050.1:0-3988 GCA_963627985.1 uncultured Eubacteriales bacterium
GTTATTTGAATAGTTATTGAAGTTATTTGAATAGTTATTGAAGTTATTTGAATAGTTATTGATTTTATTTGAATAGTTATTGAAGTTATTTGAATAGTTATTGATTTTATTTTGACAAAATGTAATACTATTCGAATTTCTATTTCTTTAAGATGATCTATTTTCCCTATCGTGAAATTTTAAGCAATGTTTCACGGAACAGAAAGATGAATAGTTTTCAGTACAAGAAAAAAAATATAGGCAGACAATATAAAGATCCGCCTATTAAATGTATTCTTCTAAATAACAAATGATTATAGTTAAAATAGAAGACTGTCTGATAATATAATACAAGATTAGTGAGAATTGATAAATGATTGAATATTATCAACGCTTACTCTTTCTTGTTGCATAGTATCTCTTAAACGAATGGTTACACTATTGTCTTTTAGGGAATCGTTATCTACTGTAATACAATAAGGTGTCCCTATTGCATCTTGTCTTCTGTAACGTTTGCCAATAGTATCCTTCTCCTCTTGATGAGCACGCATAGTATTTTTTAGGTTATCGTATATTGCGTGAGCCATTTCTGGTAAGCCATCTTTATTAACTAATGGCAAGATACTTACTTTGTATGGTGCTAATTGTTTTGGCAAACTCAACACGATACGCGTAGAACCATCTTCTAATTGTTCTTCTTTGTATGCTTGCGAAAAAACAGCCAAGAAAGTACGATCCAAACCTATGGAAGTCTCAACACAATACGGTGTGTAACTATCATTTATCTCTGAATCAAAATATTGAATCTTTTTGCCCGAAAATTCTTGATGGCGTTTGAGATCGAAGTCAGTTCTTGAGTGAATACCTTCCAATTCTTTGAAACCAAATGGAAATTCAAACTCAATATCTGTTGCTGCGTTGGCATAATGGGCAAGTTTTTCGTGATCATGAAAACGATATTTCTCCTTTGGAATACCCATTGATAGATGCCAATTCAATCTTTCTTGTTTCCAATAGTTGAACCACTCCATTTCTGTTCCTGGACGGCAGAAAAATTCCATTTCCATTTGTTCAAATTCCCTCATTCTAAAGATAAATTGACGAGCAACTATCTCATTACGAAATGCTTTTCCGATCTGAGCAATACCAAATGGTATTTTCATTCTATTAGTTTTCTGAACATTTAGATAATTAACAAATATCCCTTGTGCAGTTTCGGGTCTTAAATAAATAGTATCACTTCCTTCGGTAGTAGAACCTACTTGTGTAGAAAACATTAGATTGAATTGACGAATATCTGTCCAATTGCGTGTACCTGAAATGGGACATACTATTCCTAATTCCTCAATTAAAGATTTTAAACCTTTTAGATCGTTGGCGTTCATCAAATCAGCAAATTTTTGATGAATATCTTCGATTTGTTGTTTGTAACCTTTAACTCTTTCACTTGTAGCCAAAAATTGTTCTTCATTGAAAGCTTCCTTAAAACGTTTCTTAGCCTTGACAACTTCTTTGTTAATTTTTTCTTCTATTTTAGCAATATGATCTTCTATTAACACATCGGCACGATAACGTTTCTTGCTATCCTTATTATCT
Source organism: uncultured Eubacteriales bacterium (assembly GCA_963627985.1). Classification (GTDB taxonomy): domain Bacteria; phylum Bacteroidota; class Bacteroidia; order Bacteroidales; family P3; genus Scybalousia_A. The sequence continues at coordinate 1,576 of CAVGDP010000050.1, forward strand.
ATCATAGGATCATTAAAAGCATCCACATGACCGGAGGCTTTCCATATTTTAGGGTGCATAAATATAGCACTATCTATTCCAACAATATTGTCGTGTAATTGTGTCATATATTTCCACCAATATTGTTTGATATTGTTTTTTAGTTCAACGCCATTAGGACCATAATCATATACAGCAGCTAAACCATCATACAATTCGCTTGAAGGAAATATAAATCCGTATTCTTTTGCGTGCGAAACAATCTTTTTAAATAATTCTTCACTATTCATTTCAAATAAATCTTCTTTTTGTTGTTAATATTAATTAATAGAACTTAAGTATTTGATAGAATATTCTTATATGTTTGTTCGAATATTTGTGTGTAGATTCCTATTATAATTGTTCAGAATTTAACCATTCATAGTTAGAAGAAATTCTTCATTAGAATGAGTGGCAGACATTCTATTCTTAATCAAATCCATTGCTTCATTAGGATTCATATCTGCGATATAGTTGCGAAGTATTAACATCCTATTCAAAACAGTTTCCGAAAGCAATAAATCATCTCTTCTTGTAGAGGATGCAACTAAGTCAATAGCAGGATAGATTCTCTTATTGGAAAGTTTTCTATCTAATTGCAACTCCATATTGCCCGTACCCTTAAATTCTTCAAAGATAACCTCGTCCATTTTTGAGCCAGTTTCTATTAGAGCAGTAGCAATAATGGTTAAAGAACCGCCATTCTCTATATTTCTTGCGGCACCGAAGAAGCGTTTTGGTTTTTGAAGAGCATTAGCTTCAACACCACCCGACAAGACTTTGCCACTAGCCGGCGCAACAGTATTATAAGCCCTTGCTAATCTTGTTATACTATCCAAAACAATAACAACATCGTGCCCACATTCAACCATACGTTTAGCTTTTTCTAAAACGATGTTTGCAATCTTAACATGTCTCTCGGCAGGTTCGTCAAACGTGGAAGCAATAACCTCTGCATTTACCGTACGTTGCATATCGGTTACCTCTTCTGGTCGTTCGTCTATCAAAAGTACAATAAGATATACCTCGGGATGATTAGCCGCAATAGCATTAGCAACATCCTTCAAAAGAGTAGTTTTACCTGTTTTCGGAGGAGCAACAATCATAGCACGCTGACCTTTTCCTATTGGGGTAAATAAATCAATAATCCTCGTAGATAGATTTTGTGCAGGATGACCAGTAAGACGGAATTTTTCCTCAGGAAATAATGGCGTAAGATATTCAAATGGTATTCTATCGCGAATAGATTCTGGGCGTCTACCATTAATACTCATTACATTAACCATAGGAAAATATTTCTCCCCTTCTTTTGGTGGACGAATCATACCGTGAATAGTATCTCCGGTCTTTAATGCAAAGAATTTTGCTTGCGACATTGATATATAGATATCATCTGGCGAGTTTAGATAATTATAATCCGAGGAACGCAAAAAACCATATCCGTCCGGCATTAATTCCAATACTCCTTCTGCTTCAATTAAACCTTCAACATCTGAAACTAAAACGGGTTTAGTATCTTCTTTTGGAGTATTAGATACAAATGTTGTTTGTTGGGAAGGTGTGATAGTAGAATTTTGTTGATTATTAGAAGGTTTAACAATAGGAGTTGGTCGTTTCTCTTCGTTATTTGTATTGTTAGTATGTGTTTCTACTTTGATATCATTGTTTTTTGTATTAGTTATTGGAGTTTTCGCCATAGCAGGTTGAGCATTATTAGCAACAATGTTTTGAGTTGTACGTTTGAATTGAAAATCCGGTATATTCAAATCTTCAACTTTTGGCGTCTCTGGTAGTTTGGAGATATTCAAATCTTTTACTATTTGCTGTTTTGCGTGAGATAGTGTCTGATTATTTGCATTTGTATTAGCAGAGATTATATTAGACGGATTAGATCCCGCAATTGGTCGTGGTTTTATGTGAGTACGAGGGCGTTTAGTTGCTTGTGAAGAAGATGTTTGTTCTATATCTTTCTTTTCTGCTATCTCTTGCGTTAGGGATTGTTCTTTTTTGGATGGGCGACCTCTCTTTTTAGGTGAAGAAGAGGAAGATTCGCTATCTTTTGTAGGAGTTTGATCTGGATGTTCTGCTTGAAAATCTAAAATTTTATATACTAAATCTTGAGATTCTGTGATACGAGCAGTTTTAGGTATGTCCATTTGCTTTGCAATAGCCTTTAACTCGGGTAAAGAAAGCTGTTCTAACTGTGCTTTATTGTACATATTGAGTTACAATTATATTATATGTTTGTGTGATAATTATTTATTTCTTTTAACTTTGTTTTTCAGGAATTATTTTGCTATCAAAAATGAATAACACAAAATGTAAGTGGAAAAACTTACGGCAAAATTACAAATTAATTTTTAATTGAAAAGTATTTTTCAGTAGAAAAAAGTAC
>CAVGDP010000051.1:0-4404 GCA_963627985.1 uncultured Eubacteriales bacterium
CGTTAGTCTCTTAAGCTGTAGCAAGATGCTCTCTCCCCTTACTACATTATCTTATTCTTATTGTTGAGTCTTAACAGAAACGAATGAACGATTCAATCTTCCTTTTCTAAACTCTACTACACCATCTTTCAATGCAAACAAAGTGTGATCTTTTCCCATTCCTACATTCTCTCCTGCATTGTGAACGGTACCTCTTTGACGTACTATGATATTACCTGCAATACATTTTTGTCCGCCAAATATCTTAACTCCTAATCTTTTGCTCTGTGATTCACGGCCGTTACTAGAACTACCAACACCTTTTTTGTGTGCCATATCTCAATGTTTGCTTTTATTAATTCAACAATTATTTAATATCTTTGATTTGAATTTGAGTTAAGAAAGGACGAAAACCATTCATCTTTTGATAACCTGTTCTTCTCTTCTTATGAAAGACCAATACCTTGTCGCCTTTTATATGCTTAATGATATGAGCCTCTACGCTTGCTCCTGCTATTTTTGGAGAACCAACTTCTATTTTGTCTCCATCTGCTTTGAGCATTACGGTGTCAAAAGTAATATCTGTATTCTCATCTTGGTGTAAACGATTCACGAATATCTTCTGATCTTTTTGAACCTTGAATTGCTGTCCTGCTATTTCTACTATTGCGTACATTTCTTTATTAATTTTAATTCAGAATTCCGTATCTGAAACGAATTGCAAAATTATATAAACTTTACATACCCACCAAATATTTTCGTAAAAAAATTTTATTTTTTTTCTTATTTTCTTATTTTTCAACTAAATAATTTTTTAATTTTTTTATTCTTTTCAATCAATTTCACCCTATTTTATGACAAAATTTGCGTTATTTTTCTATAAAATTACCTTCTTTTTACTAAATTTTGAATAATTTTCATCATAAATATCCCTCCCCTTTTTATCAATAATCAACTTTTTCTTTATCCTACTATCCAAATAAAATCACATATTATTTTGATAATTTCAGTACTTATTTTAATTACTATTAATCAAATGATTAAGATAACAAAAAAGTACTCACCGATCCTAAAAAAATAACCCTAAAAAATAACCAACTACGAAAAATAGAATATTGGGGAATGAAAAAAATAGAAAAGATTATTAGAAAAACAATAAGAGTTAGTAAAGTAAATACTTGTCTCTAATCGTTTTATAATTCTGTAAGTCCTTTTGCCAAGTAAGACGAATAGCCTCTTCACTCTGTTTGGCGATAATTTGTTCTTTTAGAAGTTTATTACCTGATAATAAATCGAAAAAACTATTGAAAAACTTCTCCTTATTCGCCACATTCTTTTTATCACTTAACCAATTATTATAACAATCAATCACAATACTCAAATCTATAGAATACTTATCTATTTTAATCTTCTTGCCATTACATTGCCTTGATAAAAAAGGAGGTTTTTCTGCTACACCCTTAATATTCTGAGGAATAAAAGTAGTATCTCCGTTAATATATGTCGGAAAACCAATCACCTCAAAGGGAGTATTCGTTCCTCTACCGACAGAAACTATTGTCCCCTCAAAAAGACATAAAGTAGGATAATTCTTTATTGCCTGCATAGATTGTAAATTAGGCGAAGGACTAATATCTACATTATATACACTATCTCTATCATAACCAAGCATTTTTATAACAGTAAGGTCTATACGATGAATACTATCTATCCAATTTTCTTCGTTTATCATAGTAGCATATTCACCGATAGTCAAACCATAACAAATAGGTATCGGTTGAAGACCAACGAAACTTTTGCAGTCTTGTTGTAGAATAGGACCATCTATAAAATTATTCGGATTAGGACGATCCAAGACTATCAAAGGTTTAGAATTTTCTATACAAGATAACATTACGTATTGCAAAGTAGATATATAAGTATAGAAACGACAACCTACATCTTGTAAATCAAAAACAAGAATATCTATCTCTTGCATATCAACTTTGGAAGGTTGCTTATTGCTACCATATAGAGAAACAATCTTAATGGAATCTTTATAATATTTCGTACCATTAATCAATTTGCCCGCCTCTTCTTGTCCTTTGAAGCCGTGTTCGGGGGTGAAGATTATCTTAATATTAATACCTCTATCTATTAATGTATCCACTAAATGTGTGCCATTTACTATACTTGTATGATTAGCAATAAGGGCAACTTTCTTTTCTCTTAATAAGGGTAGATATTCATTTAATCTTTCATCTCCTTTGATTAATTGAGCGTAACAATTAAGAAATATAAAATTATTAAGAAATAATATTATAAAAAGTAACCTCAACGAAAACAACACACATTTATTCTTCATAACATTAATACTGTTCGTTATCATTAGGAAAACTACCGCTCTTAACATCCGAAGAATACTGACAAATAGCAGAACGAATCTCGTCTCCTAAAGATAAATAACGGCGAAGAAAACGTGGTGAAAAATCTTGTGTAATACCTAACATATCGTGTAATACAAGAACTTGTCCATCGGTGTATTTACCTGCTCCAATACCAATAACAGGGATTTTTAATTCCTCTGTAACTCTTTTTGCTAATACGGCTGGTATTTTCTCTAATACTATAGAAAAACAACCTGCGTCTTCTAAATCGTGAGCATCGGCAATTATTCTCTCGGCTTCATCTTTGCTTGTAGCACGTACTGCGTATGTTCCGAATTTATTAATAGATTGTGGAGTAAGTCCTAAATGTCCCATAACAGGAATACCTGCCGACAAGATACGTGAAATAGACTCTATAACCTCTTTACCTCCCTCTAATTTGATAGCACCTGCTTCTGTCTCTTTCATTATTCTTATCGCACTTTGCAATGCCATTTTGGAATTACCTTGATAGGTCCCAAAGGGCATATCTACTACTACTAATGCCCTATTAACTGCTCTAACAACACTTTTAGCATGATATATCATCTCATCCAAAGTTATGGGTAATGTTGTCTCATATCCTGCCATTACATTAGCAGCACTATCTCCTACTAAAACTACATCTATATTGGCTTTATCTACTAGTCTTGCCATAGAATAATCGTATGCGGTTATCATGGCAATTTTCTCTTTTTTTGCCGTCATATTCTCTAATGTATGAACGGTAACTTTTTTTATATTAGTATCTTTTGCTATTGACATCTTAATTGTGCCTTATCTTTTTGTTGTTTGTTTTTTCTTTTAGTATAATACTCTTTGGTCTTGTATAGACTTATTGTGTGGTTGTGCTTTTTTAATCTATATTTTGTGTATCATTATTTTTTCTCCATTCTTGTCTACGGTACTTCATTGGAGAAACTCCCGTTTGTTGTTTGAAAAACTTACCAAAGAATGACATACTTGGAAAATTCATCTCATTACTAATCTGTTTAATTGTCTTATCCGAATAGCGTAATAAACGTATTGCCTCCTGAACAGTATAATAATGAATTATATTTAAGGCATTCTTGCCACAAGTATTCTTAATTACAACAGACAAGTACTTATTAGAGACGTGTAGTTTATTAGCTGCCTCTTGTACTGAACGAATGGATCCTCTTTGAGAAGATAATAATTCCATAAAACGCTTTAATAGAATATCACCTTGTTTAATATCTGCCTCGGCAAAGAATTGTTTTGGTATATTGCGTTGAGTTATTATCAAAAACTCACAAATAATACACATTAATAATGAGTGCATTATCTCTTTATGGAAAATCGTTTTTGGGCTTTTTATTTTCTTTTCTGCAATACAATAGTATCTTGCAAAAGTTTGCATATCCTTTTCTTCCAAATGTATTACTGGATGTTTGGAGATATAAAATGCACTCTGCCAAATATGTTTACTCAACGCAAGTACAGAATAGAGTGAAGAATAAGTAAAGGCGATTATCTTAACATCGAAATCTTTGCTTATATCTACTTTATCTATTGGAGAATTGTGAGTAATAAATAAAACATCATTAGAAGATACCTTTTCTTCTTGATTATTAATAACAAAAGATGCCTTGCCTGAAATACAGAAAACCATAATAATCACATCTTCTGGCACTTCCTGTGTTGTGCCATGCTTTATAGAATCTATATTTTCTATCAAGGCTATATTACCATCATTATATCCAAAGAAATTAGTTTTCTTTCTTTTTGATGTGTCTTTATTCAAATCCATAAAATTTAAAAAAGTTTTATCTAAAATTAAAAAAATCTATAACTTTAAACTATTTTTTTATTTATTTATTGCCTAACATTGTATGATTTATTAATATTGGATAACTTTATTGATTAATATTCCATATATTATTAATATTTTAGATAGGAAATAATGCGACACGAAAATAATATTTGATTTTATTTTAATAACTATTGATTTTATTTTGATAACTATTGAAGTTATTTTAATAACTATTGAAGTTATTTT
>CAVGDP010000052.1:0-2055 GCA_963627985.1 uncultured Eubacteriales bacterium
ATTCTCTGATTTATTTATAATTAAATCTTGTTCTCTAATTGATTCTTGATGTATTATTTCGTATAATTCCTTAACAAATGATATATTCAAATTAGATTTTTTTGCGTTTTCTAATACTTTATCTAATACTTCTTGCCATCTATTCGCTTGAAAAATAATTATCTTTTCGTCTTTTTTTACTTTTGCTATCTCCCTACTTACTTGCATTCTATCCCTTAAAGCCCTAATTATAGTATCATCTATATCATCTATTTGTCCACGCAAAGAATTAATTTTCTTATCTATAGAAGAAAATGTATCTTTCAAAGAAGGTAAAGAAGTAATTAATGAAGACAATTGAGCAATATCTAATTGTTGTTTCGCATCTGTTAATGCTTTTTTGGGATTGATATGTGTTTCTATCATCAAACCCTCAAAACCTATGGATATTGCCGTTGTTACTATGTCTTTTATATAAAGATTGTCTCCTGCTATATGAGAAGGATCACAAAGAATCGGAATATCTTCTCTTATTTGCTTCAATTCCAACGGTATTCTCCATAAAGGACTCTGTCTATACCTGCTATAATCCGTAGAAAATCCCCTATGAATTGCCATAATATTCTTTATACCATGTTTTTCCATCCTCTCAATAGCACCCAACCACAATTGAACATCTGGATTTAAGGGATTTTTTATCATTATTGTTATATTACTCCCCTCTAATGCAGAGGCAATATCTTCTACTATAAAAGGATTTTGCGTTGTTCTTGCTCCAATCCACAGAGCATCAAAATCATTTTCCACACATCTTTGAGCCGTATAAGGATTTGTTACTTCAGTACAAATTTTCATACCAAAGTCTTGTTTTATTATCTTCATCCACTCTATACCTCGCTCCTTAACACCCTCAAAGCTATTAGGATGAGTACGTGGTTTCCATAATCCTGCTCTAAAATAATCAATACCCAAGTCCTTTAACATTTGAGCCGAAGAATAAATCTGCTCAAAAGACTCTGCACTACAAGGACCGCATACTAATACCATATTAATTGATACTTATCGCAATTTTCTCCTTCAATGTTGGAGAATAGAACTCTTCTGATAACGAATATTCTATTATTGCATCTACTACATCCTTGGATGGATGCTCTTTGTTCTCTTCTTTTAGCAAGTCAGTCTCCCAAAGACTTAACTTCGAAAAAATGTAAAACTTTTCCATTTTTTATATCTATCTTTTAAATCAAACTCGTTACAATAACGCAAAAAATATTTTCTTATTGTAAAAAAAGCAAGAAAAAAAACTTGTCGAAAATAAAAACTAATGTTTGTTACTCCCGACAAGAAAAATAATGAAAATGAAAAATTCTTCAATTATTTAGTAGACAGAGACATAGAATATTCATCTGCCAATCTTCTCATATTAATCAAAGCATAACGCATTCTTCCTAATGCCGTATTAATACTTACTCCTGTTTTTTCGGCTATTTCCTTAAAAGACATATCTGCATAATGCCGCATAATCAATACTTTACGTTGTTCTTTTGGTAATTGTTTTATAAGAAAACGAATATTTGCATATACTTGTCCTTTAATCATTTCGTCTTCTTTGGTTAAATCTGGGTGATGCATAACATCGAACAAATTATAATCATCATTAGAATAAACCATACGAAATCTTTGATTTTTTCTAACATTATCTATAACAAGATTATGAGCAATACGCATAACCCATTGAATAAACTTACCTTCATCGTGGTACGATTTACTCTTTAATGTATTAATTACTTTTATAAAAGTATCTTGAAATATATCATCTGCCAAAGATTTATCCTTGACCAAAGACATAATATAATTGAAAACCTTTTGTTGATGACGTTCTAATAATGTTTGAAAAACTTCTTGTTCTCCATTTTGGTACGCCTCTACTAGTTCATTATCTGTTCTTTTTTCTACCCTTGCCATTGATATTATTCTATTGTTATTTATACAATAATCAAAAAAATAATATTCTTCCCTCATATCTTTTTTAGAATTTATTTTTACTTATCTATCGCTTGCAAATTTACAACATTT
>CAVGDP010000052.1:2065-2455 GCA_963627985.1 uncultured Eubacteriales bacterium
TAACTAATCTCAAATTTATTGCAAATTATATTCTCAAAAATGTTCTATTTTCCTTATACGTGTGTTTTTTTTATACAGTTTTTTAGTGATTTTGGAGTAATTTTTTTACCTCTATAACTATTTGATTATATAATAGTTAAAACAAGTACTAAAATCATCAAAATAAGTATTAAAGTTATTCAAATAAGTATTAAAGTTATTTTAATAGGTATAGTACTTATTTTGATCGGTTAAGTAAAATTTCTAAATAGAACAATATTCCAAATCAGGCATTCTAAAAGAAATTTAAGTAGTCGTTTTGTTATGATTTTTCTAACCTTTTTTACTCCGAGAAACATTGCTTAAAATTTTGCGATAGGGAAAATAGAACATTTTAAAGAAAATGAAATT
>CAVGDP010000053.1:0-13247 GCA_963627985.1 uncultured Eubacteriales bacterium
ATTTCAGTACTTATTCTAAATACTACATAATTAAATAATTACAAGAGTGTAGAATTCCTCTATTTTTACTCAAAATATGACTACCGAAAATGACCTTATAGAGAAAATAGAATATTTTGTGAGCGTGAAACATTACGAGATTTTGGGGTTTAAAAATACATGTACAAATCTCTTGTTTATGCTACTACTTCGGGCAAACAATAATAATATCTAATAAGGTCGTGGGAGAAAAAAGAGGGAGTATTTGTGTATTTGTTATAAGATTATCTTAATAGAGAAGCCACCCTCGGTAGTAGAGTTAGGGTAGGAAGAGGAGATATAAGGGGTGTTGATTGTCATATCAAAGAAAAGTTTGAGGATTATTTTCTCGGTTAGGGAATATTCGCCGGATAGGTTAAGGGTAGATACTTTGCTACCGGCAGAAGTTAGATGTACGTCTTGGTCTATCTTTCTTAGGACGGTCTTATTACTTGTTATGGACAAGTCAGCTTTGAGTAGGATGTCGCTTTTGAACTCCCTCGAATTGCCACTTCCTGTTCTTACCTGGACTCTTACGTCTTTGAAGCGATAACCACCTCCTAAAACGATGCCATTACGTGTAACTTCGGTAAGTTGTGTATTAGAGAAAGAGAGGTTAAGGGTGCGCTCTTTGCGAATTTCGAAGTTGAGTTGGAAAGAGTTCTTTAAGTTGACGTCTATTTTCAATAATGGAGATAACTGTTCTGCAATAGCGATCTGGTCTATGGTGTGTTTAGGGACGAAATTATTGTTAAGGGTATTGCGTACCCATTCGGTGCCATAATCGTAAGAAGAAAGATCCGGCACGGAGGTATTAGTATAGAAAGAAGTAATATTGTAGTTGCAAGTATAGTTGGAGGAAAGAGTAATAGAGTTGGCCCATTTCTGTACCCATTCAAGTTTGCCCAAACCCGTCCAGGTGATACGCCAATTAGGTAGAGGCGTGCTGAGGAATGGAGAAAGACTTTGGCGGGAAGCATCTTTGCCGAGATAAGCAGATAAGAAAGCCGGGATAAGTACTTGTTGGGAAGTAGCTCCATAACCGTCTGGCCAATATTGATTAGAGGCAGTGTCCCAAATCTGATATGCGTAATAATCGGCGTTATGTTGTTCGTTTTTCTCTGCTAAACGTTGTGCTATGATTTGACGATTGGTTAGGAAAGTTTTGAATACTTGACTTACGTTGTCTTTGTCTGCCGTCTGGAACAAAGTACCTATTGCTATGGTGCTAATAGAGTATGTACCATTGCGATAAGCAGACAAAGGACCTACTACATCGCCATAATCATTATTATATTTATAGTAGGCAGAATATTGTTCGGTTGAGGTTTTTTTGAAAGATAAGTCAATATTGAAGTCCTTGGCGGGTTCTATTCTTATTTGGCCGGAAAGAGTTTCGTTATGCTTTTGGACAAGTGCGGAATTGAACAAAGAATCGGCAGTTAGCCAGCCGTTACGGATAGCAGTTGGCATAATATCACGTTGTGAGCCGAGGACGAAGCCCCAACCGGGTGCCCATTTATCTCTATCGTCCATACCAAAGAAACGAGAGCGTGGCATAAAGCCGGGTATATATGTACCGTCATTATGAGAATAAGTAAGGGCTACACTTTTGACAGAGGTTAGCAGACGAATGGAGAAATAGAGAATATCTTGTAGATAATTCTTTTTGTTTAGGGTATCGGTAGTATCATTAACGGATTTGATTTGTTTGGATTTGTCTTTCTTGTCGTTTGGTAGGCGGAGGTTACGAGTATTGGATTTGTTTTTGTCTCTTGCATCGTAGGCTTTTTTGATAAAAGGGACTTTGTTGTATAGAGTACCAAATGAGAGGTTAGCAGTTGCGTTGATACGAGCAGAATTTTCTATTGTGTTGCCTAATGCTTCGGTTGCGTTAGTAGAGCCTTTGAAAGTATAACCTGCATTATAGGAGGCATTCAAACGTACCCAATTAAGAATAGGTATCTTATTGATAGGGATGTTATAATTAAGTTTGATATTTTGTGTGAATTGCATCGCCTTACCTAAATCCATAATATTCTGCCAAAGAGTATCTTTTTTCTCCTTGGTATCTATCCGACCGCGAGGTTCTTCTATTAGGGAGTTCATTGTGGAAGAGTATTCCATACGTAAGGAGTTAGTAATATCGTATTTTAGTCCGTATTCTCTATTCCAATAGAAGTTTTTGTAGAAATAAGGTTCCATAATAACAAGACCGGCACTCTTGCTACGATTAAGAGTCTCTTGGTAGTCCCTTAACATATCGCTTTTGAAGGTAAGACTCTTTGGAACGTAATTGAGAGTAAAGTCTTTGATTATTGCCCATTGCTTACCTTTGAAAAGAGGGACTTTTTGGAAAGGTTTCCAACCCTTTGTCTTGGATTCGTATTGGTAAGTTAGGATAAGTCTATTTTGAGTTTGTTGATTATATTCTATATCTATATTGCGGTGATAGGTTTTGGAATAAGAATAAGAGAGGGTGAAGTTTTCTATATCGAAGAAATGTCTATTTAGTGCCGAGGTGCCGATACGTTCTTTGCGGAAATTCATAATAGAGAAATTAGTAATAGAAGTATAGTCTTGTACGATATGGCGAATAGAGTCTCTTTCTTTTTCTGAACGGTAAGAGAGAAGATCATTTTTGAGAAGAACATCGGGGTCTAATGGGTTATAACGAGGGTTGCTTACGGTTTGGGAATAATCGAAATGGAAAGGGATTCGTAAGCCAAAATTATCAGGGAAGAATTTGCCTAACTCGAGATTAGTAGCAATATCTATTGCTCCTACATTATCTTGGGAAATAGTAGATACGGTCTGCTCTATTGTACCGAAGCCGGCACTCTTGTAAGAACCACTAAGGGAGAGGTCGCCTAAATCGGCAAGATTAGTACGCATTGAGCCTCTAGCAGCCCAACCCATCTTCTTGTTGAAATCGGTTAGTCGCAATTCATTAACCCACACCTCAACACTTTTTGGTAACATGTCGTCGTCGTCCCACGTGGATTGTTTTTTTGGATTACGGATACCGATCATAAGGACTTTAACGTCTGCGATATTAGGGTTGCCCAGAACGGTAACTTTGCGATTGCCGTTATATTCTGTATATAGTGTGGTATTAGAGTAGTCCATATTGCCAGAGCGAACAAGGGAATTTCTTCTTTCTTTTACTTTGACAAGGGAATCTAATTGTATTTCTATTTCGTTATCTTCGGGCCAAATAGTTTCTCTATCCAAAGCAGAGACATACCACGGGGTGAATTTGATAGGCATCTCGTATTCGTAATAATTAGAAACAAAGTCCGCACCCATACGAATAAAGACAGAGACTTCGCCGTCTTTGTAGTTGTCTTGTTCGTACATTTTCTCGCCATGGACAAAGAGTTTGAGTTTTTTGTATTGTCGCATATCGTAATCCATAGTCTTGTAGACGGCTCTTGCGTCGCCATCGCCTAGATTAGTTACCTTCAAACTCATGGCTTGTTCGTTTTGTTGTGTAGAAGATGTTGTGGAATAGAGTAATTCTCTGTCTATGCCAGGAGGTAGATTGTATGGAACGGGAGAACGTTTGCCATTCTCTTCTATATTAACGGTGCCGACAGTAAAGGTGGTGTTTTCGTCATGGGTAGAAGGGTTGTAGGCTCCGATAGATAAGAGGTTGTCATCGTATTTTCTCCATTCGGCACTAACTAATTCAAAGGTAGCAAAACGTAATATTATGGAGTCCATAAAGCCACGTAAGAAGGTACGCATAAAACGAATCGATTGATAACCATCTATTGTGCCGACTTTTCTACTTGGCTCTCTTACGGGAATTTTGAATTGGTACCATTTACATTCAGTTTTTTGTCCGTTAGGTAAAGAAATATTGCGAGAAGTTTGTATGTCGGTTATATAATTCTCTCCTACGTTCATTTTGTCGGGACGTAATTCTATTTCGTATTCATAGTAATTCTCGGCTTCGCTTAGAGTGTTGTCTTGATTAATATCTTCTACGTTAGGAAGAGAAGAACTTTGGGTAGATTCGCCACTATTAGTAACGGCTGAATTACCTTCGGGATTATTATAGCGTTTGTATCTCTCGGTTACTTTGGCGTTAGATTTATCATAATCGGTAGAACGGAAATAAGAATAATCGTCGGCAGAAGGGTCGGTGAATATTTTTTGGAATGCTTCGCTACTAACTTGGGATTGTATCTTGTTAAGGTAGGTAGCAAAGAAAGATTGTTCATCGGCAGAGTTGAGACCATCGTAACCTATATCTTGGTATTGGCGTGAATTATCTTCGTTGCTAAAAGCATTTACGACGGATTGCAATACAGGTACTCTACCCCAGATAGTAGTATCTACATTGATTACATTAGCACTCGTGGGCAGACCGTTCTCGTATGATTTTCTACCATCGCGGAGGATATCCTCGCTAATATCTCCTAAATTGAAATAAAGTTTGCCTCCCTCGCTATTAGGATTATCTATGAAAGGATCCATTAACCAAAATTCTATATATTCTATATTGGCAGCGTCGAAATCTGTGGCGTCTATCTTACGCATTATACCTCCCCAACGACTTTCGGGAGAGTTTAGATAGCCATCTTTATCCAAACCTTTACTCCATGTGGATGTAGTATCGTAATTATAAGGACCTCTTTCTCTTGGATAGAAAGCAATATCCAAAGTGTGCAAATCGGTTGGCGTACCCTCTACGATATCTTTGTTAGGATAGATTTCGCTTTGTCTAACTAATCTTGTATAAGGTTTAGAGATGTCGTCTTTGTTAATATTAGACGGAGCGGCGCCGGTATAGAAGTTATCGTCTATAGAATACCACGATAATTTGGCACGATTAAAGCCATAGACTAAACCAGAGTTTTTGAAGGTCTCGGGAAATAAAGAATTAGGTTGGTCGAAGTCTTGCGGCGTGGAAGCTAAATGCCAAGAATAGACACTTTTTAGGTCGTATGAACGTTTGGAAGTTTCGAAGTCATCTATATAGGAAACACCTGCGGAACCGATTGCGGAAGAATTGCCCGGTAAGAAAACAGCCATCTCGCCTTCTAATACTAATTTGCTTTCTTGTTTAGTATCATAGAAAGGTAACCAATTAAGTATCTTCGTTACGAAAGGTAAGCTATGAGTTAGATGAAGATCGAAGCCCGCCATTGTATTACTTATTGGCTCTTCGCCGTAATTAACTTTGGTAGTTAGGGGACTTTCGTGTAGATTCATTATTGTGGCACCGATTGATAATTCAGGCGATACGGTATATGTACCTCTTAAGCCGAATAAACGTTTAGTAACCATAGAGAAAGTTGTGTTACTCTCGGTAGAAACAGTTATCGGTGTGCCAGAAGAAAGATATGCGGAGTTAATAATTCTTACCCTACCCATTGCATAATCTACGGTATAGTCCACTCCTTCTTGTAATTTGATACCTCCTGCCATTACGGTAACACTTCCTTGTGGTACATTGACTGCTCCCAAAGATATTTCGCCACCTGTAGAAGAGGAACGGTATCTTCCTTCTAAATAATATTTATCTTTTTCGGTATATTGCATTGCTTGAGATTTGGTAAGTGTATAAAGAGAATCAAAACAATACTTATCTGCCAAATCTTCATCGTTAAGTTTTGTTCTTAAATCCTTACCAAACGGCTCAACTGTTGGAAAGTATACTAAACCTCGTGAAGTATTAATTGTACCTGCCCCTGTCTCTGCACCGGCAACAAAATCGAATACTCCATCGGGATACATATTCTGTTGGTTATCCATTCTATCCAAACCAAATACTTGTAGAAGTGGAACACCCTTATATTCACCTTCGGTAAAATAACCTGTTTGAACACCAGTCTGTTCACTTAAATAAAGAATATTCAATCTAAAATCATCTGCCGCTATTTGTGAAGAACCGACCCAATAAATATTCTTCATCATTAGTTTCCACATAGGGTTTTTGGTATTTAAGGTAGAAGATTTTAATAATTTTACCACTAAGGTATTTGGGTCTGCTATACCATCATCACTAAACTCTCCTACTTGATATATTGTACTATCCCCTACTATTTGATATTGAAAAGCAACTGCCAATACTTGATCGTTGCTCAAAGATTGTGTTAGGGAGATGAAACCTAATTTCTCATTAACTGTATATTCCGAAGAAGACAATCGTCTTGCACTCTCTACTTTCTCGAAATTCTGCCCCGAGACAAAACCCATTCCTTGTAAATACGAACTAACGCTGTTGATACTACGCAAAGAACTCTTATTGACAACCTTTAATAAATCATTCGAAAGATTATTATCCGGCAATTCGCTACCATTCATACTTTCTATATATGGCATCGTCCCATAAGGTTTTTTTTCTCCTAAATCAGCGAAAGCAACTATATTTCTATTGTTGGATACTGCACTACCGACATTTGTTCTCCAAACTTCTACTTTTTTGATTATTATATTGCTATTAACAATCGGAAAAGACTCCATTGCTTTGTTGTAATTATCATAAAAATATTGTGAAAGGAAAAAATGTTTGTTGTCTTCGTATTCATCTGCCTTGAAGTTGAACTCTTGTGTTTGTGCACCATTTTGTACTGTTATGGTACTACTCTCACTTTTTTGTCTCGAAATAACGGCATCCAAAAGCAAGTTGCCAAATTTGAATTTACCCCTTATACCAAATAAGTTTTGAACACCTGTAATCAAAGTTGTCGGAAGCGAAAAAGATACATTACCTGCCTCTAATAATTGAACAATATCATCCTCTTTGCCTTCGTATTTTAGTTTGAATAATTCTTTTTCAAAATCGAATGTCGCACCCGTATTATAATTTAGATTGAAATTAATTGCTGTACCGATTTGTGCTTGCACGTTTAGTTGAATATCTTCATCGAAATCAAAAGACGTTGTACTCCTACGATTCTCGCTTAAAGCCATATTCTCGTTGCGATTATTTACAATAGCAAATTTCAAATCCAAAGAACCAGAAGGATTAAACACAATATCCTGCCCACCAAAGATAGTCTCAAACAATTCACTATTTACTCTCATGGCAGGAATTATAGAACTCAATGAACCATTCGAAGAAGTGGAAGAAGAAGCCGTTGCAACTGTTCTTGTCTTCGTTTGCCAATAGTTATCAATCATTTGGTCCATGTCATAGTTTTGATATTCCTCGAAGGTAAGAGAGCGTTCTTCTACAACAATATCACCAATCTTTGTTACAAGTTTGTATTCGTTTTTCGCAGCATCGTATTCTACTGTTTGAGTTATGTTGGACGGTTGTTTAAGGTATAACGGAGAGGAGGAACTATCCTTTATCGGAAAGTGCAAAGAATCAGGAGGATTCATACACAATCCAAGGGCAGAAACTAAATTTATAATAGTTATTAATATAAAAAACTTCCTCAACATACGTTTTTGCTTACATGCGTCTCAAAGCCTGCTTAACAAGATTTTCTACGCTCATATTCTCATCTTCTGTCAATAACTTATCAAGAGTTTTTTCTATAATAACTTTATTAAATCCTAATGTCTGTAAGGCTAATAACGATTCTGTGCGGTTTTTATTGTCTATCTTATTCAAATTGGTAGAGATTTGTTCGGAAAACTTCCACTTTTTCAATTTATCATGCAAATCAACAACCACTCTTTGTGAAGTTTTAGTGCCAATACCTTTGATACGACTAATTGTAGTACTATCTTCATTAATGATCGCCCCAACTAATTCGTCAACACTCAACGAGGAAAGCATCATCCGTGCTGTATTTGCTCCAATACCACTAACGGTTATCAAATAACGAAACAGTTCTCTTTCTTGTAGGGTAGCAAAACCGAAAAGCACTTGAGCATCTTCTCTAACAATGAAATGCGTATATATTTTACCTTCTTTTTTGTCCTTTAATTGCGAATAAGAAGTTAGCGAAATCTCAACAATATAACCAACTCCACCACAATTTACGACAATAACAGACGGATTTATCTGTTCAAACTTACCTTCTAAAAATTCATACATAACAATTACTCAATTATTCGTGCAAATATACAATAAAATTAGTTTTTAGTCTTAAATACGCTAATAATTTTGCATTTTTAACACAAATTTCTTCTATTTCTACTAGGAAAACTCCCCCCCCCTATCTTTGATAAATTATTTGTCGTTATTTCGTTCTCTATTATAATAGTAAAAGAAAATTGTGTATAGTTTAGAAAAATATTCGTAATTTTGCAAAAATTTCTTTTACTTTTAGGTATATATTTAATCACAATATCATGAATAATGTTTATATAGAAACTTATGGTTGCCAAATGAATATAGCCGATAGTGGTATAGTTAGTAAGGTACTACAAGAGAATGGTTATCATATAGTTTCGTCACAAGATGAGGCAGACATCATACTTATTAATACTTGTGCCGTAAGAGACAACGCCGAAAAAAGAATTCATACTCGTGTACACGATTTACAGAGTTTGAAAAAGACAAATCCTCTTCTTAAGATAGGTATTATCGGTTGTATGGCCGAACGTTTGCAAGATAGCTTGATAAAAGAAGATAAAGTAAACATTGTTTGTGGTCCTGACTCTTATAGAAGAATACATGAGTTGATTAGTCAGTCTTGTGCTATTGATACTCTCCTATCCAATAACGAAACATACGAAGATATTATCCCAACACAAATAGATAGCGATGGTATTTCGGCATTTATCTCCATTATGAGAGGATGCGAAAACTTTTGTACTTATTGCGTTGTGCCATATACAAGAGGTAAGGAGCGTAGTCGTTCGCCCAAAAGTATACTTCAAGAGGCTGAAATCTTATTTAATCAAGGTTATAGAGATATTACTCTTTTGGGACAGAATGTTAATTCGTATATTTATAACGAAAATGGGCAAGAGATTAGATTTGCCGACCTTTTGATAAGAGTTGCCAAAATTAATCCCTTATTAAGAGTTCGCTTTGCCACCTCTCATCCAAAGGATTTGAGTGAAGAATTAGTAGATGCTATTGCCTCGTACAATAATATCTGTAAGTATATTCATTTACCTATACAATCCGGTAGTAATGATATGTTACACAAGATGAATAGAAAATATACCGTGGAGGAATATTTAGAAAAAATAGATTTGATACGAAAAAAAATTCCTAATTGTGCTATTAGTACGGACGTTATTGCGGGTTTTTGTGGCGAGACGTTAGAAGATCATCACAAGACATTAGATGTTTTCGCTCAAGTAAGATATGATTCGGCTTTTATGTTCAAATACTCCGATAGACCGGGTACTGTTGCTCATAAACGATTTGAAGATAATATCGATGAGAAAGAAAAAGTACGCAGATTGCAAGAAATTATAGATCTTCAACGTCAATTGTCTTTGGAGAGCAATCAAAAAGATATTGGTAAAACATTCGAAGTCTTGGTAGAGGGAGAAAGCAAAAGAGATAAGAATAAATATTTTGGTCGCACGTCTCAAAATAAAGTTGTTATCTTTGATAGACAAGAGAATATGAAAGGAGAATACATTCGTGTTAGAGTAGATAATTGTACTTCGGCAACCCTTTTCGGTAAAAAAATATAGTAATAATTTACTCAATATAAATAATTTTTATAAATTTGCAATTTGAAATATGATAACAAAAATGAATAAATCACAGAGAATTGTAGGCGTATTAATCGCCATAGTTATGTTCGCTTCTTGTACATCACAGAAGAATTTAGTATATTTTCAGAATGATGAATTGAATGGTAATATACCTGATAGACAAGTTTATACTTATCAAAAGGGAGAAGAAAATGTTTCCCCCGAATATAAGTTACAGCCACACGATATGTTGTATATCCAAATTGCTTCTTCTATGGATGAAGAGTCAAGTGTGTTGTTTTCTGGTACTAGTGGGACAAATAATTACTATTCACAAACGAGCGAAACAGGTATTTACCTTAACTCTTACGAAGTAAATGATGACGGAATAATAACTTTGCCGGTTATTGGTAATCTAAATGTCTTGGGTCTTACAGTTGATCAAGTAAAAGAACAAATAAGACTAAAAGCAGAAGAGTATTCCAAAGGTGTAGTTGTTATTTGTCGTATGGTAACTTTCAAAATAAAAGTAACCGGTGAAGTAAATAGACCCGGTATATATACATTCTATCAACCAAGTGTTAATATCTTCGATGCCTTAATAACTGCCGGAGATTTAACATACGATGGTAATAGATCCAAAATAAGAATCATTCGCAAGAGTACAGAAAAGGATGAAGTCTTTACGCTCGATATCCGTAAGACTTCCGTACTTAGAGACAGCAATTATTTCTTGCGTCCAGGCGATATAGTATACGTTGAACCGAATAAGAATACTAAGACCCTTACAAGTATTAATCGTCCTTTAACCACTGTTACCTCTTCGTTATCTCTAATAGCATCTTTGGTGGCAATTATACTTTCAGTTAGAAATCTTTAAAACAGTCAAAAATAATTATGAATAACTCTACCATACAAGATAAAGATCTTGCCAATAACCAACAAGATCAAAATGAAAATCAAATAAATTTAGTCGAATTGTGGTTTAAGTTTCTCGACAAGTGGTATTATTTTGCTATTGCTGTTGTTTTGGCAGTCATTATAGCATTATTCGTTAATAGATTCTCCGTTCCTAAATATGAGGCAACTACTTCGTTGTTGATTAAAACTAATGACGATATCCTTAATAACGTTAATGTGGAGAAATTGATAACTAACAAAAATACTAATCAAGATTTTCAAAACGCTATCGGTACAATACAATCTTTTACCCTTACAAAACGTACTATTAAGGCAATGGGTTTGTATTGTAACTACTATGAGAAAATTAATTTGAGGCATATAGATATCTATAAGGATAGTCCCTTCGAGGTTATCATAGATCCTATGCAACAAACTCAACCTACGGGTATTAATATCAAAGTTAATTTTGTCTCTGATAAAATTTGCGAGATTTCTTATGCAGGCAAAATCGGTGCTGTCGTATATGATTATGCCTTGGACAAGAGTTTAGAAAACAAAGTTAGTATTCCAAAACGTGAGGACGTAAAACTTGCTTACGATACTTGGTATACAAAGGATGGTATGAAATTCAAAATCCTTCTGAAAGAGAAATGGTCGGAGCATTTAGCAAGTACTTCTTATTGTTTCAAAATAAATGACTTGGATGCCTTAACAACTGCTTACAATACTACCAAAGTAGATCTTATAAACAAAGAAGCAACTATTGTTACTATCAAATTTAGAGATCAAAACAAACAAAAAGCCGTTGATTTCGTTAATATGCTTTGCAAGATATACATAGACCTAACTTTTGAAGAGAAAAACCACTTAAATGTAGCGACAATAAATTTCGTTAATACGCAAATAGCATCCGTAGGAGACTCTTTAGCAATAGCAGAAGCAAGAAGAGAAACTTTCCAACAAGCACACAACACACTAAATCTAACCAACGATGGTCAATATCTATACACCAAAAGCAATGAATTGCAAATAAAGAAGGCAGAAGAATATACACGCCAACAATATTACAAATATTTGTCAGATTATTTGAAAAAATCCGAATTAACCGAAGGTATTGCCTCCCCAAGTGTAATGGGTGTGGAGGATTTGAATCTAAATAATCTAATAAATGAATTAACCAAGGCAATAATCGCTTACAAAACGGCAATAGATAAAAGAACGGAGAAGAATCCAAAAACAAAAGAATTAGTTGTTACTTTGGAAACTTTAAGAAAACAAATTTCCGAGAGTTTGGCTAACTTAAAGAATGTATCCGATATCAATATGCGTGAATTACAACGTCAGCAAAACGAACTCCAAGTAGATATAGATCGCTTACCTTCTACTGAAAGAAATATGATTAGTTTGGAACGTCAATTCAAATTCAACGATGAGATATACTCTTTCTTATATCAAAAACGTTCGGAGGCAGAAATTGCCAAGAATGCCGCACTTCCTGACCATAAAGTTATAGATGAAGCTCGTATTGGCGAACAAATTTTCCCTAAGAACTCCTTAAATTACTTGATTGCGTTAATTTTGGGACTTTTGATGCCTGCTCTTTATATTTTCTTGCGATACATTACAAAGGATACCGTTGATTCCAAAGACGATATAATTAAAATATCGGATAATCCTATATTTGGTTATATTCCAGAGTTTCCAAAAGAATATAGTAAGATGGTTGTCTTTGATAGACCACGAAGTCAAATAACCGAATCTTTCCGTTCAATTCGTACTAATATTAAATATGTATTAGATAGTAAGAATATAGAGGGTGGACATTGCATCTTAATAACCTCTTCTATGCCATCGGAAGGAAAATCTACTATCTCGTTTAATATATCTTCTGTTATGAGTATCTCGGGCAACAAAACCATCTTGGTGGAATACGATTTGAGAAAACCTCGTTTAGCAAAGACACTTAATTTGAATGGTAGTATTGGTATTAGTTCTTATTTCATTGGCGAGACTACAATAGAGCAATCTATCCAACATACAGATTTTGATAATTTGGACGTATTACTTGTAGGTGCTACACCTCCTAACCCTTCGGAGATAATAGATTCTCAAAAGAATAAGGATTTATTAGCAGAATTACGCAAAAGATACGACTATATTATCTTGGATACTCCTCCTGTTAACTTAATAACCGATGCACAAGTATTAGCAAAATTGGCTGATATCTCCTTGTATGTTGTACGTCTTAACTATACATCAATCAATATTATGAAATCTGCTTTGTATGAGTTAGAACAAAATAGCGGAACGAAAGCAACCTTCATTTTGAACGGTATTAAGACCGTTATGCAGAAATATGGTTATGGCAAAAACGGTAAAGGCTATGGCGGATATGGTGGTTATGGCTATGGTTACGGTAGATATGGTAGTTACAGTTATGGTCGATATGGTTATGGCTATGGTGATTATCTAAAAGAGCATTCTTATGGATATTTCGAGGATGATAGGGAGGATCTTAAACGCCATAAACATTCTAAAAAGAAATAGTTTTTTTTTAATATTTAAAATTTGTTCAAGTAGGTAGAAATTCTTTTACCTACTTGTTTTTTTATATTTCTTTATCTTGTATCTCGCTTTTGCTATAATGATATTCTCCACAAATCTTATCACATATTCTTTCAATAACTTCGCACTTTATTTCAATAACTTCAATAACTATTCAAATAACTTCAATAACTATTCAAATAACTTCAATA
>CAVGDP010000054.1:0-4056 GCA_963627985.1 uncultured Eubacteriales bacterium
AAGTTATTAGAATAGTTATTGAAGTTATTAGAATAGTTATTGAAGTTATTTGAATGGTTACTGAAGTTATTCGAATAGTTATTGATTTTATTTGAATAGTTATTAATGTTATTAGAATGGTTATTGATTTTATTAGAATGGTTATTGATGTTATTTGAATAGTTATTGATGTTATTTGAATAGTTATTGAAGTTATTTGAATAGTTATTGAAGTTATTTGAATAGTTATTGATTTTATTTTGACGAAATGCGATACTATTCGAATTTCTATTTCTTTAAAATGTTCTATTTTCCCTATCGTAAAATTTTAATGAATGTTTCACGGAGTAAAAAAGGTTAGAGGAATTATAATAAAATGAGTGCTTAAAGTTTTTTTTATAAAAAGGAGAGTGGAGTATTGTTTTATTTGGAAATTTTATTGAAAATAAAGTAGTTATATCTAAATAGATATATTTTAACACACACTAATAATAAATATCGTATATAGTTGTTTGTTTAGAGTATTTATTTAAGATAATGTTTGAGGAGAGAATATTTTTGATGTGCGTAAAGAGACAACAATAATCTGCTTTGAAGTACTCCAATAATCAATAGATGAGAATATTTACGCTTCAAAAATAATTGCCATAAATAATGCTTCTCTTCTTTGCTATTAATCATTTCTAATAATATGTCCTTAGTGTTAGGAATATTTCTAATTTTCATTAGATTAGTCTTCTTTTGGGCAAAAGATACCTTTTCTTGCAAACAGAAATAGACTAAAATCTTGAAATATTTGATAAACCAAGTATCTTTGTACTCTTCTTTCCAAGTTTGTTTGATTTGTGCCAAAAGAGAACAATAAGTATTGAAATAATTTTCAAAACTACCTTGCAAATATTTATAATCCATTACTTTAATACTATAATAGGAAAAATTGTTTTTGCAAATATGGAGATTAGTTACACCTTTGAGGTATTTTAGTGTAAAAAGTTCATCGTATGAATAGAAAAGATTCTCATCAAATCTTAATTGCAAAGAATTAATAAGTCGTTTTGAATATAATTTACCGAATATCGTCAAATTATTTTGTATTATATCCAAAGATTCTACACTAAAAAGTCCGTTAGGAAATTTAATTTTTTCTCTTTGTAGTGTGTTTATGGAGAAACCTTCCCATTTCAATGCTATGTATATGCTATTTCTTTCTATAAAGTCCCCATGAAAAAATAACGAGAAGTGTTGTTTTTTCACCCAATCTTCTTGTTTAACGAATGTTATCCACTTACCTTTTGCGTTTTTCAGTGCAAAATTGAGTATAGTAGGCAAATAGTATTTTTCTTTCTCATCTGCAAGTTTTCCGATATGAAAAACTCTTACTCTTGTGTCTTTTAGAGAGTATTGTTCGCAAATTTGAGACGATAAATCCTCTGAACAGTAGTCTATTAATAATATTTCAAAGAATTTATACGCAAGTTGCAAAAGACTATCCACACATCTATTCAATGTTTTTTCTCCATTGTGAATAGGTACTACTATTGAAACAAATTCTCTCATTAATTATGTTTTGTTTATTAAGCAAAAATAATTCTCTTTTACGTAAGAAATAAATATTATCTTATAATCTCTTAACCGATTCAATACCCTCTATTTTGGAAATATTATCCATTAGATGAAGAAGATTATCTGCGTTAGAGATATAAACCATCATTGTACCCTCGAAAGTACCCTCGCTACTCTCCATTGCTAAGGAACGAATATTTATATTCCATACTTCACTTATTACTCTTGCCATTTCTTGCAAAAGTCCTTTGCGGTCTATACCTCGTATTTTGATACCGGCAAGAAATGAAATCTTCTCATTTTCACGCCATTTTGCCTTTACGATATGATGTCCGTATTTGCTCATTTCATCTACTGCGTTCTTACAAGAAGTACGGTGTACCTCAATTGCACCTTCTCGGATAAGACCTACTATATCGTCTCCCGGAAGTGGATTACAACACGGAGCAGTGCGATAAGGTAATTTATCAATATCTTGTTTCATTAAGAGATCTTCGGGATTCTTCTGAATTTGTTCAGCAATCTGTTCTTTAAGAGTAAGTTCTGTTTTAGTTTTTTTCTTAAAAGGGTTGCGTAAGAATATCCAAGAGGAGTTTTCGTTCTCTTTTGAAAAGCACGATTTGATTTCATTATCTGTTATCTCGTCATAAAAAGCCCGGTAATATAGTTCTATTTCGTTTGGAAGGTCCAATCGTTTGACTAAAGTCTGTATATTATTCTCATTCCATGCGATTTTAAGGTTATCAAATTTGTTCTTTAATTTTTCTTGTCCCGCTTCCTTAAAACCTTGTTTATATGTATTAACATAATGTGTTATCTCACTTATTGCTTTGGCGGTATGAACATAATCAAGCCACTTCTCCTCTGGGTGAGCAATACGAGAAGTAATTATTTCTATTTGATCAGCACTATGAAGTCTATAACTAATCGGTACAACTTTGTAATTAACCTTTGCACCTATGCAATTAAGCCCTAAATCTGTACCAATACTAAAAGCAAAATCCAAAACGCTACTCCCAAAAGGCAAAGAAATACTCTCTCCTTTAGGTGTAAAGACGGTAATTTCATCTGTTATGATATTCATCTTAAAATCGTTGACAAAATCTACCGCAGTTGTGTTTTGATTATCTAATTGCGATCTAATCTTTGTTAACCAACCGTCCAAATTATCATCTAACGCTCCCTCCTCTACTTCTTTGTATTTGTAGTGTGCTGCTAATCCGGTCTCTGCTATTTCATCCATTCTTTTGGAACGTATTTGTATCTCCACCCATTTACCTTGTTTGCTCATAACAGTAAGATGTAGAGCCTCATAACCATTATTCTTTGGTTTGGTTAGCCAATCTCTGAAACGGTCTTTTCTTTGTTCGTACATAGATGAAATAATGCTATACACAGCAAAACATTCTTCTTTTTCTCTTTCTTGTGATACGTTAAGGATTATTCTAATGGCGAAAATATCATATATTTCTTCGAATTTTACTCCTTTTTTCTCTATTTTACCAAGTATAGAAGTTATGCTTTTTATACGAGAGGATATGGTGAAATTATAATTTTTTTCTGTAAGTACTTGTTTGATCGGCTCACAAAAACTTTTTATAAAAGCCTCTCGTTCTTCTTTTGTATCTTTTAGTTTATCGTTGATTTCATTATAAGCAGTTGGGTTAAGATATTTAGTTGATAAGTCTTCGAGTTCTTGTTTAAATTTGTACAAACCTAATCTGTGAGCAAGGGGAATATACAAGAATTGAGTTTCGCTTGCTGTTTTGAGTTGTTTATCTTTTGGCATATCATCCAAAGTTCTCATGTTGTGCAGACGATCACATAATTTGATAAGGATAACTCTTGCATCGTCACCCATAGCAATTAATAATTTGCGAAATGTTTCACTCTGTAAACTATTTGAACGATAATCGTAAATATCTTTTATTTTGGTCAAGCCATCTACAATAAAAGCTACTTTGTCATTAAATATATTTTTAATATCTTCTATTGTATAGTCAGTATCTTCAACAACATCGTGCAAAAGAGCGCAAACTATTGCGGTAGGTCCTAAACCTAAATCCTCTCCTGCTATTCTTGCTACTTCCAAAGGGTGATAAATATAAGGTTCTCCGCTTCTTCGTCTCGCTCCTTGGTGAGCATTAACTGCCACAGTGAATGCTTTTCTTATCATTAACAGATCTTCTTTGGAGGCGGTGTCCCAAACGGGAAGCATTACTTTACGATAACGAGACAATATACCTATTTTTTCTGCTTGTTCATCAACAATGTACATAATATTCTTTTTCTTAAAGTGCGGTATAATTATGAAAAAATATCGTCTGCAAAAGTAATATATTTTTTGATTATAAAGATTGCAAAGACAAGTTATTTATTTACTTTTATACGAAAAACCGAATATTTTTGGAAATATAAAATTCTCCTACTATAGCATTTTATTCGAATAACTATTGATTTTATTTTAATAAGTATTGAAGTTATTTTAATAACTATTGAAGTTATTTTAATAAC
>CAVGDP010000055.1:0-2667 GCA_963627985.1 uncultured Eubacteriales bacterium
CAAAATTACTTGAATGAATTTTGCTACAAATTCAATCGGAGATATTATGGAGAAAATCTTTTTGAGAACCTTCTAATCCTTTCTGCCACTCACAAGAATACATTTAGGTAAAGAAAACGGCTATCATAAAATAAAATCAGTACTTATTAAAATAAAATCAGTAATTATCAGAATAAAATCAAATATTATTTGAATAAATAAATGAAGGAAAAGAGTTTTATTAACTAAAAAATAACTATTAACAATAATAAATAAGAGAATTACGTTAGTAGAACGGACTTTTTGTAGAAAATATATATCATAATCAAAAAAATGGAATTTCAATTGCATAGCGAATTTGCTCCGACTGGCGATCAACCGCAAGCAATACAAAAACTTACTCAAGGAATAAAAGACGGCGATAAGGCACAAGTACTTTTGGGCGTAACGGGTAGCGGTAAGACTTTCACAATCGCAAATGTAATAAAGAATATCAATAAACCTACCCTTATTTTAAGTCATAACAAAACTTTGGCAGCTCAATTGTATGGAGAATTTAAACGTTTTTTCCCCGAAAATGCAGTAGAATATTACGTATCTTATTATGATTATTATCAACCAGAGGCTTATATTCCGCAGACAAATACATACATAGAAAAAGATTTAGCAATTAATGAAGATTTAGATAAATTGCGTCTATCAGCAGCAAGTACGCTTCTGACAGGTAGAAAAGATGTAATAGTTGTGGCAAGTGTTTCGTGTATCTATGGTATAGGTAACCCAACGGATTTTGCAGCAGGTACGATAAGAATACAAGTCGGTCAAAAAGTAGATATGAACGATTTCTTGCTAGCATTAGTGGATTCTTTGTACTCTCGTAATGAATTGGAGTTCAATAGAGGTAAGTTCCGTATCAAGGGAGATACTGTGGATATTCACCCTGCATACGCAGATTATGCTTATAGAATTGTTTTCTTTGATGATGAAATAGAAAGTTTATCCAAAATAGATCCACTTACGGGCAAATCAATAGAGAATCTTAATGATATAGTTATCTATCCGGCAGGTAATTTCCTAACTAATAGGCAAACTCTTGCGCAGGCTTTGAGAGAAATCCAAAAAGATATGTTTGTTTGTGTGGATGAGTTCAAACAAAATGGACAGTTATTGGAGGCTAAACGATTGGAGGAGAGAGTAAATAACGATATGGAGATGCTACAGGAATTAGGTTATTGCACGGGTATAGAAAACTATTCTCGCTATTTTGATAGAAGAAAACCTGGCGATAGACCTTTCTGTTTATTAGATTATTTTCCCGATGATTTTTTGATGGTTATAGACGAAAGTCATGTTACTGTGCCACAAATTCATGCTATGTTCGGCGGAGACCACTCGAGAAAGAAAAATCTTGTTCAATATGGATTTCGTCTTCCGTCTGCTTTTGATAATCGTCCGCTTACTTTCGAAGAATTCAAATCCCTTCAACCATCAACTATCTATATGTCTGCTACTCCTGCTCCTTACGAAATAGAACAAGCACAAGGTATAATAGTAGAGCAAGTTATTCGCCCGACGGGACTATTAGATCCTCCGATAGAAGTCCATCCGGCAAAGAATCAAGTGGATGATTTATTGAATGAAATTTCAAAAGTAGTAGACAAAGGCGAAAGAGTTTTGGTAACAACGCTAACTAAACGTATGGCAGAAGAATTAACTCAATATCTTACGAAATTAGATATAAGAACCAAATACATACATTCGGATGTTGATACTTTGGAGAGGGTAGAGATTATGAACGATTTAAGAGCAGGTAGTTGCGATGTACTTGTTGGGGTGAATTTATTAAGAGAGGGTTTGGATTTGCCCGAAGTTGCGTTAGTTGCAATACTTGATGCTGATAAGGAAGGTTTTTTGCGTAATGATAAATCGCTTATTCAGACGATAGGTAGGGCGGCAAGAAATGTTAATTCCAAAGCAATTCTCTATGGAGATAAGATTACCGACTCTATGCGTAGGACAATAGAGATGAATAAGCACAATAGAGCAAAACAAATGGCTTATAACAAAGAGCATAATATTGTTCCAAAGCAAATAAAGAAAGATATAGAGAATATTTTGCCACAAAGTGAGAAGAAAGAGGAAGAAATAACTCGCAAAGCAGAGAAGAATAAGGCACAAAAGGAAGTTAAGAAAATTGTTGATAGCACGCAAAGCACAGAATCCTTAATTAAACAATTAGAAAAGAAGATGAATGATGCCGTAAAGAGATTAGATTTCTTGCAGGCTGCCGTTTATAGAGACGAAATTAAAAAACTCAAAGGAGAGTAAGATAACTTTTCTAATTCTTTATATAGGTTACTTATTTTTTGTTAGAATAAATTTTTATTTTACAAGAAGATATTTTCTTGGAGCATGAGTTTTTGCTATTATGTATTGAGAGCAGAAAAGGAAATATACAAAGCAAATAAATACGTTAAGCGAACAATAAACAATTATTAGTGTCCGGTAAAAATCTGCAGATAAAATAATTTCTTACCAAGATTTATCATAAACTTACAAAAATATTGCAATGTTTCACGCTCACAAAATGTTCTATTTTCCCTATATGTTCATTTTTTAGGGGTATATTTTGAGTAAAAATGGGTAAAATTTTCGCCTTTGTAATAATTTGATTATATAATAGTTAAA
>CAVGDP010000056.1:0-3814 GCA_963627985.1 uncultured Eubacteriales bacterium
TAAATTTGATTTTGAACTAACATTTAACTATTACAAGAACTATTCTAACATAGAGAGTAGAGATGGTAGTCTTTATTTTAGAAGTGCAATCAACATAATAACGATGCATCAAATGTGTAATGGTCCAGTTTTCAAACCATTCAAGAAAGAAATCTTAGATGAAGTCTTCTCTAAATCCAAGAATCTAAGAAAACGATTGTAATATACATTATAATAATATGAAAAAGAAATTAGCAATAATCGGTGCTTCAACTGGTCAAATTTGGATTTGCAAAAAAGCCAAAGAACTCGGTCTTGAAACCTTTTGTTTTGCTTTGGCAGAGGGTGCCGTCTGCAAAGATCTCGTAGACCATTTCTATCCAATCTCTATTTTCGAACGAGATCAAATAGTAGACAAATGCCGAGAACTAAACATAGATGGCGTAGTCTCTAACGCCTCAGAAAAAACTGCCGAAGTGGTCTCATACGTTGCGGAGAAATTAGGACTAAATGGTATGAGTCATCAAAGACTAATGGAATTAAAAGATAAATACCATTTGCGAGAGTTATGCAAAGATATAGATGGCCTTTTGATGCCAAAATACTATAAATATGAAGGCGTAGATAAAGGTGTCTATCCTTGTGTTGTTAAGCCTTGTGTTGGTGCAGCCAAAATAGGAGTGTCTTTTGTTGCTAATGAAACTGAGTTTGCGACCGCTATCCAATACACAGGCTACCCCGAGACAAAAGACATAATCGTAGAGGAATACATAGACGGTAAAGAACTCTCCGTTGAGAGCATATCTTTTCATGGTAAACACGAAGTTATCCAAATTACCGACAAGGATACCACCGGTGCTCCTCATTTTGTAGAAATAGGACATCACCAACCTGCTCAACTTACAGACGAGATACGTGATACTATATTAAAGGTTATACCCAGAGTGTTGTCAACAATAGGTTACACCAATGGAGCCTCGCATATAGAATTGAAATATAACGAAAACGGAATCTGTTTAATAGAGGCAAACCTCAGAGGTGGTGGTTGCAACATTTCTAATAGACTGACTTCTATTAGTACTGGTATTGATTACCTTCGTTGTATGATAGACGTTGCTTTGGACTGCTACACTGGTCCTATAAAGACAAGAGAAAAACATTACGCAGGTATTTATTATCTTTGCAAACAGACCTCACGTCTTCTACCGATATTCACAGATGCCATAACAAAGACTAAACCTTGGTATGTTGATTCTAATATAATCTCAACAGACCTTAATGAGGTTACTTCTAATTACAACCTTAATGGTTTTATTATTTACAAATCAGATCATAAAATAATTTTATAATTAAATTCACATAGATCATGAAGCGAGTTATAGTTTTCGGTGCAACAGGCAATCTCGGTGCACATATATCATTAGACTTGAAGTCCAAAGGCTATGATGTAATAGCAGTTGGTCATCGTAAGAATGACAACGGATTTTTCGCAGATTACAATATTCCTTATTACTCCGTTAATATAGAAAATCCGGTAGACTTTAATCAATTGCCACAATCGGATATCTATGCGGTAGTTCATTTTGCAGGCGTCTTACCTGCTGTAATGGAAGGTTTTTCTGCTACTCCTTACGTATCATCTATAATACAAGGTACGCTAAACGTTTTGGAATATACTCGAAAAGTGGGAGCTGATAGAATACTTTTCCCACAAACTCTTTTCGATATATTATATCTTTTTGGTACCAAAACTCCAATCCCTGCAGATTCCTTAAGAAAAGTACCCGAAGGAGACCATTGGATGTATGTTATTGCCAAAAATGCTGCCGTTGAGATGATAGAACACTATTACAAAGAATACGGCATCAAACGTTTTATAATAAGACTTTCTAGAATTTATCTATATCATCCTAATCCATATACTTTTCGTGATGGCGAGAAAATATTAGTCTCTGATAGATACCTTATCTATCGTGCTATGTCAGGATCAGATATTGAGATATGGGGCGACCCTAATCGTTTATTAGAGACAATCTGTATTAAAGATTTCTTACAGATAATAGAGAAGGCTTTAACTGCTGAAGTAGATGGAGGTATATATAATGTAGGAAGTGGCGGAAGTACCTTAAAAGAACGTATAGAAGGTATTATAGATGTATTTAGTCCCAAAGACCACCCTTCACGCATTATCTACGAACCACAAAAGAGGAGTTCTCAACAATTTGTCCTTGATATTCGCAAGACTGTTAACGAACTCGGCTATCAGCCTCAATATTCTTGGCACGACTATCTTTTGGACTTTAAAAAAGAAATGCAAGAACAACGTTTTGCTAAGATTTGGGGACGTGAAGAGGATTATATAACCAAAGAAGAAATAAAAAAATTGGGTGAATAACCAAACAACAACCACATAAACATGAACGAGAGACTAAGATTTCAATTACTTTCTTTCCCAATCATAGGAAAGTGTCTTATAAGACGAGACCTTGATCATCTCTTGTCTTTTAAGTCTGGACGCTGGGAGCAAGCCGATGCTTTAGGTAACGAAATTAAAAGACAATTCAAGAATTTTTTAACCGAAGAGGAATTGAACAATTCTGCTTTGAAAAAGAAACTAACCATAGACATTATTCAATGCTATTATATCTATGGCACCGTTCCATTGGAGTATTTCTTGTTTAGATTTCGCCAATGCAATCGCAAACGTAGAGGCGAGTTCCTTTCCAATCGTCACAAGGACACAGTTATGACTGAGAAGGTAGGTAGAGGAGAAGACTTTGAGTTATTAGAAAACAAATGGAAATTCTATCAAAAGTTCAGCAAGTTTTTCTTTCGTGATGTATTCTTATTTACTTCCACTACCGACAAACAACAATTTTCAGACTTTGTTTCCAAACACAATGACTTTATTTGCAAACCCCTCAAAGGTCAATGCGGTAGAGGTATTGAGATACTTCGTTTATCTTCCTTTGATAGTATAGATCGTTTATTTGATTATCTTCATAATGCCAATTCAGACATAATAATAGAAGAACTAATCCGCCAAAGCGACTCTATGAAGTATTGGAACGAATTATCAGTAAATACTATTCGTCTACCAATGTTCCATAATCCGGCTGTGGGGGGGGGGTATAAGATACTAAAGCCTTGTCTTAGAATGGGAAGAAATAATGCAGTTGTGGATAATGCTGCTTCGGGTGGCATAGTGGCTGTAATAGATGAAAAGACGGGAGTATTGCAAACCGATGGTTGTGATGAGTTAGGACATTTCTATAAAGATCATCCAGACTCCCATCATCCAATAAAAGGGTGGCAAGTACCCAAGTGGAAAGAACTTATAGACTTTGCTACCGAGATTCATAGTACTATTGATTATTATCCATACATAGGCTGGGATTTTGCACTAACGGACGATGGTTGGTGTTTGATAGAAGGTAATTGGGGACAGTTTCTTAGTGAGTTTGTGGATCATGAAGGTATCCGCAAAAGATTTGATGATATGTTTGTTTAATTTTATTAAAAAAAATTCTGCAAGGCATAGATGTTTTCTTCTTTTATGCATTTCTTTTTTTTGCGACATCGTAGACAGTCAAGTCGTTCGTTTCACTCCGACAGCGAAGATGAATAGCAAGTTCAAAGGTATATCGTCCAGAAAAGTAGAATAAGATTTTTTCTAACAGGCAATATTCTACTAAATAATCAAGTAACTGCAGGGCAGAGAAAAGAAGCAAACTTCCTCTGTAGATACTTTTCAGGGAGAGAAACAGAGAAAAGTAAGACTTTTTTTGTAACTTTGCCGACACAAAACAAAGGCGTAAGGTTATGGAAAACAGAT
>CAVGDP010000057.1:0-3885 GCA_963627985.1 uncultured Eubacteriales bacterium
CGATAGGGGAAATAGAACATTTTAAAGAAATAGAAATTCGAATAGTATCGCATTTCGTCAAAATAAAATCAATAACCATTCGAATAACATCAATAACTATTCGAATAACATCAATAACTATTTGGATGATTTTAGTACTTATTCTAAATACTACATAATTAAATAATTACAAGAGTGTAAATTTCTCCATTTTTACTCAAAATATGACTACCGAAAATGACTATATAAGGAAAATAGAACATTTTGGAGGCGTGAAACATTGCAAGATTTTCGTGTTTTTATTCTAAATGGGAGTGGAAAAGTGTTTTATCATTCTAAAAGGTTACTATCTCATAAAAATATCTCTTTGAATCTTTTATTTGTTACTTTGCTTTTAGCGAGCAACAATAATTCTCTTCATCTTAATATCTTTTCCTTGGACTTTGTCGTTTTTACTTTGGATGTTTTTCAATTTCAATATAGGGAAAAGAGTTTGCCTTTGAATCTTTGCCCCTTTGTACTAAAAACAAAAAGGTTTCGTTGCGACACGAAAACCTTTAGAATTAAAATAAAAAGATGTGGAATAAAAATTATAAGAAGACTACTTCCTCCAAGTTGCCCCGTCTTTACCGTCTTTAATCTCTATACCAATTTCTTTTAGACTATCGCGAATCTTATCCGATGTAGCATAATCTTTGTTTTGTCTTGCTTGCCCACGAATATTGATAATCAAATCCATTAGACCATTGATAATATTCATATCATTGCTATCGTTTTCCTTTTTAAGTCCAAGAATATCATTAAGAATAGTATCAAAAGATTCTTTAAGAAATATCTTATCTTGCTTACTAATAGTCTCTTTGTTATCATAAATATTATTTATATGTTTGGACAAATCAAATAGATTAGCAATCATAATAGGAGTATTGAAATCATCGCAAACAGCCATAAGTGCTTCGTCAATAATCTTGTGAATATCTACACTACTGTTTTCACTTTCCTTCAAGGCAACTATTTTATTCTTAGACTCCATTAGACGAGCTAAACCTTTTTCTGCTGCTATCAAGGCATCGTTTGAGAAATCTAACGTACTGCGATAATGAGCCATAAGCATAAAGAAACGAATAGTCATAGGATTATAAGCTTGGGAAAGAAGATGATGCGATCCACTAAACATCTCACCAAGAGTAATGAAGTTATTATAACTCTTGCCCATCTTTTTGCCCTCTATTGTTATCATATTATTATGCAACCAGTATTTAGCAGGTATTTTGCCATACGCTCCGATAGATTGTGCTATCTCGCAATCGTGATGCGGAAACAACAAATCCATACCTCCGCCGTGGATATCAAATTGCTCACCTAAATATTTTCTTCCCATAGCGGTACATTCTAAATGCCAACCAGGGAAACCTAAAGACCACGGAGAAGGCCATTTCATTAAATGTTCCTTTGGTGCTTTCTTCCAAAGGGCGAAATCAAATGGGTTCTTCTTTTCTTCTTGTCCCGAAAGAGTACGACTATTCTCCATAGTATCTTCTAAAGTACGATGAGAGAGAATACCATATTTGTGAATAGTTTTATCATATTTGGCAACATCGAAATATATACTTCCTTTGCTTTCGTAAGCGAGACCTTTATCTAAAAGAGTCTTAACAACGTCTATTTGTTCTATTATATGCCCAGAAGCAATTGGCATAATATTAGGTCGTAAGCAATTGAGTTTATCTACTGCTTGGAGGTACATCATCTCATAATATTGGGCGATTTCTTGTGGTTCTTTATTTTCTGCTTGTGCTTTTTTTTCAACTTTGTCCTCTCCGTCATCAGAGTCTGCAACTAAATGCCCAACATCTGTGAAATTACGAACATATCTAACATTATAACCGAGATATTTCAAAACTCTATAAACAATATCAAATGTTATAGCACTACGAGCGTGTCCTAGATGTGCTTCACCATAAACAGTTGGTCCGCAAACATACATTCCCACCATATTTTCGTGTAATGGGACGAAAGTTTCTTTATCTCCTCTAAGGGTATTATAAACAACCAAATCTTTTTTATTAACTGCCATTATTGTTTGTTTTATTATTCGTTATTTTTTTTCTTTTATCCTTGTCGTTATTGCGTGTATAGATAGACTACCTATTAACAAAACTACCAGAAATATACTTAATATATCTCTAAACATTATCTTTATCGGAAAGGCATCTACCACAAAGGCATTCTGTGCTAATTTGATGATACCAAAATGTTGTTGCAAAAGACAAACTATAATTCCCAAGCAAATACCACAACAACATCCTAATAAATTGATAAAAAATCCATACGTAAAGTATATTTTCTTCAAATCTTTTATTCTTACACCGAGCGTACGGAGTATTTTATTCATCTTTTCTTTTTGAATGTAAAGAATGATTATTGCACTTATGATATTGATACTTGCAATAAAAATAATAAAGGATAGAATGATATAGACAGCAAGCTTTTCTGTCTTAACGATACGAAAATACAGAGGTTCTTGTTCTAAAATATTTTTGACATTGTATCTATCCTTGAATTTATTCTGTAACTTGTTTTGAATATTATCAATATTACTCTTATTGTTTGGTATAATATAGAGATAATTGCACGTAGAGGACGGCATATTGAGTATCTCTCTTGCCTTATTGAGAGAAATAAAGACGGTGTTTTCGTCTAAATCGGTATGAGTTTGAAAAGAGCCTTGATAGGTAATTAGAATCGTTTTGAGTTTGTCTTCCAATACCATAGCGTCCTTAGAAGATGTGTTAGGGACAGTTATCTTAATAGGGAGATTCATTAATTCTGCCCTATCGCCCAAACCTATCATAGAGGAGATATTTATACCCGTTAGAGCAAATAAAGAATCTTTTATATCAAAGACTTCTTTACCCGAGACAATCGCAGTATCCAAATCCAAGAAAGCAAAATATCTTTGGTCAATACCTATAATATTTGCAATATGACGATTAGGTCCAAAACTAACTAACGCCGTTGTCTTAATAACAGGAATGGAGAGAAAATCCATTTGTTTCTCTGTCACAGAATCAATAATATTCGTGGGGAGAAGTTTACCTTTCGTGGGTTCTATAAGCAAAGAAGGAGAAGTCCTCTCTAACATCGTTTGAGCAACATTAGTAAATCCATTAAAAACACTCAATACCACCACCATAGCAAAAGTTCCTATTGCAATACTAATAAGCGAAATCAAAGAAATAATATGTACTATTCCTTTGTTCTGTTTGGAAAATACCAAACGTTTAGTAATAAATAATAGGACTTTGGTTCTCATCTTATTATTGTTTCAAAAGAGTATCTATTCTTTTGGCATATTCAAGTGTATCATCAATAAAAAACATCAGATCTGGTATAATTCTCAATTGATATCTTTCTTTTTTTGCCAAAATCATACGTATTAAATCTTTCTTCTCTTTCAAAAGCGAAAGGATTTGTTCGTCTGTGTATTTATTACCTGCAACAAAGATACTTATATACACTCTTGCGTAAGACAAATCCGTAGTTGTGGAGACTTTGGTAACACTCAACATAGCACCAAGAAAATCTGTGTTAGCCCTTTCCCTTAATATCTCCGCTAAATCTTTTTGAATTAATCTATTTACTTTTTCTATTCTTTTGTTTTCCATAACGATTTGCAAATTTACGAATTTTCTTTCAAAAATAAGTTAAATATTAAGTTCGTGGACAAATTTAATCTTTTTAGGAGTTGAGATTAGGAAGAATTGATTTATAATTCTAAAAAAATCTTCAAGTAAAAAATATCCGATAAGGGAAATAGAACATTTTAAAGAAATAGAAATTCGAATAGTATCGCATTTCGTCAAAATAAAATCAATAACTATTCGAATAACATCAATAACTATT
>CAVGDP010000058.1:0-3372 GCA_963627985.1 uncultured Eubacteriales bacterium
ATCAATAACTATTAGAATAACATCAATAACTATTAGAATAACATCAATAACTATTAGAATAACATCAATAACTATTAGAATAACATCAATAACTATTAGAATAACATCAATAACTATTAGAATAACATCAATAACTATTAGAATAACATCAATAACTATTAGAATAACATCAATAACTATTAGAATAACATCAATAACTATTTTGACGATTTTTGCACTTATTTTAACTATTACATAATCAAATCGTTATAAAGGTGAAAAATTGCCAATTTTTACTCAAAAAAATACCATTAAAAAATAACCTTATAGTGAAAATAGAATATTTTGGGGGCGTGAAACATTGCAAGATTTTGGTGTTTATGCCACTGCTTTTAGTGGATAGTAATAATTTTTTACTTATTCTGCTATTTTTCTTGCTTATTAATGTTTATAAATATTTAATATATTGGATTATATCTATTTTGTTAATTATATTGTTAATAACTTCTCAAAATATTTTATTGTTATTTGAGTAAAAATTTCTATTTTTGCACTTTGTATTGTGCGGTGTTGTTCTTTGTCTGTTTAGAGTACAAAAAATTTACACAATACAAATAATAATAGAATATAAAATACAAAAAAACATAAAAGAATATGAAATTTATAGTTCATGGAGGCACTTTGGCTCGTTATTTAAACTCAATAATGGGTATAGTTGGCAAGAGTAATACAGTTCCTATTGTAGAAAACGTGTTATTTGAATTAAAAGACAAAACACTTAGTCTTACTGCTACTGATTTAGAAACAGCTGCAGAGGTAAGTATTGAATTAGAAGATGCAGATATGTCTGGTGTAACAAGAGTATGTGTACCGGGCAAAGAACTTTATACATTAGTAAGTCAATTAACTGCATTTCCTTTGTCTATTATAGTAGCACAGGATTTTTCGATTGAAATATCTACTGCAAATGGTGGTAAATACAAGTTTCAAGGTATAGATTCTGAAGATTTTCCTCAAATGATTCAAATAGAAGATAAGAATGAATTTACCATTAAATCTTCTACTTTGGTCAATGGTATAAATAAGACCATATTCTCTACATCTGCTGATACTTATCGTCCTCAAATGACAGGAATATTATGTGAATTTTCACCAAAGGGACTTACTTTTGTTGCAACAGATGCGCACAAATTAGTAAGATTTCGTAATACTTCGTATGCAACAGAAGATGAGAAAGAATTCATTCTTCCTAAGAAGACTTGTGCTTCACTTAGCAAGATTCTACAAAGTATTAATGAAGAATTTGAAGTAAAGGTAGAAAATAATTCATCAAATATTGCTTTCTATTTTCAAAATTATCACTTCGCTTGTCGTTTGATTGATGGGAAGTATCCACAATATGACGCAGTAATACCTACTGATAATACCAATAAACTAATTTTGGAGACAAGTGTATTATTTGAGAGCGTTAGACGTATATCTATTTTTACTAATCCTGCAACTAATCAAATTCGTTTGGAGATTGCTGAAAAAGAAATAACAATTAGAGCAGAAGATACAGATGCTCAAAATATAGCACAAGAACATATTGTCTGCTCATATAATGGGGAGCCGATGACGATAGGTTTGAATGCAAAATTTTTAACTGAAATTCTCAACAATATAGAAACTGAAAATATTTGTATTGAAATGTCTCGTCCGGATCGTCCTTGTATCATTATACCTTACGAAACAGAAGCAACAGATACTCCAAAGGTTGAGACGTTATTAATGGTTATTATGCCAGTTGTATTAGTTAATTAACAAAATAAAATAAATAAATAAAAGATGAGAAAAATAGTTTATGTATTGGCTTTATTGATGATTACTTCATCTGTTTCTTTTGCCCAAAAGAAAGATAAGAAAGCCAAAGAAGAAAATAAGGGTTATCAATTCACATTAGTGAAAGAAAATCCTGCAACAAGTGTTAAAGACCAAAATCGTTCTGGTACGTGTTGGGCTTATTCTGGTCTTGCTTTTATAGAATCTGAACTATTGAAAGCAGGTAAGGGTGAATACGATTTATCAGAGGCGTGGATTTATAGAAATGCTTACGTAGAGAAAGCAGATAGATATGTACGTGCACATGGTTCTGGTACATTTTCTGAAGGTGGTGCTTTCCAGGATATACCATATATAATAAAGAAATATGGTATTGTTCCACAGGAAGTATATATGGGCTTGAATTATGGTACAGACAAACCCGATTTTACGGAAGTTACCCCTGTGTTGAGCGGTTATATTGATGGTTTAGCAAAAAGTAAGAGTCTTTCTACTGCATGGAAAAAAGGTTTCGATGCTTTGCTTGACGCATATTTTGGAGTAAAACCAGAGAAATTTACTTACAAAGGAAAGGAATATACTCCTCAATCATTCGCTGCTTCATTAGGTTTGAATTGGGATGATTATATTGAGATAGGTTCTTATACTCATTATCCTTTCTATGAGATGTTTGAGTTGGAAGTACCAGACAATTGGTTGCATCAAAAGATCTATAACGTTCCTTTGGATGAAATGATACAAATAATAGATGATGCTATTATGAATGGTTATACAATTGGTTGGGGTTCAGATGTTAGTGAGAAAGGTTTCTCTTGGAAAAATGGTGTTGCTATTGTTCCTGACGAAGAAAAAAGAGATCTTTCCGGTACGGAGAAAGAAAAATGGGAGAAATTAACTCCTGCCGAGAAAGCTGCTGCAACTTATTCTTTTGATGGTACAACGAAAGAGAAAAAAATAACTCAAGAGGATCGCCAAAAGGGTTATGATAACTTTTCTACTACAGATGATCATGGTATGCAGATAGTTGGTATCTACAAAGACCAAAATGGTACTAAGTTTTATAAAGTAAAAAATTCTTGGGGTACAGATAGTGGCAAATATGATGGATATTTCTTTGCTAGTGAGGCGTTTGTTCGCTACAAAACTATAGATTTCCAAGTTAATAAGAATGCTTTATCTGCTCAAATGAGAAATAAATTGAAAATCAAATAACAAAACGATATTTCATTAACAAATGGTGGCGAAGGAGAATAAAAACACTCTTTCGCTATCTTTTTTTATATTATTTATTTCTATACTTATTAGAATATCTTTTGAAGCTATCAAAATAAAATCAATAATTATTCAAATAACTTCAATAACTATTCAAATAACTTCAATAACTATTCAAATAACATCAATAACTATTCAAATAACATCAATAACCATTCTAATAAAATCAATAACCATTCTAATAACATTAATAACTATTCAAATAAAATCAATAACTATTCGAATAACTTCAGTAACCATTCAAATAACTTCAATAACCATTCAAATAACTTCAATAACTATTCAAATAACTTCAATAAC
>CAVGDP010000059.1:0-8179 GCA_963627985.1 uncultured Eubacteriales bacterium
GTTATTAAAATAGTTATTGAAGTTATTAAAATAGTTATTGAAGTTATTAAAATAAGTATTGAAGTTATTAAAATAATGTTTGAAGTTATTAAAATCGGTATAAGAAGGAATTTAGAAGATAAAAACAACATTAAAATATAAACAAAAAAGGTGTTTTACAATAGAGAATAAATAGAAATATATCAAGTACTTTTTATTTTTAGAGAAGAAAATATTCGCTTGTATTCTTTTGATATCAAAAAAATTTATTAGATTTGCAAATTGAAATAATAAAAACACTTTTTTAATATGGCATACGATAAATTATTCACAGAATTTCCAGAAGTTACCACTCAACAATGGGAAGAAGCAATAGAAAAAGACTTAAAAGGGGCAGATTATAATAAAAAACTTATTTGGAAAACTATTGAGGGATTTGATGTTAAGCCTTACTATCGTGCTTCGGATTTAAAGGGATTAGAATATTTGGAGAACAATCCTAATGAGAAGCCTTTTGTACGTGGAGATCGCGACAAGGATAATGATTGGGAGATACGGATGGATATAGATACGGATGATATTAAAACACAAAATACAATTGCTTTAGAATTTTTGAATAGAGGAGTTAATTCTATCGGTTTCAATGCAAAAAATATTAAAACAAAAAAGGATTTAGAATTACTTTTAGACGGTATTTACCCCGAATATATAAGAATTAATTTCCTAAAATCTTGCAATTACCTTACTCTTTTAGAGTTATTTGTAGATTATTGCAAAGATAAAAAATATAATACCGCAAAAATAAAAGGTAGTATCAACTTCGATGCTTATTTCTTTGCCTTAAAACACGGATATTTCTATAATAATTTGGAGGATAATATGCAAGAGGCAGCCAAAATTATGAAATATGCAATAGTTAATTTACCTCTATTTAAGACTATTACCATTAATGGAAATG
This sequence comes from uncultured Eubacteriales bacterium, assembly GCA_963627985.1. Taxonomy (GTDB): domain Bacteria; phylum Bacteroidota; class Bacteroidia; order Bacteroidales; family P3; genus Scybalousia_A. Next base: position 938 of record CAVGDP010000059.1, read on the forward strand.
TTTTCTCTGATGCTGGTAGTAATATCTCACAAGAGTTAGGTTTTTCATTAGCAATAGCAAACGAATATCTCTACAATATGACCCAAAGAGATATATCAGTGGAAGATTGTGTGAAAAGGATGATGTTAAGTTTTGCAACCGGTAGCACATATTTTATGGAAATTGCCAAGATACGTGCAACGAGATTGTTATGGTCAAACATTGTAAACGAATATTCCAAAGACGATAACACAGCAAAGATATTTATTCACTGTACTAATACTAAATATAACAAGACTGTATTCGATGCCTACGTAAATATGTTAAGGACTACTACCGAGACTATGAGTGCTGTTATTGGTGGTGCTGATTCTATTGCTGTTATGCCATTTGATCTTGTTTTCAAACAAAGTGATGATTTTTCTAAACGTATAGCAGTTAATCAACAAATACTTCTAAAAGAAGAATCTTATTTGGACAAGATTGTAGACCCATCTGCTGGCTCCTATTATATTGAAAATCTTACAAACAATATTGCTCAAAAAGCATGGGAGTGGTTTAAAGAAGTAGAAAAGAGAGGTGGTGCAGAAAAAGCAATAAGAGAGAACTTTCTTCAAACATCTATTGCGGAGATTGAAACATTAAGAGCAAAGGATATTGCTAAACGCAAGACTGTTATCGTTGGTACAAATCAATATCCTAATATTACAGAAAAAGAAGTAAAGATTGAGAAGAGTGATTGCTGTTGTTGTGGAAAAGAAGAGAATAAAGAATTTGAGACTTTGTGTAGTAAACGTGCTGCGGAGCCATTCGAGAAGTTAAGAATAAGTGTTATTCAAAGCGAACACAAACCTAAAGTATTTAATCTCTTATATGGTAACCTTGCAATGAGAAATGCTCGCTCTGGGTTCTCTACTAATTTCTTTGGTGTGGTTGGTTATGATATTGTTTCCAAACCTACAGATAATATTGAACAAGGTTGTAAAGATGCTTTGCAAGAAAATCCTGACATTATCGTTCTTTGCTCTTCGGATGAGGAATATCCTGAATTTGTTAAGTGTGCTTTGCCTATTTTGAAGGGAAATGCCAAACACATTATCGTAGCAGGTAACCCAGAAGACACATTAAAAGAAGAGTTTAACGCTTTGGGAGTTACTGATTACATAAATATTCGTACTAATGCGTTGGATAGTTTAACTAAATATAATAATGACTTGATAAAATAAAGTTTCCAATAAAACATATATTACTAAAGTCCGAGTAAGATCGGACTTACTTTTTTGAAATAATTAAATGAAGCGAATAACGTTAGTATTGATTTTGTTGTCTGTTGTCTTTCAGATGTTAAATGCACAAGAAGAGTACATCTTAAAAGACAATAGCAATTCTTTATCTATAAACGTCCCCATAAAAGCCTTTTTCAAAAACAATGAATACAAAAGAAAAATTGCTTATGGTTATACTTTGGGAGGTATTCGCCTTACTCCTAATATTGAATATCAACCATACGACAATTTCTCTATTAGTCTTGGAGTTAATTTGTTAAGATATTGGGGTGCGAACGAATATGGACAAGAGAATTTTATTACTATTCCTTATTATAGCGATACTAATACGCAAAAACAATTACATTGGAAACCTTTTTTTAGATTTAATTGGCAAATAAACAATAATCTACGTTTTATTATAGGAAATCTCCTAATCACAAACTCACATTTTCTTCCTATACCTTTATATAATAGAGAGATTAATTATTCTTCGGACGGCGAGGAGGGTTTGCAACTAATTTATACAGGAAAATATTGGATCAATGACGCTTGGATTAATTGGCAAAACTTCAATTTCTACAACGATATAGATAGAGAAAGTTTTGATATGGGTACTGCGGGCAAAATAAACACTTCTCCCCTATCTAAATATTCATTATTATTTGATTATTCTTTTATTTGGCATCATAATGGCGGAGAATTAGACACTATTAGCACTGCTGTTTTGGACCATTGGGCTAATGGTAATGTAGGTATTAGTTTTGCTATAAATAATTTATGTAGAAGACAAAATACTCTCTATTTTCATTTCGATTACTTCTTTTCTATGGATATGAAAAACTCTACTCTTCCTTTGGATAACGGTTATGCTTTTTCCCCTTCTATACAATTCCAAAACAAGAAGATAAATACTACTCTTGGTTACTATGATAGCAAAAAAATGATAACATTCTATGGTACTAACTTCTTTTCTAATTTGGCTCAAAGAGACAAAAATATTACTTATCCGCATAATCAAATGATTTACTTTGCTTTTGACTATTCTATCAATCTAAATAAAAATAATATTAACGATAGGCAACTATATGATTTGTCTATTGTTAGTGAGTTTTTCTACAAATTAGACAAAGATAACTCCATAGAAAGTGAGGTTAAGGGATTATCTTTTGGTTTGGGTATTGTTCTGACAGCAAAAAACAATTTTAAGATAAAGCAATTCAATAAATTAAATTAAAATAAGAGAAAGGAGATTTTTTCAATGAGATATTGTTCGTTTATTCTTTCATTTATATTTATGGCGATTAGTAGTTATGCTCAATATGACGCAGGTTTTTCCAAACCTATTATAACTGAAAATGGCAAATTCACTTATTATGAACTCGCTCCCATTCAAACATCGGAAGGGGTATTGATATTCTTGGACAGAAATTTAGGAGCGTTGAGTAATGATGTGTCCTCGTCGGATAGTTGGGGCGATTTGTATCAATGGGGTCGCAAAACAGATGGTCACGAAAAGAGAATATCCGATACAACAAACACTATATCTCCTAATTATACGAAAACAGACCATGAATTTATTGTAGATTCTGCACGTGCTAATGATTGGATTGCTTATCCTAATGATAATCTTTGGAACGATAAAGAAAAGACGAACAATCCTTGTCCTTGTGGTTATCGTTTGCCAACAGAAAAAGAATGGAAAGCAGTTGCTAATTTAGGCTATGAAATAAAATCTACAACAACAGGCTCTTATTACATTTCATTTGGTGATGGCAAACTAACTTTACCTTGTGCTGGGTTGAGAAGTGCTTATACGGGTAATTTTCAATATCAAGGTATGCGAGGTTATTATTGGGCTGGCGATGTAAAAAGTAAAGGTATGTCAGGAGGTATAGATTTCAATAAATCCGAAATAACTACTAATGTAACAATATATGGTTTTCGTGCTTTTGGTCGGAGTGTTAGATGTTTAAGAAGTGAAAATGATTAACCTATTTCTAAAATAACTCTACAGAAAACTACTTAAATAAATGATATTATGATAGTTGGTTAAATATTTATTTAGATCTTACTTGTTATTCTCAATACTATTTTACTAACTATTGATTTTTTAGAAAAGAGATATTTTATTTTTGGAATAACTTTTGATATTATTCAAATAACTTCAAAAGATATTTTAATAACTTCAAAAGATATTTTGATAACTTCCGACAAGATTTTTGAGAGAATTAATATTACTAAAAGGTGTTGTTATAATTTACTAAAACAATAAAAGAAAAAGGAAAAGAGAATGGTAAAGAATTTCTAATTTTGATATAATGATAATTTTGATATAATTTTGTTACAAATTTTTCGTTATAGTACGTACTTGTTTTCTAAAATAAATAAAAAAGATATAATAAAGATGAAAAAAACATTATTAAAAGCGTTAATGCTAATGGTGGTACTTGCTTTAAGTAATGCAATTTACGCCGTACCTGCCGACCCCAAGCCGATAACGATTACTCAACCTAACGGCAAAACATTAACTTTCTATCAAAAAGGTGATGAGAATTTGAGTTGGGCTGTAACCGAAGATGGTTATACTCTACTAAGAAACAATAATGGTAATTGGGTCTATGCAATAAAAAACAATATGGGCAATATGGTTGCATCCGATGTTTTAGCAACAAATATTAACCAAAGAAGTAGTAAGGATGTTAAATTTTTGTCCTCTATTCCCAAAAATCTTACATATTCTACTTCTCAAATACAAACATTTAACAAAATAATCTCATCTAAATTGCAGACAAAATACGATCAAGCACATTTTCCTGCTAATGGTGGTTCAACTAAATTATTAGTTATCTTGGTTAATTTCTCTGATTTGTCTTTTACTACTGATAAGAGTGTCTTTGAGAATATGTGTATGCAAGATAATTATAATGGTACAGGCTCTATTCATCAATATTTCTATACTAATTCTAATGGTCAGTTGGATTTGCAAATAGATGTTGTTGGTCCTGTTACACTTCCTAATTCTATGGCGTATTATGGTGGACACGAAACAGTTACATACGGAGGTACTTCCTATACACGAAAAGATAAGAACACAAAAGCATTCGTTGAACACACAATTCAAAAGGCTGCATCGTTAGTTAATTTCTCTCAATACGATAATGACGGCGATGGTATAGTAGATGACGTGGCTATTATCTTTGCAGGTACTCCAGAGTCTTCTACTGGTAACGAGGATGAGATATGGCCTCATTCTAGTGAAGCACAATTGACTACTCTTTATAATGGTGTAAAGATTAATCGCTATACTTGTTCGGCCGAAAAACCAAATCAAACCATTGGTACATTCTGTCATGAGTTCGGTCACGCATTAGGTTTGCCAGATGAGTACGATACAGATTATGCAGAGAGCAATGGTACAAGTATTACAGTTGGTTCTTGGAGCGTTATGTGTGAGGGTTCTTATAATAACAACGCTAATTCTCCTTGTTTATGGTCTGCTGCACAGAAGAATTTAGTTGGTTGGATTGATACCGTTATTTCTCTTGGTGGTACTATGGATTCTTTGCGTCTGCCCGCTATAACAGGTCAGAATGATACTGCTTATAAGGTGTATATTTCAGGTACGGAATTTCTAATGATAGAATATAGAAAACAACAAGGTTTTGATACTTATATTCCTGGTGAAGGTCTTTTGATTTATCACGGTCAAATGAATAAAATCAACGCTTGGATAAATTATGGCACCAATAAAATCAATGTTGACCCTAATGATAGAGGTTGGTTCATAGAACCTGCGGATGGTAACTTGAATAGTACAACCAAAGCTGCTGCTGCTTTTCCTGGAACGAAGAATATAACATACTTTTTAAGTCCTACTTTGGTTAAAGGCGGTACTGTTGATACGGTTAATATTACAAGTATTCATTATGTAAATGATTCGGTTATGATGTTTTCTTATAATCCTTCTACCCCTGTTGTTCAAACTAATAGCACTACTCAAAAGAAAGCCGCTTCATTAACTGTTAGTGGCAAATTGATATACAAAAACGCTTCTACTCCTATTGCAAGCAAAGGTTTTGTTTATTCTTTGGAAGAGGATTGTCCTTACGTTGCAACAAACACAGTTATTGATACTAACTTAACCGACACTATCAATATTAACGCAACTATAACAGGTCTAACTAATAGCACTACTTATTATTTCAAAGCATTTGTAACTGACAATAGTGGTAATATGTATTTTGGTAATATTGCTCACGCCAAAACAAGTTCAGGTCTTGGTTATGTATTAACAAAGGAGGCTACAAATATTGATTCTACTTCTGTAACTCTTAATGGAACGGTAGAGTCTTTAGGACAAGGCGATTTCATAGAGAAAGGTTTTGTATATATTATAGGTAATAGCAATATCTTACCTACAATAGACTCTGTGGATTGTATCAAAGTTGTAGTAGAGGGCGATTCTATTGGTGCTTATAGTTATAATTTAGAAGGAATTAATCAAGGTACAACTTGCTATTATCGTGCTTTCTTAACTAATAGTTATGGTACTTATTACGATAATGCAACAAAGAATTTCCAAACACTTTACCCTTCTATAACTAACAATATTATAGCAAGTTCTCAACAAATCTGTTCGGGTACTACTCCAGACGAATTAGTAGGTTCTCAAGCTGAAGGCGGATTTGGAGAATTTACTTATCTATGGCAACAAAAGAGTGGTTATTCTTCTTGGTCTAACGCCGAAGGTACTAATAATGAGAAGAATTATCAACCTTCTACCCTAACCACTACTACTTCTTACAGACGTATTGCTTATTCTGTTGGAATATATGAAAATATTAGTAATGAGATTACTATAGAAGTTTTCAAAACAAAAGCAGGTTCTTTATCATCTTCCAAAACTACTTACAATATGGGCGAAGAAGTCAAACTAACATTAAATAACTACTCGGGTACTATTATTGATTGGTACATGGGTGATAGCGAAGAGGATATGATATCTGTTGGTAATGCAGGATTAGCAGTATATAAGACTACTTTTGATGAAGCCGGCAAGAAATATTTCCAAGTTAAAGTTCAAGCAGGTCAATGCGAGGCAGCCTTAACTAATGTTAAACAAATAACCATAGTAGATTCTTCTTCTATTGAAGATATTACAAATAACAACTCTATTCAGATAATGCCAAACCCTACAAAAGGCAAGTTTACTATTATATCCGATATAACTAACGCTCAATTTATTACCATTGTTAATGAATTAGGTCAAATAGTTTATTCAGAAAATAATGTAAATTTATCTCAAAAGACTTTTGATTTACAATCCTTACCGATGGGTACTTACATTATCAACATAATGAACGATAATCAATTAACAACAGCAAAATTAATCATCAATAAATAAAAAATTAGGTAAAAAATGAATACACAGATTCATACAAATAATGCACCTGCTGCGATAGGTCCTTATTCACAAGCAATTAAAGCGAATAACGGAATGTTATTTATTTCTGGTCAGATACCAGTAAACCCTGCTAATGGAGAGACTCCCGAAGGTATCACAGCACAAACCAAACAAGCGTTGGAGAATGTTGGTGCTATACTAAAAGAGGCAGGATTCAATTTTAGCGATGTAGTTAAGACTACTTGTTTGCTTAACTCTATGGACGATTTTGCAGCAATGAATGAGGTATATGCACAATACTTCAAAGAGCCATTTCCTGCCAGAGCAGCCTTTGCAGTAGTTAAGTTGCCAAAAGGTGTATTAGTAGAGATAGAGGCTATTGCCGTTAAGAACTAATTAGACTACAATTTGACTTTGTCATAATGTATTAGAAGTAGTGGACAACAAATCCACTACTTTTCTTTTTTTGTTTCTTTTATACCACCCTTCATCCCGAAAAACAACCTTTTACTCAAAATAACTTTAATACTTATTTGAATAACTTCAATAACTATTTTAATAACTTCAATAACTATTTTAATAACTTCAATA
>CAVGDP010000060.1:0-24464 GCA_963627985.1 uncultured Eubacteriales bacterium
GAATAGTTATTAAGTTTATTTGAATAGTTATTAAGTTTATTTGAATAGTTATTGAGTTTATTTGAATAGTTATTGATTTTATTTTGACGAAATGCGATACTATTAGAATTTCGATTTCGTTAAAATGTTCTATTTTTCCTATCTGGTATTTTTCTATTCAAAAAATATTCGTCAAATTAGAGGTGAATTATTTCAAAAAACTACTTCTTCTAATTATTCGTTTTGTCCTCCAATCATAAAATATTTCTATCAAGTAGATGATTATATAAAAATCCGTATGATGAAATCTGCGGAAAAAAAGATTTCCTCCTAATCCCCCTATTCTTGTACTTTGTTATAAGTTACTAATATTTTGTCAATACGAGCGCCGTCCATATCAACGATTTCAAAGATAAAATCCTGCCAATTAATCTTATCGCCTGTTTTTGGTATCTTGCCAGTTAAAGCTAAAATCAAACCACTCAAAGTATTATAACTATATTTTTGATAATCGTTCTCCAAATCGAAATGAGATAAGAAATCATAGAAAGGATATTGTCCATCAACAAGATAAGTGCCGTCCTCCCTCCGCATAAACTCCTCTTCATTAGGGTTAGTCTCCAATTCGGACGAATTACCAACTAATGTCTCCAAAATATCATTCATCGTTACCATACCTTGTACCATACCAAACTCATCAATGATGAACGCATAATGAATTTTTGTAGTTTTGAACATCTCCAATAAATCATAAATAGAAACACTTTCGTGTACAAAGTTAGGCTCTCGCATTATATCGGCAACTTTATAAGAAAATGTTTTCTCATTTACAGGAAACATATCCTTAATAAATAGAACGCCAATGATATCATCCAAACTTTTGTCGCAAACAGGATAAATATAATGAATGGTATCTCTATTAACTCTTTTGATTAGGTCCTTTACCAACTCTTGTTTATCAACCCATTGCAATTCATTACGTGGCGTCATAAGAGATTCTATTCTACGATCATCCAAATCAAAAACTCTTGTAACAATATCTTGTTCTGTTTCAGCAATTTCTCCTGCAGAAGCACTGTCATCTATAATGGATTTTATCTCGTCTTCGGTCGCTTTCTGTTTGGAAGAATGTTTTATACCAAATAGTTTGGATAATCCTGCAGTTGTTTGAGATAATAAACAAACAAAAGGTGCAAATATCTTGGAGAGTACTCCCATTGGACGAATAATAAATGAGGCAACTTTTTCTGGATTACTCATTCCTATGCGTTTAGGTATTAATTCTCCGAAAACTAACATAAAAAATGTCTCCACCACAACTATTGCAATACGTGCTACAATTACGGCAACAGAAACATCCATACCCCAACTAATAAAACTTTTAGATATTCTATCAACGTACGATTCTCCTGTGTATAAACCGATTATAAGCCCGATAGTTGTTATACAAATCTGAATAGTTGATAAGAATTTGTCCGGATTATTTATTACCGATAGGATACGACCTGCTACTTTGCTACCTTTCTTGGAATCTGTTTCAAGTTTTGTTTTCCGTGAAGAAATAACTGCTATTTCTGCCATAGAAAAGAAACCATTCAACAAGACAAAGAAGACTATTATTAGTATTTCCATATTAGATATTGGATTTTTTTGCTTTCTTTTGTTGTTTTTCTTTGATTATTATGGTAATAATCAATAAAATAACACCAATAGTAATAGCGGCGTCAGAGAAATTAAAGATAGCATCAAAGAAACTAAAATGTTTATCACCAAAAATAGGTATCCAACTCGGAAGGGTAGTGTCTATCAAAGGGAAATAAAACATATCTACCACTTTGCCAAACAATACAGGGGCATAACCACCTCCTGAGGGTAAGAATGTTGCAACCTGAAAAAAAGTACTTTGAGAGAATAAGACGCCATAAAACAAAGAATCAATAATATTGCCAACTGCTCCGGCGAATATTAAGGCGAATGAATAGATAAGTAATGGTGTCTCTTTTTTATTTACTAAATATCGCAAATAAAAGAAAATTAATACTGAGGCAATTATTCTTATTAGGGTTAGAATTAATTTGCCGATATTATCTCCAAAACTCATCCCGAAAGCCATTCCTTTATTTTCTATGAAATGTATTCTAAACCATGACAAACCAAATACCTCTATATCTTCTCCTAAGAAGAAATGTGTCTTGATATAAATCTTTATTATTTGATCAACGATTAGAACCAAAAAAATAAGAATAAGTGGCTTTTTCATTACAATCTTTATTTTCTTCTCATTTTTGCCTCTACGCTTAATGTTGCATGAGGAACTAAACGCAATCTTTCCTTTGGAATTAACTTACCTGTCTCTCTACAAATGCCGTACGTCTTATTTTCTATTCTTATCAAAGCTGCTTCTAAATCCTTAATAAAGCGTCTTTGCCGCAAGGCTTGACGAACATTTTCCTCTTTGGTTTCAGCATCAGAAGTAAAGTCATCGTCTAATGTGCGAGAAACAGCAGATGTATCGGTAATATCATTAGAATCTCTATTATAAGCAGCTCCTTCTAACATTTCCAAATTAGTTTTGGCTTGAGCAATCTTATCCAAAATGATTTGTTTGAATTCTTGTAATTCTTCGTCAGAATACCTTGTTTTTTCTTCCATCGTGTGTTTGATTTTTTTTATCGTTTTGTCTAATTATATTTATCTTTTATCTTTTTTGCCGTGCAAAAATACAATAATTATACAAATTACAATTAAATTGCATCAAAAAATTAGTGAAATTCTGCACAAAACTACTTTTTTTGTAGTAATTCTTCTAATATAGAAGTGGATTTTTGCCAAGAATAATATTTCCTTACGAAACAATATCCTTGTGATGCGATATTATCTCGTAATATCTTATTATCTAACAATTTCAATATAAGAGAAGATAATTCTTTTGTGTTTTTTCCTACAAGTATTTGTTCATTTTTTTTCGCTTTTAAGGCACAAAAGGCGATTGGCGTAGTAATACAAGGTAAGGACATGGACATCGCTTCCAATAATTTATTCTGTAAACCCGTTCCGATTTGCATAGGAGCGACGTAAATCAAGCTTTTATCGTAATATTCTCGCATATCCTCTACCCAACCTGTAACAACAACTCTATCATTTGCCAAATTGCATACTTCTTTTGTGGGACTACTACCTGCAATACATACTTTAACATCCTGTCTTTGCTCCCAAACCAACGGCATAATATCATTAATCAAATATTTAGCCGCAACAATATTGGGTTTATAAGACATATTACCAGAAAATATTATATCGTACTTTTTTTCTTGCTTTTTATTATAAGAAAAGAAGGATTGATCTACACCATTAGCAACTATTTTGATTTCTTTTCTCCTTTCGGAACAAATATATTCTCTATCTTGTTCGGTAATAATAGTAATAGAGTCAAAAATATCAAAACATTTCTTTTCGTAAATTCTTAATCGGCGAGCTTCTTCTTGTAATAATATCCTTATATGTAATGGAGATATTTTGGCTCGTCTATACATATTCATAGAGAGACAATCTTGGAAATCAAGTATTAAACGAGAGAAAGGAAGTTCTCTTTTTCTATCAGAGAATGGTGATTTGGTTCTAATCTTTTTTGCGTATTCTATACTTCTTACAAATTGAAAATAAACAGAATCAAAACAGTGGGTATCAAAATAATGATAAAAATTATTCTTTGCCTTTCTTGTTGTAAACAAAGCGACTTGTAATGGTAAATTAGAGAATAAACATCGTACCAAATAAAGTAAAATACCCGATAAATTAAGTTTTTGGAGATATATATCCTTACAATATTGCCTTACTTCCTCCAAATACTCTTGTTTAATCTTTGATCTTGTCAATGCAAATAAGTAGATATCATTCCTTTGAGACAATTCCTTTATTTGGTTAAACGCTCTCAATTTATCTCCTTTATCAGTAGGGTATGGAAATCGTGGAAGAAATACAAGAATATTCATTATCAATTATTTATTTAGTAATTTATCATATTCTTGAGTAATACTTTTGGCAATTTCAGAGGTAGCATATTTTTCTTTTATCAATTCGGCAGCATTATTTCCCACTTGCTTGCAATATTGTTTATCATCCAAGAGTTTTTTAATACACTGTGCAAATTCTTCTGGCGTGTCGGCGATCAAAATATTCTTTCCATTCTCATACATTATACCCTCGGCGGCAATACTTGTAGCAACAACGGTTTTGGATAAGCTCATAGCCTCTAATATTTTGATTCTAATACCACTACCACTCAAAAGAGGAACAACCATAATCTGTTTGCTACACATAAATATAGTACTATCGGAAACTTCTCCCACAATACTTACATTTTTCCATTTTCCATTAGCAAAATATGTGGACATATTACGTCCTGCCAAATAGAAATGAACATTTTCACACACATCCAATACTTTATCCCATACATTATTCAAAAACCATTTGATACCCTGCTCATTAGGAAACCAATTCATACTACCGATATGGAACAAAGAATTCTCTTCTTGCATAACATCGGGTAGATCTTCTGTTATATCAAAACCAATAGGTATAGCATGGCAAGGTTTTTTGCAACCAAAATCTTTGAAATACTTTGCATCTACTTCTGTTAAGGGAAAAACTACATCAAAATCATTAATATGTATTCTTTCGTAGTATTTCATATTTTGAGCAGTGTTTTTTAGATACCAACGTTTGAAAATATTTCTTTTTTCGTTTTTATAGATTCTTTGCCATATTAAATGCTCCACATTAGGACAATGAAAACCTATTATAGCATTAGAGTATTGTCTAATAATAGGTATATAGGAGGCAAGATTAATACTTTCTATTTGAATAACATCAAATTTTTCTTCCTTCAATATCCGTATTAATTTGTTTTTCATATTATTGGATACGAATCTTTCCACTATATAACTTTTCGCAATTAAGACATAAAACAAAGCATCAAAGACATTTGGTTTCAAATTTACATAAACACCTTCGGGAGAATACGTATCAATATAATTTTGTGGTAATAATTTTTTATCAAACGGATTTTTGTCCGAATAAAAAGTCAATACCTTTACTTTATGTCCTATATTTGTCAGTCCTTGACCGATACTGTACATATCAATCGCCCCACCATCAATAGCAGGAAAAGGAGGCTTATAGCAAAATTGGAGTATATTCATATTTTATTTCGTTTTCTTAAATTTTAATCAAATATCAAAAGATTATTTTTTCCTTATTATGTTTTTGTAATTCTTGTTATCTAATTCTTATTTGATTTTATCAAAATATTTATTGAATTTATTTTACTAATTATTGAGATTAATTTTCTCTTTATTATATTCTTTCGCTTTTCTTCTAAAACCGCTCTTTTCACTTACCTTTTTGAATATTGTTTGCCAACTCTCCAAAGACAACAGTTTGCTATCCGTAGTTGCTTTCAAGGTAAGAAACAATCCTATTGGCAAGAAAATAATAGAAGATAACCACATGGCCAACAATGGAGACAAACTACCTCCTTTGGCAGCCGACTCGCCGATCATTCCTATTACATAATAAATCACAAAGGCGATAATAGACACAACAACAGGCATTCCCAATCCACCTTTTCTAATGATAGACCCTAATGGAGCCCCAATAAAGAACAGAATAATACAAGCGATGGAGAGAGTAAACTTACGATAAAATTCTATCCAGTGCCGAGTGATATATTCTGTGTCATATTTTTCTAATTCTAAATGATTACCAAAATCGTCCGATAATACGCGAATAGTAGATTTTGAATAATCTTGAACAATTCGTTTTGTTTTGGGGTCTAATTGTGAATAATCTTTATAGAAATCATATTTTATAGGAGTAGTTTTAGTAGTCTTCCCCTTCGTGTCCAAAGTAAAAAAATCCAGTACTTTGTCTCTATATATTTTCTTGTCTTTTTGGGTTAATTCTGTTAGTGAATCTATTCGTGAATAGAGTTTTGGTGCACCTAATACCTTATAAGAGTCAGAATATTTATCATCACTACTTTTTTGCATAGCGAAATCACTAACATCGAAACGCAATATTTGTTGTTTGAATTTGATTCTTGTTAAGGGTCTTGTCTTATAATCCTTACCGTTTATACTTTCAGAAAAAACTTCTCCGTCAAACAACTTAAATATCATCGTTTGATTGTCTTTTGATGAATACATATAACCACTATCAGCCTTTATAACTTCCGTATTGCCAATACCTTTGCTATGATTATAGATAAGCACATCGTACATATAATTAGTTTTTTTGTCTTTTTTGTTAATACGGATAGCGTATGAGGATATTTGGGTATAGAACTCATTTGGGCGTATATTAATTGCAGGTTTTTTATCCTTGATATCTGCTGCTAATTGTTTTGTTTTCAAATCTGCCGCCGGTATTACCCAACTTGCAAAATAAAAAGCTAATATAGAAAACACTATCGCTAATATCCACAGCGGACGAAATACTCTCCACAAAGACAAACCAACACTTTTCATAGCGACTAATTCATATCTTTCACCAAAGTTGCCCATTGTCATAATTGAAGCCAAAAGAATACTTAACGGTAATGCCATCGGTACCATTGTTGCTGCAGCATAGGCGAATAATTCCATTAAAGTAGAGAATTCTAACCCTTTTCCTATTAAGGTCTCTATCTTTCGCCATAAGAAAGTCATAACTAAAACAAACATTGATATTGAAAAAGTCAACAACAACGGTCCTAAATATGATTTCAGTATGAGTTTATCTATTTTTTTCAATCCTTAAAAAAGTTGTTTCAAACGGCAAAGTTACAAATAATCTTTGTATTTTTGCAAAAAGTATAACAAGAAAAAGAAAAAGACTTATCATAGTATCATCAAAACAGATTAATTTTTAGGAAGCAAACAATAAAAAAACAACTAATGGAAAAACCATCTACCCATAACATAGGACAAAAAGGAGAGGATATAGCAGTGGAATTTTTGCAAAACAAAGATTATCACATACTAACAAGAAATTATGTTTATAACAAAAATGAAATAGATATAGTGGCACGAGACAAAAATACAATTGTTTTTGTGGAAGTTAAAGAGCGTTCAACCGATTACTTTGGGCAACCGTATCAGGCTGTTAATAGAAAAAAACAACAATTGATTATAAAAGTGGCAGACAATTACTTACGGCGTTATCGTATAGACTTGGAGGCTCGTTTTGATGTGATTTCCATCATTATAGATCCGACTCTTCCGCTACAAATTGAGCATATAGAAAACGCATTTTCCCCTTTGGATGTATAGGATTGTAATTTAGAAGAAGAAATAGTAGAGAAAGGAAAACAAAAATAACTTTCCTTTCAAGGAAAAGTCCCTAAATGAAAGTCTAAAAAAATATTATGATAACAATTAGAAATCTAATCTAAACGAGTAGTAATGTAGCGGGGACGAGAATTGAACTCGTGACCTCCGGGTTATGAATCCGACGCTCTAACCAACTGAGCTACCCCGCCGTTTTGCGTTTGCAAAGATACTACTTTTATTATTACTACCAAAATATAAATCAAAAAAATAACCTATTATCTTTGTAATTTTTTGATTTGTAATAAAATATTTTTTCTATATAAAAAGATAAATATACCTATTATTAGCAGAAAAACAGTTATTATTGTCTGCTAAAAGTAGTGGCATAAATAAAAAATCTTGCATTGTTTTACGCCTTCCAAAATATTCTATTTTTCCTATATGGTCTGTTTTTAAGGGTATTTTTTTGAATAAAAATGAGTAAAATTTCACCTCTCTAATTTATTGATTATATAATAGTTAAAATAGGTGCAAAAATCGTCAAAATAATATCTGATTTTATTCAAATGATTCTTGATTTTATTTGAATAAAATGAGATTCTATTTTGATAAAATCAATAACCATTCGAATAAAATCAATAACTATCCAAATAACATCAATAACCATTCGAATAACATCAATAACTATCCAAATAACATCAATAACCATTCGAATAACATCAATAACTATCCAAATAACATCAATAACCATTCGAATAACATCAATAACTATCCAAATAACATCAATAACCATTCGAATAACATCAATAACTATCCAAATAACATCAATAACCATTCGAATAACATCAATAACTATCCAAATAAAATCAATAACCATTCGAATAACATTAATAACTATTTGAATAAAATCAGATATTATTTTGATGATTCTATTATCTATCTTAACTATTATATAATCAAAGTATTATAAAGATGGAAAAACTTCCCATTGTTACTCAAAAAATACCCTTAAAAACAGACCATAAAGAAAGAATAGAATATTTTGGTATATTAATAAAATTACTCTAAAAGCCATTCTTCTTGTGTTTGCCATCCTTTGCGAACGGATATTTTTTTAGGGAAATATAGAACCTTTTCGGCATTAATTTCTTTATCAAAATTCCCCTTATCCCATTTATTATTTGAGTTGCTATCAATTATAAGTCGCAATTGGTATTTACCTTCTTTTTGATAAGAAAATTCATGGGTCTTTTCGTCCTTTTGTTTTAGGAATATTGTCTCTATTGGTTGTTTGTTTTGGTTGTCTATTAGTGTAAGTATTAGGTTGTTATTGCTGCCTGTATTCTCCTTTATACTAATTACAATGCTACCATAATCATCTTCGGAATTACAATAAAACTTTTTCTCCATTTTATCATTCATAAATCCCCTTATATCACATACTTGACCACTATCTATTAACAAAGTGTAATTCTCTGCTATATTGAAATTATAATCTGTATATAGAGATTTGAGATTATTTGTATCTTGCTTGAAATCAATAGATATAGTGTCATTATCTGTAACTATTTTTGCTTTAAGATTAATGAATGGATTGGAATTTGTAGTGTCAATTAGGATATATGGCGAAAAAATCTTCAATTTTTCATAATATGGAAGGGTATCTTTAGGTGTAGAAAAAGAGAAAACTTTCTTTTCCTTGTCGTTATGTTTCTTATTAGTCTTATTGAGTAAATCTATTGTCTCCTTAAAGTCATTTATATCAATTATTTGTGCCTTTATTGTGTCGAAAAAAATATTTGTTTTTAGATATACATTTATCGTATCGGGATAAGAAGTCAAAAGATTAGGATTGTGTGTCTTGGTGAGCATAAAATCTTTATTTGACAACACGGGTTGAGAAAAAATTATAGCGAAATTATCACTTGTTGGTATGGAAGTAATAATTTGTATCTCATAAGGATTAAGTAGTTTGGAGGAAATAATATTTTGAATAGTATCTTCCGCAGTATTAAACAATAAAGTGTCTTGTTTTTTAGAGGAAGTGCTATCTACTGTGCATAGTTTCTCGGCATATCCCTCGTTTTGCAAATCATAAATCATATTTTGATTCATATCATCAAAGGCAATTACCATATAATCACCTTGTTTGATGTTTTGAAAACGAAACACTCCAAAAGAATCCGTTTTTGTAATATAGTTAGGTAAATTTTTGCGAATATTCTCACGATTTGTTGAGGTATAAAGACCAACATATTTAGCAGGTTCATTATTTAATGTATAAGCATTCAGTAATTTACCCGAATAACTAAGCGTATCGATACTATCGCCGGTAGAAAAAGCAAAAGAAAAATGAGATAAACGATTACCTTCTGTAAAATCTGTAATAGCATCGCCAAAATCGAATATATAAGTTGTGTTATCTGCCAAAGAGTCAATATCTTTTATATATAATGTTTTTAATTTGCTACCTATTGTGGGTTTGGTTTTTAGAGGTGGAGAGACAATCAATTTACCTGTTGCATTATCCAATGTAATATATTCATTGAAAGTTATTTCTATCTTATTTCCATGAAAATTGGTAGCATTCTGCTTAGGGAACGAACTCACCATAAAGGGAGGTTTAGTATCTTTTTCACCTCCATTTGGAGTAACTATTCTTGCACAAGACGAGACAATAAAGCACAATATAAGGATTGTATAATATACTATTTTGGAATGATATTGTATCTTCATTGTGTCTTCTATTAGGATTTGGATAAAAACCTCTATACTTGTTTTTTGTAACAATATATAGAGGTTTTCTTATTAAATAACTATATTAGAATCTATTCTCTCTATGAATAGTTATGTTGTTATCTGTATTTGCAGAATTGTTTTTATGTTCTGAGTGTCTTGTATTATTTTGAGAGTGGTTGTTAGAATTTTGAGGACGACCATTTTGTCTATTTGAGTTAGAATGATTAGGTCTGTTCTCCTTTCTGTTATTATCAACGTAACCCTCTGGTTTTGGTATCAAAACACGATGCGAAAGTTTGAACTTACCGCTTTGTTTATCTATACCGATAAGTTTTACTCTGATAGAGTCGCCAACTTTCAATACATCCTCTACGTTTTCTATACGTTTCCAATCAATTTCAGTTACATGCAACAAACCTTCTTTGCCCGGCAAGAATTCAACAAAGGCACCGTATGGCATAATAGACTTAACAGTTGCGTCATATACTTCATCTACTTCTGGAATAGTGATAATGGCTTTGATTTTTGCGAGGGCTCTTTCTATACCTTCTCTATTAGCAGAAGATATTTCGCATACGCCAAAATCTCCTTTCTCTTCTATTACGATAGTAGTTTCAGTATCCTTTTGTAATTCTTGTATATTCTTACCTTGAGGACCAATAACTGCACCGATAAATTCTTTAGGAATATTGATTGAAACAATACGTGGTACAAATGGTTTATAGTCTTCTCTTGGTGCAGGAATAGTATCGGTAATTATGTTCAAAATGTGTTCTCTACCACGTTTAGCTTGAGCAAGTGCTTGTGCCAAAATATCGTATGACAATCCTTCGCACTTGATATCCATTTGACACGCAGTAATTCCGTCTCTTGTACCGCAAACCTTAAAGTCCATATCTCCAAGATGGTCTTCATCTCCCAAGATATCAGATAAAACAGCCCATTTGCCATCTTTCTCTATCAAACCCATAGCAATACCGGATACGGGTTTAGTAATCTTAACACCAGCATCCATAAGAGCCAAACAACCAGCACAAACAGTTGCCATAGAAGATGAACCGTTAGACTCTAATATATCACTAACTACACGGATAGTATAAGGGCATTCTTCTTCTGTAGGTAAGACTTGTTTTAGAGCTCTCATTGCCAAATTGCCGTGACCAATCTCTCTACGCGATGTAGATTTGTTGCCTTTTACTTCACCAGTTGCGTATCCAGGGAAATTATAATGTAAGATAAAACGATTACTTCCCTCTACCATTGCTCCATCTATTGTTTGTTCATCAAGTTTTGTTCCTAATGTACAAGTAGATAGTGATTGAGTTTCACCTCTTGTAAAGATAGCAGAGCCATGTACTGAAGGTAAATAGTCTACTTCTGCCCAAATAGGTCGTATTTGTTCCAATTGACGCCCATCCAAACGTGTCCTTTCGTTAAGAACCATATCTCGCATAGCTTCTTTTTGGATATTATGGAAATAACGATCAAGCATTACCTTATGTTCTTCTTTGTAATCCTCATCATAATTAACTAAAAACTCTTCATATATTGCTTCGAACTTTTCTTCTCTTTCTTTTTTGGACTTAATGCCTTGTTTTGCTAAATCATAGCATTTTTGATAGCATTCTTGTTCCATTTTTTGTAAAACTTCCTCGTCATTTTCTTCGTGGCAATATTCTCTTTTTTCGGTTTTGCCTGCCATTATTGTTAATTCCTCTAAGGCGTTGCAGTGAATCTTTATAGTTTCGTGTGCTACTTTTAGAGCTTCTAACATAACGTCTTCACTAACTTCTTTCATCTCGCCCTCAACCATCATTATATTGTCCTTCGTTGCGGCAACGATTAAATCAAGGTCAGCTTTTTCTTGTTCAATATAATTAGGATTGATAACAAATTGACCATCTATTCTTGCTACTCTACATTCCGATACAGGACCATCAAATGGTATATCACTGCATGCTAATGCTGAAGCTGCAGCTAATGCTGCCAATGCGTCAGGTGGGTTCTCTTTGTCGCCCGAGATTAAAGTTATTTGTACTTGTACTTCTGCGTGGTAATTAGAAGGGAAAAGTGGTCTTAGAGCTCTATCTACCAAACGAGAGATTAGTATTTCGTATTCACTAGGGCGAGATTCTCTTTTGAAAAATCCGCCAGGAAATCTACCCATAGCGGCATATTTCTCTTGATAATCAACACTTAAAGGTAAGAAATCAACATCTGCTCCTGCATCTTTCTTTGCACATACGGTTGCCAACAACATCGTATTACCCATTCTTACTACAGCCGAACCATCTGCTTGTTTGGCTAGTTTGCCTGTTTCAATTTCGATTTGTCTTCCATCTAATAAAGAGAAGACTTTTTTAATTCCATCCATCTGTTATTATTTAATTGCATCTTATCCCCAAAGAGTCCCAAAAAGGATACATAATTAATTACATCTGACTCTTTATAACATCTGTATTTTCAACAAAAAAGAAGGCATTCCAAATAATTATTGGACGCCTTCATACATTTAATTTCTTTTTTTTCTTGTTGGTAAACCAATGTTTTGCTTGATTTATTTTCTTAAACCCAATTCTTTTATCACTGTACGATAACGATTGATGTCTTTTTCTTTCAAATAGTCTAACATACGTCTTCTTTTGCCCACAAGACGAACCAATGCACGTTTGGTAAAGTTATCGTTCTTGTGTTGCTTAGAATATTCAGTTAAGTGCTGAATGCGAAACGTAAACAACGCTATTTGTCCCTCTGCTGACCCGGTATCTTGTTCGTTTTTGCCGAACTTACCGAAAATCTCTTTCTTTTTCTCGCTTGTTAAATACATTTTGTTTAATTTTTCTTTTAATTTGTTTCTTTTTTACTTAATTAGCGTTTGCAAAATTATTACATTTTTTTGAATTGACAAAGAAAAAAATACTTTTCTTCTCTTTTTAGTCGTCATTTCTTAATACTTCAGTTACTTTTAGGTCAAGAATCAAAAGGCTTCCTACCGGTATAGTAGGAGAATCTTGCAATCCATATCCAAGATTAGGATGTATCCAAACTTTGTAATACGATCCTGCGTTCATTAGTTGTACAACTTCCGTAAAACCATCAATATCGTTATCTACTCCTTGCAAATTAGGTTTAGAGCGTGAGCCATTGAAGTCGGATTCTATTTTTCTTATCTTGCCATTAGTGTCCAAAATACTCAATTCAGCAAAAAATCTTATTCTATCTCCATGATTTGCTCGTGGTTTGTCTCCTTTACCTTGCTTTATTACTTCATATTGCAATCCACTTGGAGTTGTCTTTACGCCTTTCTTGTTTTTATTTTCTTTTAGAAATTTTTCGGCATTTTGTATATTCTTTTGTGCTTTTTTCCAAATGTCTGCTTGTAACTTTTCTTGTTTTTCAATGGAATATCTATCCAAAACATTCCTACACTCTTCCTCTGTTAAGATTTGTTTTTTCTCTCCCATATACCCACGTTCAAAGGCGGTGTTGTAAATCTCAACATCCAAATCCTTATCCACAACTTCTTTGGTATGTTTTCCGCTCAAATAACCATAAGCATAAGATATAGAATCATTCAAATCTTTCAAGTCTGACGTCTTTAAATTACTGCCCGTCTTGGAACAACTAACCATTATCATTAGACTAATCAATAAACAAGGAATCAAAAAAGTTATACTTTTCATTTTCTATATTATATTCAAATGGATACGATAAAATTACAAAATATTTCACTATTTTAAGATAATCTCAAAATAAATGAAATTTTTACCAAACAACGCCAAAATATTATTTGATAAAAATTCCATCTTATTTGATAATAATCTCCTTATTTCTTTACTAAAAACAAAGAAACTTTCATCCTATCTTTTATTATTTAACTAAAATTACCAAGAATTTACTTTTTGCCCAAAAAGCAGACGCATCAGTAATATTCAAAGCCGTTGCTTTGTCTGCACCTCCCTCCAAAACGTATGAAGATGAAGGATGAGAGGTTAATATTTCCGTCTTATGACCAGGTAATACGATGTGTTTGATTCTTCTTGCGTCTATTTTTGTATATTCGCTCAAATCCGAATCATTCGCCAATTTAGTTTTCTTACCAATACCCAAGAAGCCTCCCTTAGCAGATATAATACCTTTTTCTTTTAATTGTTGCTTAGTACCTATTATATAATAGACGGTATTTCTTTCGTCTTCTACTTTCATTATATGCTCATCCTTCTCGCGATTTTGGGTTGTTAATTCTTCCAAATTACGATTAAGTGTAGAGATTGTAATGTTTTTCTTCTGTAATTCAGTAGTCATCAACTGCAATTCTTCTTCTTGTTCTGCAATTCTTTGTTGCAATTTTTCAATAAAAGCAGTTAATTGTTGATTATTAGATTGAGATTTTTTCAATTGTGCATTCAAACTACTAATCTTTTGTTTGTTTTGTGCCAATATCTCATTAATATCTTGAATTTGTGAAGAAATCTTGTTTCTTCTGTCTTGATTTATTTCTCCACTCGTATTCTTTATAGTTTTTACATCAGCATATTTGGACGTTACTACATCTAAATCACTTTCTATAGCATTTAATTGTTCAAATAGACTTTCCATTTCCGCATTTTTAGCATCCAAAGCAGCCTGAATAGAGTCTTGAACTGCCTTTTGATTGATTAGTTTTTCTTCTGCTGCTTTCTTACCGCAACTATACACAAAGACTAACGAAATAAGTCCTAGTGCCAACAAAATCTTTCTCATCTTGTAATCTTTTTGTTTGTTATTGTTCAACATTAATTCAAAATTTCTTGCAAAAGTACAATATTTTTTTTAATTTGTTTCCAAATTTATGTGTATCTTTGCACTCAAATTCTAAAACGATATTTTGTTTTATTTATTTTGTTTTGGTAAAAAATTATTGGGGTGCTGAATGTAAAATAGGCTGAGATTATACCCTTTGACCGTTTCGGTAATGCGAATTCGGGAATTACTTTGGGCAGAATTAATCCTTTCACTTCACTTCATTTAATTTATTTAACCGCAAATTTGTACTATTATGAAGAAGATAAAAAGTGTCTTAACTATCGCTGGAAGCGATTCTATCGGTGGAGCAGGTATACAAACAGATATAAGGACGATATATTCCATTGGTTTGTATGCAAGTAGTTGTATAACTGCAGTAACTGCTCAAAATTCATTAGGAGTAAAGAGTATAATGGCAGTGGATGATAAGACCTTAAAGGCTCAAATCTCTGCCGTCTTGGAAGATATTCCTATTAGTGCTATAAAAATCGGGATGATATATACCAAACAAAACGTAATCGCTATCAAAGACGCCCTAAAAACTCATAACTATAACGGCTCCATCGTCCTTGACCCTGTTTTAGTCGCAACAAGTGGCGATAGTTTAGCACAAACGGATTTCTTATCCTCCCTTGAACAAGAATTATTTCCCCTTTGTGATATTCTAACGCCAAACATTCCCGAAGCGGAAACAATCTGCCAATGTAAAATACATAGCACACAGGATATCATTAATTGTGGCAAACAAATCATTAATTCTTTTGGCGTAAAAAACGTTCTTATTAAGGGCGGGCATTCAAACAGGCAAGAAATGACCGATATTCTTATAAAAAGTGATTTAACCATAGAAAGTTTTTCTTCTAAGAAAATTAAGACTACTAATACTCACGGTACAGGATGTACACTCTCTTCAGCGATTGCTTCTTTTATAGCAAAAGGTTTTTCTCTTTCCGAGAGTATTCGTTTAGCCAAAGAATTTGTTTATGCAGCAATGCAAATTTCCAAAGACTTTTCTTTAGGCAAAGGACCTTCTGCCTGCTTAATAGAAAAAACAAATATATCCGCTCTTAACAATAATGTAAAAACAAATCAAATAATTTCCATAAATGAAAGTTGTAGTAAATAAAAAAGACAAAATCGTCCCAGTTAATTGCACTTTGGAGATGCTAATGACGATATTGAACATCAAAACAAGCGACCCCGTTGCAATAGCGATAGGAGAAGAAGTAATAGAAAGCAAAGATTATCCCTCAATTACCCTAAAAGAGGGCGATAAAATAACAATAATCAAAGCCACATGCGGAGGTTGATAGGAATAACGCCCGAAGAGAATGTCTTTTGCGAGCAAAGACGTCTTGCCAACTTTGTTTTAAGTGGGCAAGTAACTTATTTGCATATTCGCAAACCACATTTCACCGAGCAACAAATGAGAATATATCTGTCCTACTTCAAAGATAATCGTCTCAAAGAGCGTCTTTCCTTGAACGACTATCAATATTTAGCCCAAGAGTACGGTATCGGCGGTATTCATCTCAATAGAAGATGTCCTTTGGAGGACTATTTTACGGAACAATACGACAAGAAATTTCCGAATTTGCGTTATTCTATCTCTTGCCATACAATCCAAGAGGCAGAGTTTTGGAAAGACAAAGTAGATTATTGTTTCTTGTCGCCTATATTCAACTCTATTAGCAAGCAAGGACACAACTCCCCATTCTTACTAGCGGAATTGCAAGACGCCTTTCGTACCAATCGTCTAAACAATAAGGTTTGTGCTTTGGGCGGTATTACATATAATAATATAGGTACATTAGAAAAAGTAGGTTTTACATCCTTTGCTCTCTTATCTACTCTTTGGCAAATGGGCAAAAGTATGTTTATCTCCCACACAAATGATAAATATGATTATTTAAGCGGTTGCGTGGAGGCCCTCAAAGGTGGTATTCGTTTTATTCAATTGCGTATGAAAGGAGCATCTAACGATGATATACTACAAACTGCAAAGACATTAAGAAAATATTGCAATGAGTATGCCGCTATTCTAACCATTGACGATAGAATAGATCTTTTGGAGACGAATCTTTTCGATGGCGTCCATTTAGGTAAGAATGATATGCCTATCTCACAAGCCAAACAAATAACCAAACATAATTATCTTTTAGGTGCTACTTGCAATACAATACAAGACGTCCAAAATGCAATAGATAGTGGAGCGGATTATTTGGGTATAGGTCCTTATCGTTTCACGACCACAAAGACCAACTTATCTACCATTCTTGGTATAAATGGTTACGAAAACATCGTGCAATATATGCAATCTAATCACCTTCATACCCCTATTTACGCAATCGGAGGTATAGAACAAGAGGATATTACCTCCCTTATGCAGACGGGTGTCTATGGTATTGCCTTGTCTGGCGTAATTTTGCGTAGCGATAACGCTCAAAGAACAACACAAGAAATAGTTAATTTAATAAATACAACACAAAATGAACGATAATTTGATAATAGCCAAAAAAGAATTTAATTCACGTTTGATAATCGGAACCGGCAAATTCCCTTCAAACGAAGTAATGCGTCAAGCCATAATCTCTTCCAAAGCAGAGATAGTTACAACGGCTCTAAAACGATTAAACACCGAACATTCGGCAAGCGAAGACATTTTGCCATTCATCCCCGAGAATTGTATGCTATTGCCAAACACCTCTGGTGTGAGAACGGCCAAAGAAGCAGTCTTTGCTGCCAAGATGAGTCGTCAAGCCTTGAAGACAGATTGGATAAAATTGGAGATACACCCAGATGCTAAATACTTACTACCCGATGTAAGCGAGACCTTAAAGGCTACCGAACAGTTAGCCAAAGACGGTTTTCATGTTATGCCGTACATTCAAGCCGACCCAGTAGTTTGTAAACAATTAGAAGAAGCAGGTGCTGTCTGTGTTATGCCGTTGGCCTCGCCGATAGGTTCTAACAAAGGAATAAGAAACGAGGATATGTTGCGTATCATTATAGAGAATAGTAAAGTACCTGTTATTGTTGATGCCGGTATAGGATCACCTTCTGACGCCACCAAAGCAATGGAATTGGGTGCCGATGCGTGTATGATCAATACCGCTATTGCTATTGCCGATGACCCTATTGCTATGGCAGAAGCGTTTGCTATGGCGATATGTGCAGGAAGAAAGGCCTATAACGCAGGCTTAGGACCACAGAGCGATATAGCCGTTGCGTCATCTCCTCTAACCGCTTTTTTGGACGAAGAGCAAGAGGTCGTAGATAGAATGTAAAAAATAAGATGTTTAGTATTTTTTTTGATAGTAGTGTCTTAAATGGAAAATAATATCGGATAATAATAGAATAACTTCAAAGAATATTTTGATAACTTCAAAGAATATTTTGATAACTTCAAAGAATATTTTTGCAAAACGCCACTATCAAAAAATATATAAGTAAAGTACTATAAAACAAAGATAAAACAAAGAATAAAACAGCAATGGAAAACTGCAATTCAAATGACAAGATAAGAAAGATTTACGTTGAGGGTGAGAAATTTCCTATCAAGGTTGGTATGAAACAAGTCATTCTGACGGATACCGTAGTGGAGGGTAAACACATAGCAAATGCTCCCATAAATATTTATGATACAGGCGGAGTATTCACAGAAAAGGACTATAAGCACGATGTTCGTAAGGGAATACCACGATTAAGAGAGGAGTGGCATAAGGAGGATAAGAATTTTGTTCAAGAGGATAAGTTTGCCTCCGTTTATACTAATGAACAGATGGCAGATGAAGAGTTGAAAAAGGTTACTTTTCCCATAACGTATCTACCTAAAAAAGCCAAAAAAGGTGAGGCTTTTACACAAATGGCACTTGCCAAGAAAGGAATTATTACTCCCGAAATGGAGTATGTTGCAATAAGGGAGAATTTGGGACACAAAGTAGTAAAGGATAGTGATACAAAGACAGATTATACAATAACTCCCGACTTTGTACGACAAGAAGTAGCAGCAGGAAGAGCAGTAATACCTTGTAATCCTAATCACCCAGAGGCAGAGCCGATGATTATTGGTAGCAAATTCTTTGTTAAGATTAATACAAATATAGGTAATTCTGCTTTGGGGTCTTCTATTGAGGAGGAAGTGGAAAAGAGTATCTATTCGGCAAGACTTGGTGGAGATACGCTTATGGATCTTTCTACGGGCAAACATATTCATCAAACAAGAGAATGGATTATTCGTAATTGTCCTGTACCGATGGGAACGGTGCCGATGTATCAAGCGTTAGAAAAGGTAAAAGGTAAGGCAGAAGAACTTACCTGGGAGATGTATCGCGATACTCTAATAGAACAATGCGAGCAAGGTGTGGATTATTTTACTATTCATGCGGGTTTGAAAAGAGAGTTTTTGCCGTACGTTGCAGAACGTTTGACGGGGTGCGTATCGCGAGGGGGAAGTATTATGGCTAAATGGATGAATGATCATAATAGAGAGAATTTCCTATATGAGCATTGGGATGATATTTGCGATATTTTAGCAGAATACGATGTTGCTGTATCGATCGGAGATGGTTTGCGTCCTGGTAGTATTCACGATGCTAATGATAAGGCACAATTAGGAGAATTGAAGGTTATGGGAGAGTTGTGTAAGCGTGCTTGGGCAAAGGATGTTCAGGTATTAATAGAAGGACCGGGTCATGTACCTATGGATAAGATAAGAGAGAATATGGCGTTGGAGAAAGATTGGTGCAACGAGGCTCCATTCTATACCTTAGGACCATTAACGACAGATATAGCACCTGCGTATGATCATATAACGTCAGCAATTGGAGCCGCAATAATTGGTTCGTTAGGGACGGCAATGCTTTGTTATGTGACTCCGAAAGAACATTTAGGCTTGCCAAACAAAGACGATGTAAGAGAGGGTATTATAACTTATAAGATAGCAGCTCATGTGGCAGATTTGGCTAAACATCATCCTATGGCAAATGAGAGAGATAACGCTTTGAGTAAGGCGAGATTTGAGTTCCGTTGGATAGATCAATTCAATTTGGCGTTAGATCCTGACAAGGCAATGGAATATTATGGAGTAGAGAGAATAAAGAATACTCCTTATTGCACAATGTGTGGACCTAATTTCTGTGCTATGCGAATAAGTAGAGAAGTATCCAAAAAAGGTGAGATAATAGAGTAGCAAAGAGGGGGTTTATTGAGGAAATTTGTAAAATAAATTGCAAAATATTTTGTTAGTATGGAGAAAAAACGTAATTTTGCACCCTCAAATCAAAACAATAAAGTAAATAAATAAGGACAAAAGAAAATGGCAGTAAAAATTAGATTACAGAGACATGGTAAAAAGAATCAACCTTTTTATCACATTGTAATAGCAGATGCTCGTGCAGCACGCGATGGAAAATTTATTGAGAAGATTGGTACTTATAATCCTTTGACTTCTCCTGCAACAGTAAACATAGATATAGACAAGGCTTGTCAATGGCTTCAAAATGGAGCACAACCTACGGATACTGTTCGTTCTTTACTTCGTTACACAGGCGTTTTATACAAAAAACACTTACAAGGTGGAGTTAAGAAAGGTGCTTTTTCACAGGATGTAGCAGACAAACGTTTCAATGATTTTATGGAAGAGAGACAAAAGAAGATTGCTGCACAGAAAACAAAGAATGCTAACGATGACAATGCTAAACGTAAGGAAGCTTTGAAAAACGAAGAAGCAGTTAATAACAAAAGAGCAGAAGCTATAGCAAAGAAAAGAGCAGAAGCAGAGGCTAAACAAGCAAAAGAAGTAGAAACTACAACAGAAGAAACTCCTAATGTAGAGCCAGAAGCAGAAGCTACAGAAAATACACAAGCATAACGACAATAAACAAATAGATTGTTTTGATATGTTTTTTATTACAGAGACTTGCAAGAATTGATACGTTTTGCAAGTCTTTTTTATTTAATCTTGGAAATGAAAAAAGAAGATTGTTTTTATTTAGGTAGAATAGTTAAGCCGTTCTCTTATAAAGGAGAGTTGGTTTTGTTTTTTGACGTGGATAATATATATGATTACGAAGGTTTAGGATATGTATATATTGAAATTAATGAGCGTTTGGTTAAATATGATATTGCAAGTCTGCGTTTTCATGGCAATAAAGTAGTGGTAACTTTTGAGGATTTGTCGGCAGAGGAAGCAAACGGTTTGGTAGGAAAAGAATTGTATTTGCCATTAAGTTTTTTGCCCAAATTAGAAGGTAATCAATTCTACTTTCATGAGGTAATTGGTTTTGAGGTAGTAGATAAGCAGAAAGGTAATATCGGTAAAATAAAAGAATTTATAGATACTAATCAAACTATAATGATTATACAAAAGGAAGAAAAGGAAATTCTTGTGCCCGTTGTAGATGAAATTGTGAATAAGGTTGATAGAGAAGAGGAGACTATATATATAACGGCTCCCGATGGTTTGATTGATATATATCTATAAAAGAAAAAAGTAAGATTTTAGGTAATAAACTTGTTGATACAAGAAAAAATCGTAACTTTGCAATCTATTTAGGAAAATAAAAAAATAAAATATAAAATATATTACAATGAAAAAGAGAAGTTTCTTAGTAATCGGTTTGTGCTTATTAATTAGCACAATGGGTTTCTCTCAAAGTAAAGTAGACTTAAATCAAGAGATGAAACTAGAAGGTACAGTCCGTTATGGCAAATTAGATAACGGTATGGTGTACTATGTAAAATCAAATAAAAAACCAGAAAAACGTGCTGAATTTTATCTTGCTGTTAATGCAGGTTCTATCTTGGAGACAGAAGATCAAAGAGGTTTGGCACACTTTACAGAACACATGGGCTTTAATGGTACATTACAGTTTCCAGGTAATGAACTTATTGATGCTTTACAAAAGGAAGGTATAACATTTGGTAGAGATAATAATGCTTATACTGCTTTTGATCAAACTGTTTATAACTTAACTTTGCCAACAGATAATCCTGAATTATTCAATTTAGGTTTGAAAGTTTTAGGTGGTTGGGCTAGTGGTATGCTTATGACAGATTCTCAAATAGATGATGAACGTGGAGTTATTATTGAAGAGTGGCGTGGAGGATTAGGTGCAGACGATAGAATGCGTCAAAAAGTATGGCCAATAGTTTTGAAAGGTAGTAAATACGCTGATAGATTGCCTATCGGTACGGTTGATAATTTGAAGACTTTCAAATATTCTTCTATTCGTAATTTCTATAAATCTTGGTACCGTCCAGATAATGAAGCAGTAATTGTTGTAGGAGATTTCGATGCTGACGAAATGGTTCAAAAGATTAAGGATTATTTCTCAATGATACCTACACCTTCTACTCCGCTTAATAGACCAGAATTTGATATTCCTAATAATACAGAGCCACTTATTGCAGTTGCTACGGATAAAGAAGCTACATCTTCTATGGCTTTAATATTCTATAAACACCCTGTTAAGAAAATGAAGACTGTTGGTGATTTCCGCGAGCAAGAGTTGATGGTTAGTTTGTACGAAACAATGTTAGCAAATCGTTTTAATGAACTTACTCAAAAGAAAGGTTGTCCTTTTATGGGAGCACAAAGTGGCTATTCTAATACTTTTATTTCTCGTAATATCGGTGGTTATATAGAGTACGCTATAGCTAAAGATGGTAAGATCCTTGACGCTATAAAACTATTAATCGAGGAAAATCAAAGAGTTTTGCAACACGGATTTTTAGCTTCTGAACTTGAAAGAGCAAAAGAATCTGTATTAGAACAATACGAGAAAGCATCCAAAGAGGCTAATAAAGTATATTCTTCTACATACGCTACACAATTTGTAAACAACTTCTTAGAGCAAACTCCTTTTGTTGGTGCTCGTCAAGAATATCGTTGGGCAAAAGCACTTATTGAAGGTATTACTTTGGAAGAAGTTAATGGTTTGGCAAAACAATGGATAACTAAAGATAATATTATCGCATACGTTACAATGCCAGAAAGAAAAGATTTGAAAGTTCCTACAGTTGAGCAAATTAAGAAAATAATTGTAGATGCTAATAAATTAAAGACTAAACCATACGTTGATACTTATAAGGAGGTTCCTTTCTTCAATCAAACAGTTAAAGCAGGTAAAGTAACCAAAGAAACAAAGAATGAAGAATTTGGTTATACAGAATGGACATTATCTAATGGTGCAAAGGTTGTTATGAAACCTTCTACATTCAAAGATGATGAGATTTTATTGAATATGTGGTCTTATGGCGGTTCTTCATTATATTCTGATGATATGTTATATAATGTAGAAAACGCTGCATCCATTATAGACGGTTCTGGTATTGGTGAGATGGATCATAATCAATTAAGCAAATTCCAACAAAAACATACTTTCGGTACTACTCCTTATATTAGTAGTTTGGAAGAAGGTATTAGTGGTCAATGTGCACCAAAAGATTTGGAATATCTACTTCAATATGTATATATGTATTTCACTGCTCCACGTAAAGATCAAGAGGTTTTGGATGTTTCAATAGAGAATATTCGTTCCCAAATCAAACAAATTCAAAATAATCCACAAGTTGCCTTCTCTGTACAAATGCAAAAGAGTATGTATCCTAACGACAAACGTAATATTACAATACCAACAGAAAAGAATATTAAGAGTTTGAATTTGGATAAAATGTACAAAATATTTAGAGAAAGATTCAATTCTGCATCGGATTTCACATTTGTATTTGTAGGTAATTTTGATGTGAATGAAGTTAAACCTATGATAGAGAAATATATCGGAGGTTTGCCATCTAATGGTAAGACAGAAATGTGGAAGGATGTATCTCCTAAGTTTGCTACAGGTGCAGTTGATGAGAAAGTTTATAAAGGAACAGAAGATCAAGCAATGATGGTTATCGTTATGAACAAAGAATTTGTTGATAGCGAGAAAGAAGAGAAAGTTGTAGATATTATGGCAGAGATTCTTCAAATTAGAGCAACTCAAAAAATACGTGAAGAGTTAGGTGCTACATATTCTCCTTATTTGAGTGCAGGTTATGACTTGCGTCCAACACCAGAATTCACAGTTACTGCTTATTATGGATGTTCTCCAGAGAACACACAGAAAGTTGAAGAGGCTACATGGGAGATTTTTGATGATATGATTAATAATGGTGTAAGCGATGTTAATTTAGCAAAAGCAAAAGAGCAGTTAATCAAACGTAGAGAGTCTTCATATTCTTCTTCTAACAATTTCTGGTCTGGTGTTATTAAGTCTTCTTACGTATATAATCGTCCTATTAAGAGTATGGACGCATACAAAGAACTTGTTAATTCTATTACAGCAGAAGATGTTAAAGCAGCAGCAGTAAAATACTTACAACATAAAGAATATGTTAAAGTTACTTTATTGCCTGAGACCTTAAAGAAATAATAACAAAAGATAACAAATCTATAAGGCGGTATTCTCATTAGACGAGATGCCGTCTTATTTTTATTAGTAAATAAGAAATTCGTATCTGCTACTTTATTATTTCTACTTTTATAGAAGATAGATAAATAAAATTACTTTTCGTTAAAATAAAGTTAGATATTATTCTGATAAGTATTGAAGTTATTCAAATAAGTATTAGAGTTATTCAAATAAGTATTAGAGTTATTCAAAT
>CAVGDP010000061.1:0-4211 GCA_963627985.1 uncultured Eubacteriales bacterium
TATGATACATCTTAGTAAGAAATTATTTTATCTGTAGATTTTTTACCGGACACTAATAATAAATAAAGTATAATAGAACTATTCCACCACGCAAAATGACCCATTGAGCAGACTTTTGATGTCCGATTTCGCATTTCAAAGTTTTGAAATGCTCAGGAGACTATTGTACATAAGGAGAATCAATAGGTCTCACCACGCAATTTGACCCATAGGTCAAAAATAGAAGAGAAGTGGTAGGTTAAAGAAATAAGTTTTAGGATATGGATTGTAATTACTACAATCCATATCCTAAAACTTATACAAGTACTAATCTGTTGTTGTGTCAATAATATCATGTCGGTGGTCAATAAGGTTTTTAATATCTTTATAATGTTCGTTTATTTCCTCTGTATTCCACTTATTATGATCATTTGTTATTTGATACATTATTTTTCGTTTAGGAGAGAGTCCTAGCTCTATTTTAGCTTTTTCTGTTGGAGATTTGTCATTGAGGCTTGAATTAGTACTTCTGCTGATTAGACATAAATTGGCGATATTGTCTACTATTTTTCTTTTTTCTTCCTTTTTTACATTTACATTATTATACGACTGAGGTAAATGGTGTTCAATGGAATTGTAGTATTTGAAAACAAAATCTTCTACATTTTCGAGACTTGGTATGTCAATGATGTTATTTTCTTTTGCTACCCAGTATAGATAATCTATAAAGTTAAATACAAAATGTGGTGTATCTGTTCCCAGTGCTTCAAAAACCCATTGAGTATTTTCTGTTTTGGTGTTTTTTTCTAAAACGTCATAGTAATTTATAATCCACTTGTCAAGAAAAACAGAAAGAGAAGAAGGAGCAATGTTATTTACTTTAGAATCTTTGAAATTTTTTAAAAGTTCAAATAACCAATTTTTATATTTTTTATTACGGAAAGTAACTTGAAGCATAGATTCTTGCATTATTATACGTTTTTGTAGTTTGTTCTCAATATCTTCCTTTTCTTTCTCTGAATAAGTATTTTTGAATCTAAGTGAGTTGTCTGATTTATATGGTTTATGCATTATCCATGTAATATTATCATAGTCTTCAGTATCGTCTTTGCTCTTGATAATATATCGATCAAAGAAGACTCGTACTTTTAGTAAAACTTTGATAAACTCCATGGGATTGACTTTTGATTCTATCTTTCTGTATTCTTCTAAAAGAACGTTGGAGTTTAGCGGACATTCATCAGAGAACATTTTAAACACATGCATAAGAAAGTTTGGAAAGTCTATAATGGAGTTATATTTGTCATCAATTTCCTTTGCTTCTTCTTGCGTGTAACTATTTTTTATGTCTTCTTTCAATATTTCGTCAATAGATTTATTACTTGACATACCTGTTTGCTCATTGTATTTATCTAAGTAATGAATGTATAATTGGTCATATTCGTTGCCGAACAAAGGTTTATCCTGATTGCGTCTATATATAGAGAGTCCCTTTTGTATTGGTACTTTCATTTGAGAACAAGCATCCCATACCGCAGAGAATACAGAACGATTATGTTGTTCTTCTAATTTTTCCATCATTAAAGCTTTAACAATCTCATGTTCTTGTAGTTGTTCTCCTCTATTGTTCATAATTTCGAAGTAAGCGGCTACATCAGTATCACTTGGTAGGATTGTTCTAACAATTATAACATTGTTATTGAGATATTTTCCGAATGTGTGCTTTGTAGACTCGTCCATTTTCGAAAGTGATGTAGTGGAGTCTAATTCTTTGCCTAAGTGTATATGTGTAGTTTCAACGATATCAAGGGCATCAACTAATCTGAATATTTTTCGACAATCTCGTTTCTTGCATTCGTTAGCAAAGTCTAGACTTGTATTAGACGAGAACAATCCCTTGAAAAACTCTTCAACCTCAGGACGAGAGTCGTATGATAAATGAGGGGTATTCAACAAACCTAATGATTTACATATCAAATGTAATGTAGTTAGTCGTTGTTGACCATCTATGACTTCATATACATTGTCTGGACGTTGCAGTACAACTAGACTTCCGATGAAATAGTGAGAATTAGGATCCTTATGGTAGCTGTCATAAATATCTTGTAACAACTGTTGAATCTGATCTTCTTGCCAAGCGTAGTTGCGTTGATACAAAGGGATTACATATTCATCTTCCCATATTTCAGAAATACTTTTATTTAGTTTTATTTGTCACGGCTTTTATTTGGTTTATTTGTTATAATTAATGTAAACAGACAATACTTCTTCTATTATTTTTTGAACAGATTCTTCGTTATTGTCAAACGTATATTTTGTCTTTAAGGCAAGTTGTTTGATTGGGTTTAAATTTGCAATATTTTTTGCATTGCGAATTGTTCTAAATATCCAAGCAGAGTTTTCTGCCTTTGCCATAGTAGCATAACGAACTTGACGTTTTTCAAGACGATGCCGATAGATACACATATAAAGTTCTTTGTAAATTGCATTTACACCTATTTCACCAAAACGATCAAATACATATATTATAGCAGATTTGTAAACTTCTCTAATATATCCATCGCCTATTCTTCTATTATATCCAGGATAATGGCAGTGTTTTTCATAAAACTCTTTAAATTCTACCATTTGTGAACTATCTAGTTGTAAGAATAGTTTTTTGTAAATTTCCACATACGTCTCAATATATTCAAAGAATGGTTTTCCATTAAGAATCAATTGAGTTATGCATACGAAAGGATTCATGTTTTCACTATCTCCATGGATAAATCGTCCTTTCACTTTGAATAGATTCATGTTTAGGTTTCTCGTAATTTGAGTTGCTATTTCTTGTTGAATAAAGATGTTTTGATAGGGAAAATCTAATGAATGTTCTTTACCAAGAGAAACTCCTTTGAATTCGTCTACTGATTTTTTACTAAAAAAGTAAGCATCTTCATAATTTGACCATAGTCTTGTACGATACAATTGCTCATTGAAAAGTTGTAACAACAAGTCTTTTCTTTGTCCTTTTTGGGAAATAAACATTGTTGCGTCTTCCCATTGTTTGTCACAATTGATTTTGTCTTCCTTGGTAGATGATGCCATAGCTCTAATATGGTAAGCTTTTAATAGATTATAAGCTTCTAATTCTTTTCCTCGTCCATTTTGCGATTCAAACATTTGAAAAGCCTCTTCTAACTTTGTTACAATAATTTCTACGAACATACAGTTGTTTATTATATATTCCGAGAACTCTTTTCTGTTTGAAACATTACTATTTAACCAACGCTCAATATAATCGTAATTGTCTTTTATATGCCTAAATGAATCATTGTGATTATATTGCAAATTGGGTAAATTATTAACCTTAAGGTTTTTTAGCAATAGTATGATAGATGTAATTCGTTGTTGTCCATCAACTATATCGTAGTCATTACCTTTTTTATGAAGAATAATTGATCCAATTAGATATATTGGTTTTCCGTTATCTCTGCTATTCTTTATATCATTAAGTAATTGCTCTACATTATTCACATTCCACCTATATGGACGTTGATACTCAGGTATCTTTAATGATTTAGCAAGACATTCATGGAGTTTTACAAAACTAGCAGTTATTTCTGATACATCAGTATTTTCGTCACTTGGAATAGTTTGCTTTTCCGATGTTGGACTTTCTACTAATAGATTTTTTATAAGATCGTCAAAGACATTCATCATATAAGACATTGTCTGAAACAATTCTTCTATTGTGTCTATCTTCTTTGAATGTCGACAACGATAACGATACTCCCATTCATCCCAAGTTAATTCGTCTCGGTTTTGTGTTTTATTGATTAATTTATCAATTAATACACCAAACTTTTCTTCCCAATTTCCTTCGAAGTGGAGTTCAACTCTACCTTTCCAATCACTATCTATTATATATTCATAGTGAAGGTCGTGGTCGCACCCATCAATGAATATTTGGATATACCGACTCGTTTGTCGACTTCTATACGGACAATATGCGTTTACTTCAAAACCTGGATATTTCTTCTTTAGTTCTTGTTCCAGGGAATTATCTATATACAACATGACTATTGAATTTTAGTTTATAATTTTTATCTAATAATTTAATTTAATGATAGCCGTTTTCTTTACCTAAATGTATTTTTGTGAGTGGCAGAAAGAATTAGAAGGTTCTCAAAAAGACTTTCTCCATAATATCTCCGATTGAATTTGTAGCAAAATTCATTCAAGTAATTTTG
>CAVGDP010000062.1:0-3571 GCA_963627985.1 uncultured Eubacteriales bacterium
AATTATAGATTTTTAAAAATGTTCTATTTTTTCTATTGGGTATTTTTTAAGATCGTTTTTTGGAATAAAAAATGTTCGAAAAAATATAATAGAATGATAAATTAAAAGTTTTTTTGAAAAGGTGAAATTAGGGGTGTTATTATCTCCATAAAATTCGCTGAAAGCAAAAGAATTCTATCTAAATAAGTATGCTTAACTCACACTAATACAGATTAATAATATTCTAACTTCTTTATCGGAAACCTATAGCAAGGGAGTAAAGGAGATAAGGCGTTAATGAAATATACAAAAGAAAAGGAAGAAATATCGTTAAGGGAAATATCTTTCTTTTTAATGATATGAGTATCAAGTAATCGCTGGCGAGTTGTACCGTTAAGAAGAAAAGTTGTAGGAGTGAAAAAACCGTCCTTATTTTCGAAAACCAAATTAGCAACAGAACTGTCCGTTACTCTGTCCTCCTTAATTATTATAATATCATCGCTACCTGCTTGTGATAGAATATTATTAATCGGCGTGCGGTTCTCGTATTTATAAGAGTAATCTATTTGATTATCTGCTATTATCTTTACTGAATTTCGCTTCCTTGGTACGTATGGCGTAATGGATATTTGCGGAGTAATATTACCGTAAACAATACGCAAACGGCAGACGGGGGCAGGCAAAGTAGAAGGGAGGTTGCGTAATAAAGATACAATATTAAAAGGTTGTAAATTATGATTTTGCAAAGTCGTATCTACTCTATTTTGATGATAATTTAGGTAATTTATACCTTCCCTCGTCAAACGCATTGTCTCTATAAAAAGTTTCTCTTCTAATAACATGGTAAATATATCTTTTGATTAACTTCTCTATATTCTTTTTCGCATTCACTATTGACGGTTATACCTCCTCCGCTA
Source organism: uncultured Eubacteriales bacterium (assembly GCA_963627985.1). GTDB lineage: Bacteria > Bacteroidota > Bacteroidia > Bacteroidales > P3 > Scybalousia_A. Next base: position 897 of record CAVGDP010000062.1, read on the forward strand.
CGGAAGAAATATTTTTCTTTTTCTTGTTCTATAAATCTGATTAAGACGGCACTATCTAAACTTTCGCCATCGAAATAACCAAATACTCCGGTATAAAATCCACGTTTGGAGTTTTCTGCTTCGCTGATTGCTTTTAGGGTAGATTGTTTGGGTGCTCCGCAAATAGAACCGGCGGGTAGAAGTTTTAATATTATATCTCCCAAATGGTCTTGCCAATTAGTAGCAAGAGTACCTGTTATTTCGCTACTAACCTGTAAGATACTATTATAAGGAGAGGTTATCTTATCTATATAACGGAAACGTGTTACATTTACTTTATTGGCAACCATACCTATATCATTGCGTAACAAATCAACTACGGTAACGTGTTCGGCAGTTTCTTTTCTGTCGTTGAGAATGATTTTTTCGGCATCGGGTATTGTAGCATCAATGGTGCCTTTCATTGGAAAAGTAGATATAAGATTGTTGTGAATTTTTACAAATCGCTCGGGCGAGAAACAAACAAATTGTCCGGGAACATATAATTTGAAAGGACTTTGTACGCAACGAAAGATTTCTTTCAAAGGAAAGTTTATTTTTATGGGCGTCCTTACGGTATAATTAGCAAGATAGGTATCTCCACGAAGCAGAGCCTTTTGGATAATATCAAAACCGCGGGCATAATCTTTGTAATCTGTCTTCAAAGCAGTAAGTTTGCATACAAGATTTTCTTTAATCTCATCGTTAGTGTAAGAAGGGACGGAGAAAAAAATATCCTTTTGGGAGAGAGGATTTGTTATTACAAACGCCTTAGTTAATTCGTAATCAAAGGCAAAAAGAAAGTCTTTACGATTAGTGGCAAGAGTGTTGATAAGAGTTGCTGCCGAAGAGGGAGAAATGAAACTAATCATAATTGAAAGAAGTTATTAATCATTTGTTTACCGCCAATAGTAGAGAAAGATTCGGGATGAAATTGTACTCCCCAAATAGGAAGCCTCTTGTGTTGAAAAGACATTATACAGTTATCTTCTGAAAAGGATGTTATTTCTAAATTATTTGGCATAGTTTGTTCGTTTATTGCCCAAGAATGATAACGGGTTACAACAACTTTATTAAGACTACGAAACAAAGGACAATTTGTTGTAGATAAGACACTTTGCACGCCGTGATAAGGATGAATAAGATGCGTAAGTGATGCACCGAAATGAATAGATAAGGCTTGATGTCCAAGACAAATACCTAATAAAGGACAGAGTTTCTCTGCTTTGTTGATGATTTGCATAAGGTTGGCAGACTCTTGTGGTAGACCTGGGCCGGGAGAGAGAATTATTCTTCTTGAATGAAGAAGATTCGTTGTGGTTACGTCTTCAGTCGCAATTATTTTTACATCGCAGCCGTCTTTAATACTTTGTAATAGATGCAGAATATTATATGAAAACGAATCGTGATTGTCTATTAGCAATGTGTACATAGCAATTCTTTTTTTTATGAAACAAATATAAACTGCCTTTGTACATTGGGATTCCCAAAAAGGATATTGTTTTGTTTATGGCAACGAACAAAACTACATAATGCAAAAGAAAAACGCACGAAAAAAGAAAATATTGTATAGAAAAGAGATAAAGATAAAAAGTAAATATAACTTTTTGATAGATTAACAATAATTCCCTTTTTTATTTCAATTCACTAAAAGGTAGTAAGAAGAATACTGCGAATTATTATTTTAGATATTTCTAAATATCCACCAAAAAGTAATAATTAAGATATAAAGTAAGGCAAAAGGTAATGAACTTAGTTTGCTGTAAATTATATTATATTTAGTTTTTTGTAGTTCAATGAAGATAAGAAACAAAATAAAGGGTAAAATGATTACCAAGAATGCGTTATAACTAAAAGCGGAAATAAAATCAAAATGCAATAATGAATGTATAGCACGTTGAGACCCACACCCAGGACATAAATATCCTGTTAGTAAATAAAAAGGACACTTGGGAAATAATGACACTTTGTTTGGGTCAAGTGTATAATATATAACACCAAGACAAAGTGTCATTAAGGGTAAAACTTTTTTCATTTAGTAATTTGAACTAGCAAAAAATAAACCAATTAATAAAGCTAATAAATAGATTCCAACTATAACTAAACCTGTTATTAAAGCAATTATTGTAAATTTCTTTGCTTTTTCACTTGCCTTTTGTGACTCAATATAATCGCCTTTATTATATAAACTTCCAACTTTCGCAGCATAAACAATACCTACAATTCCTAATGGAATACAGCAAAATATTGATGCTAAGATAGACTCCAATAACCATGTTCTTGGACAAGTTGCTTTATTGTTGTTCAGCTGATTTGATTGATTTTGGAAATTTTGTTCCATTTTTAATTATTTATCTTTCTGGTTTCAAAAAGAAAGGATACTCCTTAAATATCCTGTTATGATTAACAAAATAAAGCATGAAACCACTTGCATCGGAAATGCAAATGCTTTTAATGAATTTCAATGATTTGTGTAAAAAAGAGATATTAAGTAGGTAAATAAAAAGATATCTCTTATTGCCCCCCCCCCTATACAGATATTATTTATACTCAAAGGGATATATAAATTATTTCTTCTAAAAAATATAAAATTGTTCATACTCTTATTCATTAATTTACGTTGCAAAGTTATAAAAAATATTTTAATTATATGATAT
>CAVGDP010000063.1:0-15507 GCA_963627985.1 uncultured Eubacteriales bacterium
ATCAATAACTATTCAAATAAAATCAATAACTATTCGAATAACATTAATAACTATTTTGATAATTTCAGTACTTATTCTAAATACTACATAATTAAATAATTACAAGAGTGTAGAATTCCTCCATTTTTACTTAAAATATGACTACCGAAAATGATCTTATTGGAAAAATAGAACATTTGGGGGCGTGAAACATTGCAAGATTTTTTTATTTATGCCCCTACTTTTAGCGGACAGTAATAATTAATAACTTATCTTTTGAGATTAGTAATTTGCTTTTAATATTAATAAAAAAAGAAAGTGTAGTTATGGACTACACTTCCCAGAATTTAAAAATTTTATTAATTATGAAAAGATTCTTATCTATCAACAACTAATTATTAACAATGTTCTGAAATTCTACTTGCGATTGATAACGCTTAAACTCAACATCATTCTTTGCTTGATATTTATATGCCGGCTCCATCTCACATGCTGCTTGCAAATTCTTTATCAAACCTGGAACATCATCTAAACGTGCATAACAAACTGCTCTCAAATAATTAACCTCACTTGTTTGATCTACACAACAATCTAATGTACGAATAGCGTTACCAGTATTACCTGTTAATAATTGTATCAAAGCCAAATTATATGTGCATTTTCTGTCCTCTAATTGTTCAGCTGCTGCCTCGTAATCACCTTGCTTAATGGAAACTATTGCAGAATTAGCCGTAGATTGTTCACAACCATGCTCTTTTGCTAATTCTATATATCTACTTGCTGCATCGTTATCCCTTAATGCTAATTGCAACAAAGCCAAATTATTTTCTATTTGACCATTATCGGCAGATAATTTATAGGCAGTTTCTAAATACATTTTAGCATCGTCTAATTGATTCAAATATAGAGCAGTTGCTCCGGCATTATTCCACCCTTCCCATTTAGAAGGGAAACGTTCCGTTACAGATTGATATATCTGCAATTTTACTGCGTAATTATGAGATAGAGAAGCAGCATACATCAACTCATCATACGTTAAATTATCCGGATTAGTAAGAGCCATTTTTGCTAATTCTTGATCTGTTTTTTGTACACCTGTAAAATTGAAAGCAATCTCACCTCTTCTCAATGTAGGAAGTATATCCTCCTCTATTTGACGAAATACAACACTCATATTTCTAATCTCTTGCTCTCTACGAACCCTATCTGGTTGAGATTTTACAACATTTATTACTGTATTCTTTTCTTGCAAAGAAGAACCTTCTACTAATTTTAGGAAATTATCCCAATCCTCTCCCCTTGCGTTAGTTGTTATTACAACATCTTTCTTTATGTCCGAAACATATTTATCAACGTCTGAAGATTTAATATTTTCTGCCTTTGCTCTTTCTTTCAATGCTTCGTCCAACATACTATTAACAAGATTAACAGTTGTTTCTGCTCTTTTCTTTGATAGTCCTATATTGTAGGATTCTTCTCCCTCGGGAGAAGCCCAAGCATTTACGTAAATTTGTTTTGGTACTTGATTGTTGATAATATATGATTTCATATTATTGATACTACGCTTTGTCTCTTGTTTTTTATTCAAAGCGTTATTCCAATTCAAATCAGACATATTAACTGTAAAATAGATATCAGCTTTCATTAATTCATCGCTCGCTACTGTATAATTAGCGGTAGCCATAGACATATCGCCTTTAATATCTACTCTATTAGAAGTAGAGTTAATACCTTGTGCAATCTTAACGTTACCTAACTCTATCGCATTTGTATTTTCCAAAGCCTCTGAACGAGTGGCGTTAGCCTCATTAACAGATTTACTCGTATAAGCAACAGGATTTAGGGTAAGTACTGCACTCTCCATCCCTTGTCTATATGCTACGGTATCGCGATACATAAATCTTCCGCCGGATTTTCTCTCTATTGTCTTACCATTACCATCTACTTTCTCACCTTTTAGATTCATCGGAGAAAGAATAACTTCGCCCGTCTCCCAAGTAAGTACCGGTTGAAGATAAACAACTGCGTTCTTTTTGAAATAACTTTGTGGGATATTTCCATTAATCGTTATTATAACCTTATCTCCTGTTGTCTCCATAGGATTAGGAGATATTTGATAACGAACAGTATTGTGTTTCTTTTGCATAGATTTAAGCGAAGAAGAACAAGAAGTAAGTCCCATTACAACTCCTGCTAACAATACACATACAATTAATCTTTTCATCTCTATTAGTATATTTTATTTCTAAACTATTATTAAATCTCTATCTTTATTAGATTACGAATTAATAGACAATATGATTGCCTAATTAGATGGCAAAATTACAATTTTTTTTTCAAATAATCTGTTAACTAATATATTTTTTACATTTTTTCTTTATTTCTCGCATTTTAGTTGATATAAAAATCATATTTAGATATTCATTAGGAATTTTTTCTTTGAAAGGATATAGTCTTGGTGTATAAAAGAATTATTCTTCCCTTTATATAAACGTGTATATAGTGTTTTACTAATGATATTTTGGATACATACTTAAGTCTATCTTCTATGTATAATAATAGATTATCCTTTTTTTCTTTTGAACAATAATATTTTTATTATCTTTGCGTTTTATTTTTAATCATTATTAGTAATTATGTTTGAGAGAACTTTGCTTTTGATAGGGCAAGAAGGATTGAAAAAATTGCAAGATGCTTGTGTTTTAATAGCAGGTGTTGGCGGTGTGGGTGCTTTTGCTTGCGAGGCAATAGTAAGAGCTGGTGTTGGGAAGGTAGTTATTTTCGATGGAGATATTGTAAATGAGAGTAATATTAATCGTCAATTACTTGCCTTACATTCTACAATTGGTAAGAGTAAAGTTGAAGTCCTTAAACAAAGAATTGAAGATATTAATCCTTCTTGTGAAGTCGTTGCAATAAATGAATTTGTTAGAGACGACAGAATGGTAGAAATATTGGACACTTATTCTCCTAATTGGGTTATTGATGCTATTGATACTCTATCTCCAAAAGTTTTTTTACTCATTCATTGTTATAGAAAAAAGATTCCCGTTGTTAGTTCCATGGGGAGTGGTGGTAAGTTTGATCCTTCTTTAATAAAGATAACAGATATATCACAAACTTTTCAGTGTCCTCTTGCTCATCACATAAGAAAACTACTACACAAACAAGGTATATATAACGGAATTATTGCAGTATTCTCTAATGAGAATGTTTCCAAAGATTGTATCAAAGAAGAGATATCAGAGAATAAGCGAACAAGTATTGGAACAATTTCTTATATGCCTTCTATCTTTGGTTTGACTTTGGCGAGCGTTGTAATAAGAGAATTAATCGGTATAGAAAGTTATAAACGTGTAAAAGACACAAAATTCTATGCTAATAGGAAAGATTTTCAATAGAGATTTAAACAAACAACACAACAAATAAATGAATACTCCGATGAAAGAAATGATAGAAGTTTTTTGTACTAATACTCAAACAAGGTTTTTAGTACCAAGTGGGACTTCTTTGGCAGATGTGGTATTGTATGCAGGTATCAAAAATCCCGAGAGTATCCTTGCTGCTACAATAAATAACGAGGTACAAAATCTAAATTACAAAATATATTCACCACGTACTATTAATTTCTTGGATATATTCAATCCGAGTGGTAAACGTATATACGCCATAAGTTTAATGTTCCTCTATTACAAGGCAATTAAAGATGTGTATCCTAAAGGCGATGTACGTATTATGCATTCAATGAATGATGGGTATTATACAGAATTAATCAACATAAATGATACTTTAGAGCAGGCAGCAATAAAGATAAAACAACAAATGCACAATCTTGTAGATAAGGATTTACCATTTGAGAGAAAGATTATAGAGAGTGAGAAAGCCGCACAGTTATTTGAATCTGTTGGAATGAAACAAAAAGCCAACCTTATTCGTCATAGTGGTCGTCTATACACTAATGTAGATATTTTGGATGGGACAGTAAATTCTTTCTTTTCGCATTTAGTCCTTTCTACGCGATATCTACAAATTTTTGATGTCGTTCCATTCGAAAAAGGTCTTATGATTTTCCTGCCAGATAACGATAAAGATTATAAAGTTCCAGGTATAATAACAAATCAAAAGAAATTATTTAGTATATTTACAGAACACAAGAATTGGGTAGAAGTATTGAGTACTCCGTATGTTGCTAATTTGAATACTTTAGTAAAAGAAGGAAAATCTAATCAACTAATTCAAATCAGTGAAGCACTACACGAAAAGAAATATGCTCAAATTGCCGATAGCATTTATACAAAAAGGGACACAGTGAAGATTGTTTTTTTGGCAGGACCCTCTTCTTCTGGCAAGACAACATCTTGTCGCCGTTTGGCTACGCAACTATCTGTTTTGGGTATTAATCCTGTGCAGATTAGTATGGATGATTATTTCAACGATAGGTCTCATACGCCAAAGGATGCTAATGGAGAATACGATTTTGAATGTTTAGAGGCCTTGGATTTAGATTTCTTTAATTCCCAAATGAATGACCTTTTACAAGGAAAGGAAATAGAATTACCTAAATTTGATTTTGTAAAAGGCGAAAAACGACCTTCGGGAAACAAAATAAGATTAACAGAAGATTCTATTTTAATAGTGGAGGGTATTCACGCGCTTAATCCTCGTCTGTCGGCAGAAATAGACAGAAAAAATAAATATTTTATCTTTGTTTCTGCTCTTACACAAATTGCTTTGGACAAATACAATCTTATCTCTACTTCGGATAATCGTTTAATTAGAAGAATTGTAAGGGATAATAATTATCGTGGCTCTTCGGCAGAGAATACTATTCTTCGTTGGCAAAGTGTACGAAACGGAGAAGAGAAACATATCTTTCCTTTTCAAGAAAATGCCGATAGTATGTTTAATTCGTCCATATTATATGAGATAGGAGTATTGAAAAATTATTGCGAACCTTTATTAATGAAAGTACCACAAAATTCGCTTGCGTTTGCAGAATCAAGAAGACTATTATATTTTTTGAATAATTTCGTTGCAATTTCTCCTGATTTTATTCCACCGACCTCTATTATGAGAGAATTTTTGGGAGGAAGTAGTTTCATTTATTAAGAATAGAAAAAGGAGAGATAAATTATTTATTTTACTATAAAACAACAACTTTAAGGAAAACAAAAGAAAAAAAGAAAGAAAAAATTTTCTCATTCTACAAAAAAGCAGTAATTTAGCGACTGCAAATTAGTGTGATTATTAATATAAAAACAGATTAAAATAATGGAAGCAAAGAAGTCTGAAAAAGCAAACCTTGAAAGCAAAAAAAGTTTATTTTTTGAGATTGGTTTAATCGTTGCATTGGCAGTTGTTTTGTTTGCATTCGAACACAAGAGTTATGACGAAAAAGAAGAAGTAGTTATTACTACAGAAGCCAAAACAGAAGTAGAGGAAATGGTTATTCAAACTCAACAAGACCAACCTGAACCTCCTAAACAAGAAGTTGAATTGTCTACAACAGAATTTGAAATCGTATCGGATGATGTTGAAATTACGAACAAATTTGACCTTGATGCTTTGACAAGTGATGTAAATGGTGAGGTATATGTACCAACTGTTGAAATCAAAGAGCAAGCCGTAGAGGTAGAAGAAGAGGAAGAGATTTTCCAAGTTGTAGAACAAACAGCAATGTTCCCTGGTGGTTATGCAGCATTAACTCAATATTTGAGAGATAATATTAAATACCCACAACAAGCAAAAGAGACAGGAACACAAGGTAAAGTTTTCTTAACATTCGTTGTAGAGAAAGATGGTTCTATTACTGATATCAAAATTTTACGTGATATCGGTTCTGGTTGTGGCGAAGAAGCTATCCGCGTTGTTAGAAGCATGCCAAAATGGACTCCTGCTAAACAAAGAGGTAAAACCGTTAGACAACAATTCAATCTACCTGTAAGTTTCACTTTACAAGGTTAGTCGTTCATTCCTAAAATAATAAAGATAGCAACTACATTAGGTTATAGTTGCTGTCTTTTTGTTTTGTTCTTTAATAACAAATATTGATTTAGATAAGTAGTTTTACCTATTGTGTATCTATTATTTTTGTTTATTAACGTTCGTACCACATTATATATCTACTTTGAAACTACTAATTATCAATAAATTCGAAATAAGTACATTATCTATTTTCTTATTTATCACTATTACTATTTTATTATTATTATCCGCTAAAAGTAGTGGCATAAATAAAAAATCTTGCAATGCTTCACGCCCCCAAAATGTTCTATTTTCCCTATAAGGTCATTTTCGGTAATCATATTTTAAGTAAAAATGGAGTAATTTTTCGTCTTTCTCATAATTTGAGTATATAATAGTTAGAATAAGTGCAAAAATCATCGAAATGATTATTGATGTTATTCGAATAGTTATTAACTTTATTCTAATAGTTATTGATTTTATTTTGACGAAATGCGATACTATTCGAATATTATTTTCTTTAAAATGATCTATTTTTTCCTATTAAGAAATTTTAAACAATGTTTCACAGAATGAAAAAGGTTAGAAAAATTATAATGAAACGAGTGTTTAAAAATTTTTTAGAAAAAGGAGTTGGGAATATTGTTCTATTTGAAAATTTTACTGAACATAAACTATTTATATCTAAATAGATATATTTTAGTAAACACTACTACTATTTTATAATGATATGTATACGGATTTTTTATTCTTCTGTCTGCCTTTTATCTAACATTAAGACTTACAAATGATTGATTACTCCGATTTATGCTCCACAAAAACATTAATTTTTTTCATTTGTCCCTCTATTCTAAATAGATTATACTATCTTTGCAAACTAAATATAGAAGATACTTAACAAAAAGAAAACATATAATAATATGATAACGCTAAACAATATTTCTATTCATTTCAATGGTGAAAAACTCTTTGATAATATTAGTTTTACAATCGGCGATAAGGATCGTATCGGTTTAGTTGGCAAAAATGGTGCCGGCAAATCAACTCTTTTGAAAATATTATACGGACAACTGTCTCAAGATAATGGTACTATCGTAAAAAGTCAAAATCAAACCATCGGTTATTTACCACAAGAAATGGTACCTTCCTCTACTACAACAGTTTTGGAAGAAACTATGAAAGCGTTTGATGAAATAAAAACACTGAATAACGAATTAGAAAAAATCAACACAGCAATTGCCCAAAGGGATGATTATGAAAGCAAGGATTATGAAAGACTTTTATCTGATTATGAGCAATTAAATCAAAAACTTTTAATCTTTGATGTTAATAATACCCGACCACAAGCGGAAAAAGTCTTATTAGGATTGGGCTTTAAGCACGAAGATTTTTTGCGAAATATGACAGAATTTTCTTCCGGTTGGCAGATGAGAGTAGAATTGGCGAAAATACTTTTGCGAAGACCAAACTTAATTCTTTTGGATGAGCCTACAAATCATTTGGATATAGAATCAATTACTTGGCTTGAATGTTTCTTGCAACAATATTATGGATCGGTTGTCCTCGTTTCGCACGATAGATGTTTTTTGGATAATATCACAAAAAGGACTATTGAAATTACTGCCGGCAAAATATATGATTACAAGACAAATTACTCCGATTATTGTATTCTACACGAAGAAAGAATCCGTAATCAACAATCTCAAAAGATTAATCAGCAACGACAAATAGCAGAAGTAGAGAAATTTATAGAAAGATTTCGTTACAAGGCGAGCAAAGCAAAACAAGTTCAAAGTAAAATCAAAATGCTGGACAAAATGGATACAATTGAGATAGACGAAATAGACTCTTCTTCCATTCATTTCTTATTTCCGCCCGCTCCTCATTCGGGAAAAATCGTTGTAGAGATTAAAGATCTGTCGTTTGCATACGAAAAGAAGAATGTATTGCAAAATATTAATTTCATCTTGTCAAGAGGAGAAAAAATTGCCTTTATCGGCAGAAACGGAGAGGGCAAATCTACTCTTGTAAAGATAATTATAGGAGAATTAAAAGACTTTTCGGGTATTTGTAATTTAGGATACGATGTAAAGATTGGTTATTTCGCTCAAAATCAAGCAGCATTGTTGGACGGAGAAAAAACAGTCTTTGAGACTATTGATGATATTGCGGTTGGAGATGTTAGAACCAAAATAAGAAGTATATTAGGTAGTTTTCTTTTTGACGATACTGCCATAGACAAGAAAGTAAAAGTCCTATCGGGTGGTGAAAAGACGAGATTAGCACTGGCAAAATTGCTATTAAGTCAAGTAAATCTTTTGGTATTAGACGAACCTACAAATCATTTGGATTTACTTAGTAAAGATATATTAAAGAATGCTTTATTGCGTTACGATGGCGCGTTTATTGTTGTCTCACATGATAGAGATTTTTTGGAAGGTTTGACCACTACTTTGTATGAATTTAAGGAGCATAATATAAAAGAATACCATGATGATATTTTTACATATATAGAGAAAAAGAATTTGCGAAATCTTAATGAATTAAATCTATCCGTTAAAACCCATAAAACAGACGAAAAGCAAATAAGTCAAAATAAAATAGATTTTCTTGCTAACAAAGAGAAAGATAGAGAATTAAGAAAAAGAAGAAAACAATTAGAAGAGATAGAATCTCAAATAGAAAAAGAAGAAAAAGAAATTGCTTCAATGGAAGAATCTATTAATAACACACAAGACGAAACATTCTTTACAGATTATCAAAACAAAAAGACACTGTTAGATAATCTAATGCAACAATGGGAAGATGCCTCCACTGATTTAGAATCTGTATCCGATAGTAAATAGAATAGTAAGACGATTAGGTACGTCCTTTTGGTACCACATACCATTAGATATATAATTCATATCTATTTTGTCGTCTTTGCTAATGGTAGTAGCCTTATTTGTTGACTTAAATCCAGGATTGAAACCACCGCCTCCACCACCTGGATTGAAGCCTCCACCACCCGAGCCAGAACCTCCACCACTTCCACTATTACTATGAGTAAGATTATCAAAGAATTCTCCCATATCTTCATTAGAATCACTTATCTTCAATGCGTTATAATATGCCGTCAAACCAACAAATGCATTATTATTGATATGATAAGTAATACCTATATTAGTATGTACTCCCAAAGCGTATGTACTTGAAAATTCACCCTCATAATCATTTTGTACGGTCGTACCTTTGGTCATCTCTGTGGTAGAAGAACCAGAAAATGCAGTCTCATAATATAGTCCTGCACCAAGATTTAAAGAAAAATAATTTACCATATAATATGCTAAATAGATATTAGGTAAGACACTTATACCATTCATCTTAATGTGACCAAGTGCTCCAAAATTACTGCCAGACATTTCAATACTGAATTTTTCTTGTTGATACCCCAAATAAAGATTATATCCCCAAGAAAGTTTTTTATTCAACATAAATTCCATACCTGCTGTTATTCCGAAATTTATACAAGGTGTCGTAAATTCTACATTATCTGCCTGAATTGTTGGCATTTTTAGATTGAATAAATCCTTAAACATACAATCAACATTACCATTATTCTGAAAATTAGTACCTGCCGTTATTCCCAATCGTATATCCCAACCTGCGAATGCTGTATTACTCACCATTATAACTAATGATAGAACAATACTAACAATTATTTTTTTCATCTTTTTTATTCTTTATTGAATATCATTACCTAATTAAGTTGCAAAGATATAAAAAAAATTCATTACCTTTGCAAAAAAATAGATAATTATTAAAGTTAGGAGTATTAATGATATTCTTTCCGAATGCAAAAATAAATATAGGTCTATTTGTTACTAACAAAAGAGAGGACGGATTTCATAATATAGAATCTATATTCTATCCTATTGCACTAAATGATGCTTTGGAGATGAGGATTATGGATAAGGATCAAATCAATACAGAGGAAGTCTCGGCGAAATTATATTTAATGGGTGATTCTGCTCAAAATACAATAATAGAAGATACAAACAATACTGTAATTAAGGTCTTCAATCTCTTAAAAAAAGATTTCAAAGAAATCAAATCTGTTAATATTTGTTTGGATAAACGTATTCCTATTTTTGCAGGTTTAGGTGGTGGAAGTAGTGACGGTAGTTTTACTTTGATGTTGTGTAATTATATGTTTAATTTGGGCTTAACCAACGAACAACTCATAGAATATGCTTCTCTTATCGGCTCGGATTGTAATTTCTTCCTCAAAAACACCCCACAATTTGTATACTCAAAGGGAGAAAAAATGCAAAACGTGGATTTATCTTTGAAAGGGTTGTATCTATTGCTTATAAAACCGGATTTGAATATATCTACCACAGAAGCGTATAAAGATGTAAATCTAACACCTTCACCCTTTGATTTGAGGAAATTAGATGTAAATGATATACATAATTGGAAAAATTATGTAAGAAACGATTTTGAAGTAAAATTATTTGAAAAGTATCCTCTTTTGCAAGAAATCAAACAACTAATGTATGATAATGGTGCCTTATATGCACAAATGAGTGGCTCGGGTAGTACAATCTATGGTTTTTTTGAGAAAGAAATTAATATCAATAAACTAAAACTACCCATTTCTACGTTTGTTTATCAAAAGAGGATTGAATATTAAGAAGAAAAATATAAACATAAAAATATATAATATTATGTCTGAAATATCTAAATTAGAACCGAAAGGATTATGGCAAAACTTTGATATGTTTTGTGCTAATCCACGTCCTTCAAAACATGAAGAGAAAATAAGAAAAGCAGTAGTTGAGTTTGCAAAACAACACAACATTGATTGCAAAACAGACGAAATTGGCAACATTATTCTATCCAAACCTGCAACTAAAGGTATGGAAAACAAAAAAGGCATCATTCTTCAAGCACATATTGATATGGTTCCTCAAAAGAATAATGACGTTCAGCACGATTTTATTAACGACCCAATACAACCTTGTATTGACGGAGAATGGGTAAGAGCTAAAGGAACAACATTAGGAGCGGACAATGGTATTGGTGCTTCCGCTGCCTTGGCAGTACTTGTTGATGACACAATTGAGCATGGTCCATTAGAAGTTTTGCTTACTATAGATGAGGAAACTGGTATGACGGGTGCTTTCAATCTAAAACCAAATGTATTGAAAGGAGATATCCTATTGAATCTTGATTCCGAAACAGAAGGAGAACTATATGTTGGTTGTGCAGGTGGAGTTGATGCTACAATTAATCTAAACTATGGCAAAGAAGAAGTTAAAGCTGGCTATACTTGCCATGTCCTTGAAGTAAAAGGACTAAAAGGCGGTCATAGTGGTATGGATATCATATTGCAAAGAGCAAATGCCAATAAATTATTATTCCGTATTTTGAAGAATTTAGAGGCCTACGATATACGTTTATGCGAAGTTGAAGGCGGTAATATGCGTAATGCAATACCAAGAGAAGCCAAAGCAACTATTGCTATCCCTACCGATAAGGTTGCAGAGGTTAAGAAAACAGTAGATTGTTTGAGCAAAATAATGCATAATGAATTTGCAGAAGTAGAAGATAATTTTGATGTTTTATTTGCTCCTACGAGTAACGCAACTCAAATGATGAAAGAATGTTGTTCCAAGAGATTAATCAATTGCGTTTATGCTCTTCCTAATGGTGTTTATAGAATGAGCGATAGCGTAAAAGGTTTGGTAGAAACATCTTCTAATTTGGCAATAGTTAAGACGGATGGCGAGAAAATGCAAATGTGTTGCTTATTGCGTTCAAGTGTTGATACACAAAAAGAAGATTTGTGCGTTATTATGCAATCCGTTGTAGATTTAGCAGAAGGTACAATAGAATTCTCTGGTGCTTATTCGGGCTGGAAACCAAATATGTCCTCTGCTATACTAAAAGAAATGCAGGAACAATATGAGAAATTGTTCAATCAAAAAGCCAAAGTAATGGCAATACATGCAGGTTTGGAATGTGGTATCCTTGGCGGAACATATCCTAACTTGGATATGATTTCTTTTGGTCCTACGATTGAGCATCCTCATTCTCCTGACGAGAGAGTAAATATTGCTTCTGTAGAGAAGTTTTGGAAATTCTTATTAGGTTCATTAAAAAATGCTCCTAATAAATAATATTATCAAGATGACGCTTTAGTTTTTTCTAAGGCGTCATCTTATTATAATTAGATATATCTTCAAATTTGTTAATGCAAAACAAAATCAAGTTCTCTGTCTTTCTATTATCACTATTTTTGAACTTATGTGTCTATTGTCAATTCTACGTAAGTGGAGATAACGATTCACGTATAGAATATAGACAAATCAAAACGCCGAAATTTCATATAGTTTATCCTAATTATTATGAAAAAAATGCACAGTTACTTGCCACCGTATTAGATACTATTGTCCCTATTGTAGGTAATAGTCTCAATACTTCGGTATCACGTGTGCCGATACTAATACACACACAAAGTGCAATAAGTAATGGTCTTAGCGTATGGGCCCCAAAGCGTATGGAATTTTGGACAACTCCCCCTCCTACCTCGTATGCTTTTCCTTTTACTTGGCAACTTGCTATCCACGAATATAGACATACTGCCCAAATGCAAGCTATTAATAGAGGTATTACAAAATATCTTGGTGCTATCTTTGGACAATGTATCTTGGGAGGTATTGCAGGCGTTTTCGTTCCTAATTGGTTCTTTGAAGGGGATGCAGTAGTTGCCGAAACAGCATTAGCTCCTGCTGGTCGTGGACAAGATCCTGAATACAATATGTACCTTAAAGCACAAGTTTTGGACAAAGGTCGTTATAGTGCCGACAAAATGCTTTTAGGTAGTATGAAAGATTTTGTGGCCGATAAATATAATTTGGGTTATTTTTTGGTATCGTATGGTCGTCAAAAGTATGGAAAAAATATTTGGGGCAATTGTCTCAATCATATTGGCACTTCTTGGTGGAAACTTTCTTTGTGGGGAAACACTAATAACAAAAACGAAAAACTTGACTTCACAACTCTTTACACCGAAACGATAGATTCTTTGGAGAAAGTTTGGACTGATCAGGATATAGACTATATTCATACTAATGAAAATCACATATTAAAGCAATGGGGTCAAAGAAATGATAACGATTATGTGAATTACAAGAATCCTATTCAGATTAACGACTCTACAATACTCGCCCTAAAAACCTCCGCCTACAATGTACAAACATTAGTTAAGATCACAAATAACCAGGAAGAAAACTTGCTCTCTCTACCATATCTTCTGCATTCCTATTTTCAATATAGAGACGGACACATACTATATTCGCAATACTCTCCTAACATTCGCTGGCAACAAGAAGCCTCTTCGGATATAATAGAATACGATTTAGTAGAAAACAAGTTAAGAAATATAACAAACAAAAAGACTTTCTTTACACCTATATATTATTTAAACGACTCATTGATTGTCGCCATTCAAACAGATTCTTTGGATAATCAAAGTCTTGTTGCTATTACTCCTCAAACAAAATATTTCAAAAACAAAAACATATTAAAGGTTAATACATCTTCTTATATTACCATTGCAAAGGATGATAATAATGTTGCGTACTCTTATCCTGTTTGGGCAGAAAACTCTTCTCGGATTTATTGTATTCAAACTTCTCCTTTGGGTAAGTGTATTGTCTATTATGATATCAATTCTACACAAAGTGAAAGATTATTCTATCCAACGTATGATAATATAAAATACCTTCATATCTATAATGATAGACTCTATTTCACAAAAGATATACATTCTAAGTATCAATTATTGAGTATTAACTTAAAAGATTTTACCGATGTTAAAATTCACACAAATAGTCGCTATGGAATAGATAATTTTTATCTCTATGATTCTACTATTGTAGTGAGTGATTACACTGCTAACGGCTATAAAATTATTAGTCTACCTTATACAAGTAAAGAATACAACATAAATCAAAAAAATGAACAAATGTATTTTACTATTCTTAATAGAGAGCAAGAGAATTTTATTCTTCACGATTCTATTCTTAATAAGGATACTATTTTCAAAAGCAAGAAATATAGCAAACTTACTCATCTTTTCAATTTTCACTCTTGGACGCCCTTTTTTCTCAATATAGATTCCAAAGATATCGGCTTGGGTGCTAGTATTTTCTCTCAAAATCTATTGTCCTCCTCTATTTTGGAACTTGGTGCTAAATTTAATATCTACGAAAAGGATGAATATTTCCTCAAATACACATATTCTGGTCTTTATCCTAAAATGGAATTAAGTGCAACTATTCGTCCACGTGATATAACTCGCGAATTAGACTCCAATAAAGTTAAATACATCGATTGGACAGAGTTATCATTATCGTATGATCTTACAATTCCTTTCTCATGGACGAATAGAAATTATCGCAATAGTATAAATCTTACCTTACACTACTCTTTGAATGAATTGACTAACACAGAGAAACAATTAGAATTAGTCCTTTTCAATTCTATTGGTTACTACGCTCAATTTAGTAATTATGCTTATATGGCGGATAATGATTTGTATCCTCGTACAGGTCATATTACTTCCATAAAGTATATTCATACCCTAACAAATCCCTTTGCAAATATCTTTGCTACTTCATCGCAAATATTTCTGCCCGGTATTGCTCGCAATCATTCAATTGTCTTATCGGCAAGTTTCCAAAAAAACACCCCTGATATTTATTATTTCCCTAATGAAGTTAGTTTTGTTAGAGGTGTTTATAATCTGTATCCCAAATATTTCGCAGGTCTTTTGTCGCAATACTGTTTTCCGTTGATTTATCCTGATAGTGGAGTGGAGGGTGTCTTCTATTTGAAGAGAGTTGTTGCTCGTCCGTTTTATAATTTTGGTTATTATGACAAGGAGTTCTATCAATCCTACGGTGCAGATATCGAAACAAAGGTGCATCTGTTTAGAATAACTATCCCTATCAATCTTGGCTTCCGCATCGGCTACTGCCCTACAACTGATAACTACTTTGCATCCCTTCTTTTCTCACTTGATATTTAGAGAATAGCACCCTATTTCACCAACTTTTCACCTTCATAACTCACTGTTTGATAACTCTAAAATAATATCAGATTTTATCAAAATATTATTTGATTTTATTTGAATATTATTTGATTTCGTTGAAATATTATTTGATTTTATTTTGTTAAGATTAGATTTCATAATTTTTCTGTTTTTTGTTAAGACAAAGGTAACAAAGAAACTAATCAAAAGATAAGCACACAACAAAATATTATGTGCAGTTACTCAAATAAGTGCCGATATTATCAAAATAACTACGGCACTTATTTTGATAACTACGGAAGTTATTTTGATAATATCTGATTTTATTAAGATGATATCTAATTTTATCAAAATAATCTTTAACTTTGACCGAAACAAAGTGGCGGTTTACTCTAATAAAATTACAGTTTATTTTGATAAAATGGCAGAATCTTTTGCTATTATTAATTATTAGTGTCCGTTAAAATATATTTATTTAGATA
>CAVGDP010000064.1:0-7731 GCA_963627985.1 uncultured Eubacteriales bacterium
CTATTCAAATAACTTCAATAACTATTCAAATAACTTCAATAACTATTCAAATAACATCAATAACTATTCAAATAGAATCAATAATCATTCAAATAAAATTAGATAACATATAAATAAAATCAGATATTATGAGAAGAAATATTGTAGCAGGCAATTGGAAAATGAATAAATTATTTCCAGAAGCGGATGATTTGGTTAACGCTATTGCTGAAGAATTAAGAAACTATGATACATCGGACGTGGATGTTATAGTTTGTCCTCCTTTTCCTTATTTGGAATTGGTAAGTGATGTAAGTGAAGATGGCGATTTCTTTACTGGAGCACAGAATGTTTCTAAATTTGAAAACGGAGCATATACCGGTGAAGTTAGTGCTACTATGTTGAAATCACTTGGTGTAGATTATTGCATTGTTGGACATAGTGAGAGAAGAAAATACTTCAAAGAGACTAATCAAGATATTGCACAAAAGATTGATAGGTTATTAAATGAAGATATTTCTCCTATTATGTGCGTTGGAGAGAGTTTGGACGAAAGAGAGGCGAATAGATATTTGCAAGTTATTCAAACTCAAGTAGAAGAAGGTATGTTTCATTTGGATGGCGACCAGGTAAAAAGATGTATTATTGCATACGAACCAGTTTGGGCTATAGGAACAGGACTTTCTGCAACAAAAGAACAAGCACAAGAGGTACATGCGTTTATTCGTAAGTTAATTGAGGATAAATATGGCGATGAAGTAGCACAAGAAGTATCTATTCTTTATGGCGGAAGTTGTACTGCTAAGAATGCAAAAGAATTATTTGCCATGAAAGATATAGATGGAGGTTTGATTGGCGGTGCTTCTTTGAAAAGCAAGGATTTTATAGAGATTGCATGCTCTTTTTAGGAATTAAAGAGTATTGAATAAATAATAAAAGTACTTGTTTGTAGGAAGATTACTTTATTAGAAAAGTAAATTCCTATACGATATTGTATGGATTTCGTTTGCCTGTGCTATTTATTATTAGTTACTTGTAGATAGGGGAAATAAAATCATCCTGTGATATATTATTATATAGAAAATAACAATGGATTATTATCAAATTACATTTTTCCTAAGTAAGAAAGCAAAGAGTTTTGAAAAAGATTTACTCAAAAACGATTTATTATCAATTGGATTTGATGCTTTTGTAGATATAGATGACAGAAGTTTTGAAGGATATTGTCCGCAAAAAGATTTCGATGAAGAGAGATTAAAAGATATTATAAATAACTCGTTGATAACAGATTGTCTAACGCTTAAATATGATATAAAATTAATAAAAGACGAGAATTGGAATAAGAAATGGGAAGAAACTTCTTCTAATGTTCAAATAAATAATTTCTGTAATATACGCAAATCTACTCAACCCAAAACAAATGTTGTTTATGATATAATAATTAATCCTAAACAGTCTTTTGGTACTGCAAATCACCCTACTACATATATGATAATTGAATATTTATCTACTCTTACGATGAAAGGTAAGGCGGTTATGGATATGGGATGTGGTACGGCTGTGCTCGGAATTTTGTGTAAGAAAATGGGTGCTAATTATGTGGAATGTATTGATATAGACGATTGGGCGTATAATAATGCAAAGGAAAATAGAGAAGCAAATAACGTTGATATAACTATAAAAAAGGGGAGTAGTGAGCAAATTAGCAAGGATATGTTGTTTGATTTATTTATGGCTAATATTAATCTCAATATTCTTTTGGAAAATATCAATTATTATGTTAGACATCTCAAACAAAATGGCTTACTTGTACTAAGTGGTTTCTATGAACAAGATACAAAAGAATTGATTGACGCAACAAAACAATATGGTTTGACGTTTCATTATAGCAGAGTCTCTAATGAATGGAGTATATTAGTATTAAGAAAAAGTTAATACAAATCAAAAAAGAGTAGTTATTAAAGAATTAATTATCTACAAAATAATAGAAATAATGAAAAAATATATTTTAATAATCGTTTGTCTAATAATTTGTCAGACAAGTTTTTCGCAAAGATTTAAGAATTTTTCTTCTTCTGCAGATACTTATATTTCAGAATTGGAAGAATTGTATTCTACAGATCAGAATATGAATAAAGACCAAAAGAAACAATGGCAAGCAATAATGAATACTTACGATAGTGTTTTCAATACTTTTACTTCTCAACACAAGAGGGATATAATCAAACTATCGCAAACGATGATAAAGAAAAATATTCGTGCAAGAAATGGTTTTTATGATTTTATCTTAACGCAAATTGCTTTTTCTCAAAGTAATCAAAGTGCCGAGAGTTATAATCAATGGCTTAAAGGTATGCAAGAATATTTAGATAAACACAATATTAAAATATATAATCAAGCGATACAAGCAACATATAATCTATTAGCTAATTATTCTCTACACTATACAAAGACATCTAAATGGACTTTTGATCAAACAACTCCATACGCTTTTCGTGTAGATAAAGAGCGTGGTGTCTATGCCGACTTCAATAATAAGATGAATATCTATTATGGAATAACTTCTCCCGTGGGTACTATTTATTCTACAACAGGACGTTTGTATATTATGGAGGATATATGGGAAGGACATACCGGTAAAGTCAATTGGGTACGTAGTGGATTGAATGAAGATAGTGTCTTTTGTATTTTACAAGATTATAAAGTAGAGCTAAAATCTCCTTCTTTTATGGCTGATAGTGTGAAATTTGCTAATAAAGAATATTTCTCTTATACTTTGGATGGTGTATTTGTAGATAAGATAACCGAGAAGACAACCAAAGATACTCGTTATCCAAAATTTACTTCTTACAAAAAGACAGAATATATTAAGAATGTATTTGAGAATGTAGATTATATAGGAGGTTTCTCTCAACAAGGAGGTGGATTTTTTGGTACAGGAACAAAGAAAGAGCCTGCTCGTTTAGTTTTTCATAAAGAGGGAGAAGTGTTTATGGTTGCCAAAGCAATAGAACATCCTTTCTCAAGAGAGGGTATAATTAGTGAAGATTGTCAAGTTACATTATATGTAAATCAAAAAGGAAATACAAAAGATAGTATCTATCACCCTGGTACAAAGATGAATTATAATTCTTCTACTCATATTATTTTATGCTCCGATAATAAGAAAGGAATATCTTCTTCTCCTTGGATAGATTCTTATCATAATGTGGAAATATATTCCGATGCTTTGTATGCAGGTCTAAATGAACACACAATAGAATTTTCTACGATTAGAGGACCTTCTAATAATTCGTTTGCAACAATAGAAAGTATTTCGTATTATTCAGATTTTCGTTGGTATAAAATAAAAGGTATAGATGATGTAAGTCCTCTTTATAGAATAAAACAATATACCGACGAATACAAAACCAAAGAAGTAACTGTAAGAAATTTGTCTTTGTATACTGGTTTGGATCTTACTCAATGTCAATTGCTATTGATGAATTTATCTTTAGGTGGTTTTGTTACATACGAGTCTTATAGACAAACAGCAATAGTTAAGGACAAACTCTATTCTTATATAAAGAATAATAGTAGAAAACAAGATTACGATGTCCTAAGAATGTTATCTACAACTCACAATGGAGAGCCTAATGCGGTTATTAATATCTATGATATGGATTTGAGATTGAATGGAATAGAGACTTTCTCTGTATCTGATTCGCATAATGTTCGTATTACTCCATACGAAGGTAAAATAACGATGCAAAAGGATAGAAGTTTTACTTTTAATGGTAGTGTTGCCGCGGGTAGATTCAAAATGAGTGGAAGTAATTGCAAATTTGATTACGATAATTTTACTTTGGATTTACCTAATAGCGATTCGCTTTCGTTTCTTGTACCTTCTTTTGAGGACACTAACACACTTGTAAAAATACAAACTCCTATACGTAAGTTAAATCTCAAATTAGTTATAGATAGAAACGATAATAAATCAAGTATCAAAAATATAGACGGATATCCAATGTTGTCTTCTTTGAATACTTCGTACGTTTATTACGATAATCCAAAGATTCAAAATGGTGTTTATGACAGTTCTACTTTCTATTATAAGTTGGAGCCATTTGTTATTCGCAATCTATTCTCTTTTGCTACCAAAGATATTGTACTTAACGGCAATCTTTACTCTGCCGATATCTTTTCTCCAATTAATGAACCACTTGTCGTAATGCGAGATTATTCTTTGGGTTTCAAAAAGGATTTGGATAATACTGGATTGCCTATATATACTGGTAAAGCACAATATTATAATAGTATAGATTTATCTTGCAATGGCTTATTAGGCACGGGAAGATTCGATTTTGGTTCTTCCAAAAGCGAAAGTAAAATGTTTGTTTTTCACCCCGATAGTATGTTTTGTGAGACTACATCTTTCTTCTATGACTCTCCAAAAGTTAGTGTAAATAAAACAAAAGAGACTTACTATAAACAACAAAACTATATGGTAGTTAAACAAGTAAAGGAGTATTTTGATATGTATACTACTTATCCTTCTACTTTTGAAGGGTGTTTGCGTGTCTATCCAAATCAATTAACAGGTAGTGGAGAGATAAAGACAAATGAAATGTTAGTTAAGAGTGATTTGATAAAGTATTCGCCAAATTCTTACACTGCAGATAGTGCTGATTTTACTTTATTAGCTTTGGACGGTAGTAGTGTTGCTTTTGAGGCAAAGGATGTAAAAACTTCCGTTGATTATACAACTAAAAAAGGAGAATTTACTACCAAAAACGGAATACAACAAACATCTCTAACTTATTTGCAATACGTTTGTTATGTAGATAAATTTACCTGGGATATAGACTCCAAAATGCTGTCTCTTCAAAACTCATCTTCTTTGTCTGCTGCAAGTGTTGAGAACAAAGAATTAAGAGATATTATTAATATAGAACAACCTGGAGCCAAATTTGTTTCTGTTCATGAGACTAGTGATAGTTTAACTTTCAATACTGTTAATGCTTCTTTGGATCTTAATAAGAATACGCTCTTTGCAAATGGTGTGTATATGATACAATGTGCAGATGCCGCAATAGCACCAAAGAACAAACAAATTGTTTTGCATCCTGGTGCACTAATGGATACAATAGAAAACGCAACTATTGTCTTTAATACCCAAACTAAATATCACCAAGTGGACAAAGCAAGAGTATTTATTCAATCTGGACAAAAATATTTTGCCAATGGCTATATTGTTTTCTCGGATATGGATAACAACAAATCGGAGGTATTCTTTAAGGATATAAATTCTCTAAATAACTACACTACTGCAAAGGCTGAGATCAAAAAAGAAGAACCCCTATTGCTCAATAAAGCATTCAAATTCTATGGAGACCTAATGGTCGTTGCCTCGGATAGTTCGATGAGTTTCGACGGTGGTGTTTCGTTGACTTTTGATTGTAATGGGGACAATTCTCCATATCTAAGATTCGCCTCTAAACTTGATGCCAATAAGATATATATACCTATAACAGAAGCTCCTATTGATGTTGATGGTAATCGTATTACGACTTCTATACTATTTAACGAAAGCAACCTTAAACCACAAATTGCATTCTTTACTTCGGATAAAGAGGCGGATAATGTATTTCTTAAAGCACAAGGTTATCTAACTTACGATGACAAGAAAAAACAATACATCGTTGCAAGTAAAGAAAAGTTAGAGAATTGGGAAGATAATAATTCGGATTATTTAAGTATTTCATATACTTCGTGTAACGCACAAGGTAAGGGCAATATTCAATTAGGTTTTCCTATCGGTAGTGCAGTTAGTTCGGATAATTATGGTACGATCAAGGTTAATCAAGTTGGCGATAATGCTACAATTAAAATGACTTTGGCTCTTTCGTTTCCTTTCTCTAAAGAAGCACTAAATTATATGGGAAGAGGTATATTTGAGGATATGAATCTGGCAGTTACAGACTTCGAAAATTCTCCTTATAAGGATTATCTGTATCATAAATATGGAGAAGAAAAAGGAGAAGCGTTATATCAAGATCTGATAGAATATGGAGAATGGAAGGATATACCAAAAGATTTGTCCTACTCAATACTTTTGACGGATGTTACTTTAGTTTGGGATCCGATACGTAGATATTACCTTTCAAGTGGCGAAAGTGAAGTAGCTATTATCGGTGATATTCAGGTTAATAGGAAAGTAAAAACCAAAATTCAAATGATTAAATCCGGTATCTCCACTGAATTTAGAATCTATTTGGAACAAGATTTAGATAATTGGTATTATTTCACCTATAATGGTGCAAGTATGGGAGCTATATCAAGTGATGATAACTTCAATGACTTGATTTCTAACGCCAAAGACAAAGAATTTAAGGCTAAAAATGGCAAGATATACACCTTCCGTTTGAGTACGCCAAGCGAAAAACGAGACTTTATCCGCAAGATAGAGTTAAGCGAATAATCTTATGTAGAAATACATCTACAAATCAATAGTTTAGTTAGTTAAACGCGGAACTAAATTCCATAACTAACTAAACTATTATTATTTTGGTTGATAAAATGGAAGTCTCTGTAACTCTTAACAAATGGATTTGTCTTTTAGTTGTTATTAAGAAAAGTATTGTTATCAAAATCGGGGATAACATTGTTTTGAGAAGACAATTCTTGCGAATAAATCTTACGAAAACCCAAAGATAATGCAAAGTCTAACAACTCATTATACTCTTTTTCATTTACCCCTCTATTCAAATTCGGGTATTCTAAGCAGAAAGGTGGCTTATATTGAGACATAAGCGATAGAGTTATGTTAGTAGAAATCTCCCATGCTATATCGTCTATGACTTTTTTGCTGTTTTCCATTTCGTTAGGGAGTAGAAGGTGACGAATAATCAATCCACTCTCAATTTTGTCGTCTTTATCCGTTAGGATAGGGGATCCTTTTTGTCTATACATCTCTTTTATAGATAGTTTAGCAATATTAGGGTAGTCCTTTGCCTTAGAATATTTCTCGGCTAACTTATTAGAAGAATATTTCCAATCAGGAAGATAGACATCTACTATATTTTCCAACCCTTTGATAGTCTCCACATTTTCGTAACCGCCACAATTATAGACTATTTTAGGAAAATAATTGCGTTTGTGTAACTCTCTAATAATGGCTTTCATTATTGGCACTTGATGAGTAGGAGAGACGAAACCTAATACATTTTCGGAAGTCTGTAAAGTTTGAATTATTTTCTCAATTACTTCATCCATAGTATTATATAAGTTCTTTGCGGGAGCATGGTTAGAAGATATTTTATAATTTTGACAGAATACGCACTGACAATTGCAATGTGAGAAAAACAAATTAGTAATTCCCTTCTTATTGCTTAATATCGGCTCTTCGCCTTTATGATTTATAATCAAAGCGATAGCAAAAGATAAATCAACATTACAGAATCCTTTTTTGCCCTTTAATCTATTTACTCCACATTCGCGAGGGCATAGGGTACAATGGGATAAGGCTTTTTTTTCTTCCTTTGTCAAAAAATCTAATAACTCATTCGTCATAGCGATTGCGAAGTTACACAATTTTTTGTTATCTCATTTGTTTCGCAAGTAATTTCTTATTCATACAGTCCCTCCTTTTCTTGTTCTTATTTTCCCATCTCCCATTCTCATTTTCCTTTTTTCCGTTCTCGTTTCTTTATTTTTTATTATTAGTGTCCGGTAAAAATCTACAGATAAAATAATTTCTTACCAAGATTTATC
>CAVGDP010000065.1:0-5209 GCA_963627985.1 uncultured Eubacteriales bacterium
AAATAGTTATTGAAGTTATTAAAATAGTTATTGAAGTTATTAAAATAGTTATTGAAGTTATTCAAATAGTTATTGAAGTTATTAAAATAGTTATTGATTTTATTTTGACGAAATGCGATACTATTCGAATTTATATTTCTTTAAAATGTTCTATTTTCCCTATCGCAAAATTTTAAGCAATATTTCTCGGAAGGAAAAATATTAGAAAAATTAAAATAAAACTACTACCTAAAAATTTTTCAAAAGAGTGGACTTGGAATCTTATTATCTGCTATTCTATTATACACTTACATCGGCTTTTATATGAGGGTGAGAAAGGTAATTCTCTATTTTAATATCTTCAAAAGCGAAATTATTGATATCTTTTATATTAGGATTGAGTTTGAGAGTAGGGAGAGGATATGGAGTACGTGTTAACTGCTCTTTTGCTTGCTCTATATGATTCAAATATAGGTGAGCGTCTCCCAAAGTATGCACAAAATCGCCACATTTTAATCCTGTTACTTGTGCAATCATACTAAGTAATAAACTATACGAGGCAATATTGAACGGAACTCCAAGAAACACATCCGCCGAACGCTGATACAACTGCAATGATAACTTATTATCTGCCACATAAAATTGAAACATACAATGACAAGGAGGCAACGCCATTTTATCTATTTGTGCAACATTCCAAGCATTTACAATCAAACGGCGAGAAGATGGATTAGTCTTTATCTCATTAATGATATTATCTATTTGATCTACATAACCATTCTCTTTATCCCAATGACGCCACTGATGACCATAGATAGGACCTAAATCTCCATTCTTATCTGCCCATTCATCCCATATACTTACCTTATTATCATTTAGATACTTGATATTAGTATCCCCTTTCAAAAACCATAATAACTCATAAATAATACTCTTTGTATGTAATTTTTTGGTAGTCAATAAAGGAAATCCTTTACTTAAATCAAATCTCATTTGATAACCAAATATACCTTTTGTTCCTGTACCAGTACGATCTTGTTTTATACTGCCATTATTTAAGATATTAGATAATAAATCCAAGTACTGTTGCATAATGATTGTTTTATTTAAGTGTTAATATCTATTATAATATATTCCAAAAGAAAAAATTAATTATTTGGATTATTTCTTTATTCTATTAAGTAGATAGATAGCAGATAATTTTCAATATGTTATCTTTATTTATTATAATTAAATATAAAATCAAGTCTTATAGGTAGATACATTTGTATATTAAAGTAAATCTTTACCTATATCTTTTCTATAATACATATTATCAAAAGAGATTTTATTAACATTATTATAACACTCTTTTAGAGCATCTTGTAATGTATCCGCTAAACAAGTAACTGCCAAAACTCTACCACCAGAAGTAAAGATATTATTGTTGTCGTCTTCTTTTGTACCTGCATGATAAAGGATAGCATTACTTAAATCTCCCAAGAAATTGATTTTCTTTCCTTTTTGATAACTTTCAGGGTAACCACCACTACATAACATAACAGTTGCAGATGTCTTTGGATTAATCTGTATAGAGTATTCATTTAGTTTTCCCTCTTTCATCAAAATAAATGCTCTAACTATATCAGAATCAATTCTTGCAAACACACTTTCACTTTCTGGATCTCCCATACGTACATTATATTCTATAACATAAGGTTCTCCTCCAACATTCATCAAACCAATAAATAAGAAACCTTGATATAAGATATTCTCTTGTTGCAAACCATAAATGGTTCTATCTATTATATTGTGTTTAACTTTCGCCATAAAAGTATCATCACAAAAACTTACAGGAGAGATACTTCCCATTCCTCCCGTATTCAAACCTGTGTCCCCCTCACCAACACGTTTATAATCTTTTGCAGTAGGTAATAAAACATAATTCTTTCCATCCAAAAGAATAAACACACTGCACTCTATACCACTTAAATACTGTTCTATAACTACTTTATTAGAGGCATTAGCAAACTTACTCTTCAAGAGCATTTCATCTAATTCCTTCTCGGCTTCTTCTATTGTAGGAAGTATTACAACTCCTTTACCTGCGGCAAGTCCATCTGCTTTGAGTACGTAAGGTGGTTGCATGGTCTTTAAGAATGCTTTTGCTTCTGTTATTGTTTCTTTGGTAAAGGTTGAATATGATGCAGTTGGAATATTATATTTCTGCATAAAGTGTTTAGAATAATCCTTACTACCTTCTAATGTAGCGGCTTGATGATTAGGTCCTACAACTATTATATGTTTTAATTCTTCTTTATTTGCAAAATAATCATTAATACCTTCAACTAATAATGCTTCTGGTCCTATAACGAGGATATCTATATTATTCTCCATACAGAAAGTACCTATTTGCTCAAAATTATCTAATGCAACACATTCGCCCCATTGTTTTATTCCAGGATTGCCAGGTGCTACAAATAATTTATTAGTAAGAGTACTCTTTGCTATTATTCTTGCTAATGCAGCCTCTCTACCGCCACTTCCTAAAAGTAATATATTCATATTTTAAATACCTTTTTATAGTTTTGTTTGTTTATTGACTATCCTATTATATTATAAGATATATTCTGTGTATTTATCAATTATGTCTCGGTTATAATCAATCACTTTGCTTATAGAACATTAATAAAATTCAATTACTTCTACAAGAAATATATTTCAAATAAATACTCTATTAATTATATCCTTTTATCAAACCTCTATCGGCTCTTTCCATAAAAGTAGCAATAATATTGGTGTATTTATTTTGTTTTCTTGCTTTTATTTCATCCAAAGCACGTGTATAAGTTAATCCACTTTGAAAGACAACTCTATAAATATCTTGAATTTCATTAATATCGTCTTGTGAAAAACCTCTCCTATGCAAACCTACCGAATTGATACCGCAATAAGAAGGAGGAAGTTTACCAACTTTAATATATGGTGGAGCATCTTTGAATAATACTGTACCACCTGCAGTAATTACGTGCTGACCAATATGAACGAATTGATGCACAGCAGTAAATCCTCCTGTTATAGCATAATCTCCTATCTCAACATGACCTGCCAATGTGGTGTTATTTGCAAGTACGCAATTACTACCAACTATGCAATCGTGAGCAATATGTGTGTATGCCATAATTAGATTATTATCGCCAATAACTGTTTTACCCCTCGCTGCAGTACCTCTATTAATGGTAGCAAACTCTCTAATTGTATTATTATCACCTATTTCAACTGTGGTATATTCACCATCAAATTTCAAATCTTGTGGTATTGCTGCAATAGATGCATAAGGGAATATTCTACAATTATTACCTATTCTCGCACCAGGAAATATTACCGCACCTGCACCTATATAACAATTATCACCTATAACAACATCATCATAGATTACTGCGTATGGTTCTATACGAACATTCTTTCCTAATTTTGCATTAGGATCTAAAAAATACATTTCCATAAATCTGCTATTTTTTGGTTACCATTGCCATTAATTTTGCTTCAACACATACTTTATTACCAACGTATGCGGTACCTTTCATTTGAATTATACCTTTTTTGATAGCACCTTCTTGTTGTAATTTCAATAACAATGTATCACCAGGAACAACTTTATGACGGAATTTAACTTCTCCAAACTTCATAAAATAAGTGTTGTATTGCTCACCTTCTTTTACGTCCTTCAAAACTAACATTCCACCTGTTTGACCTAATGCTTCTACGATTAAAACACCTGGCATAACAGGTTCTTCAGGAAAATGTCCATTAAAGAAATCTTCGTTAATCGTAACATTTTTTAATCCGACAATATAATCCTCACCTACCTCTATTATTTTATCAATCAAAAGCATAGGAAAACGATGTGGAAGACGTTTTTTTATTGCCATTGTGTCAAATATAGGTTCCTTGTTAGGATCGTAAATTGGTATATTATTCTCTACGTTCATATATTTTAATTTTTTTGCAAATTCGGTATTAGATTTATGTCCTGGTCTAATGATAACAAACTCACCTTTGATATTAACTCCTGCGAGTGCGATATCTCCCATAAAATCCAATAACTTATGTCTTGCACACTCGTTATTATATTGTAATTTTATGGTATTAATTATTCCTCTTTCTACTTTTATATTAAAAATATCTCTACCATAGAAGTCTGCTAATTTCTTTGTAGTATTCTCGTCCAAAACTTTATCAGCAAAAACTATAGCATTATCCAAATCTCCACCTTTGATTAGATTTCTATCCATTAAGGCTGAAACTTCTGACAAGAAAACAAATGTACGACAATTAACAAAATCTGTATTAAATTCTTCCTTATTTTGTAGTTTC
Organism: uncultured Eubacteriales bacterium; assembly: GCA_963627985.1. Lineage (GTDB taxonomy): Bacteria > Bacteroidota > Bacteroidia > Bacteroidales > P3 > Scybalousia_A. Next base: position 4,336 of record CAVGDP010000065.1, read on the forward strand.
GCCATTTGTGTTCCTATCAAATCCGAATCAAAATCTATTGTGCATGTAACTGTAAAATTCTCACTCGGCAACGCCCAAAATTCTACTTTTTTGTCTTCTGATACATAATGAAAGGGACGTTTTATGACAAAATATTGTTTTTCTGCTTCTAATTGCTTTATTTTCCCTTTTTTTAATAATTCTAACCAATATTTTCCACTACCATCCAAGATAGGTAATTCCTCACAATTTACTTCAATACGCAAATTATCAATCTCATTTGCCATCAAAGTAGCCATCAAATGCTCTATTGTAGAAACAGAATAAGAGTTTTCAGTAATTGTGGTACCTCTTGAAGTGTCGCTTACATTTTCTGCTATTGCTCTAATTGTAGGCTTTGTATCTATATCTGTACGAACGAAATATATACCTTTATTGGATTCTTCGGGTAATAATCTTACTTTACTTTTTTTACCTGTATGCAATCCACATCCTTCTATTTCAACTATGTTTTCTATTGTCTGCTGTCTCATTATGGTTTGCAAAATTATGAAATTTTTATTAATTAGATATAAAAAAACAATAAGTTTTTCTTTTTTTGCAAACATTAATTTCTGAAAATAAGTAATTTAATCAACATCCCATATCTTTAAGACTTTTTTCACTCTATTTAAATCGTTTTATTGTTTTATTAAAATAATGTTTGAAGTTATCAAAATAGTTATTGAAGTTATCAAAATAGTTATTGAAGTTATTAAAATAGTTATTGAAGTTATTAAAATAGTTATTGAAGTTATTCAAATAGTTATTGAAGTTATTAAAATAGTTATTGAAGTTATCAAAATAGTTATTGAAGTTATCAAAATAGTTATTGAAGTTATTAAAATAGTTATTG
>CAVGDP010000066.1:0-5298 GCA_963627985.1 uncultured Eubacteriales bacterium
CTTCAATAACTATTTTAATAACTTCAATAACTATTTGAATAACATCAATAACTATTCAAATAAACTTAATAACTATTCGAATAGAATCAATAACTATTCGAATAAACTTAATAACTATTCGAATAAAATCAATAACTATTTTGATAATTTTAATATCTATTTAACTATTATATAATCAAATAATTACAAAGGCGAAAATTTTACCCATTTTTACTCAAAATATACCCCTAAAAAAAGACTATATAGGGAAAATAGAACATTTTGAGGGCGTGAAATATTGCAATATTTTTGCGTTTTTGTAGTAAATTAGAGTAAGTGAGTTATGTATGTTTTTGTTTTGGTCGTTTATTGAAATTATCTTTCTTTTTCTTTTATTCCCAATCATTTATATTTGCTTCTTGTTTGATTTTTTTAGAAATTTCTTTGGAAAGAGTTGGGAAAAAAGTGATACCTGTCAAACGTTCTATCTCATTAATAGAATTTACATACAAATCCTTTTTCTTATCGCAGTCAGTATTTTTGCAAACAAAACCAATACCCTTTGGATCATTATTAAGACGTACAATAATTTTGAAAAAAGCCTCAGGAACGACCACTTTATTTTCTCCAATTGTTTGATGCTCTTGTTTATAGAGAATAGGGCCACTAATTATATACACATCTCCAAATTTTTCTGCCCAACGGCGAGACGTAATTTCTATTTGATTCCAAACACCACTATTTAGATTAGGATTTTGAGGACAAACATTAGTCAAAAGAAAAGATTCCTGCATAGCATCTTCGTTCCATTTATTGTCTCCTGCGGGACAAATATGACCACGAGACCATCCACTCTTTTTATAATCAGAATTTTCGGCACGAGGTTTCGGTACTTGTTCATCTTTATGAAAAGAATTATTCTTGCGTTCAATATTTCCCTCTGTATGTTGTCTTGTTAGATGCCAGGCTACCCAATTAGGTATCTTATTTTCAGTATTATATGAGACAATATAGGCTTTTCTTATAAGAAGTATTTCGTTCTCTATCTTGGAAGGTTTCAATAAATCAATTTCTTGCTTTGATAAAGAATCTATGGTATCATTCGAAACAACCTCTTTGGTAGAGATATTTGCGTTATTATCAATTTGTTTGCTAGGAAATCTACACGAATAAAAAGGATTAATTAGTAGAATAATTGATATCGCAATTATGATCAGAAGATTAGAGAAAAAACGTTTATTCATTATGACTGTATTTTATTTTTGTTTTATTATGGATTCTATATTAGAAGCGAAAGAATTATTATTCATTAAGGGATAAAAAATAATAGAAAACAATTTAAGGAGTATTAATACGATACCCCTTAAATTTGATATATAATAACTATATTATTAAATACTTGCAGAGATTAGCTCAACATCTGCTTTAACTTTCTTTATCATACCTTGTAGTGCTGTACCTGGTCCAACTTCTATAAACGTTGTTGCTCCATCTGCTAACATATTTTTAACAATTTGTGTCCAACGTACAGGAGAAGTTAATTGTTTGATAAGATTTTCTTTTATCTGTTTTGGATCTGTTACAGGCAAAGCATTAACATCTTGATAGATTGGACAAATAGGAGTGGATATTTGTGCCTCTTCTATTGCCTTTGCTAATTCTACTCTTGCACTTTCCATAAGAGGAGAATGGAATGCACCACCAACTTTCAAAGGTAAAGCACGTTTAGCACCTTTTTCTTTTAATAATTGACAGGCTTTTTCTATTCCTGCAATAGACCCAGAGATTACTAATTGTCCTGGATTATTATAATTAGCAGGTACGACAACTTCATCTGTAATTGTTGCACAAACTTGTTCTATAACAGAGTCTTCCAACCCTATAATAGCGGCCATTGTACTTGGGTTCTTTTCGCATGCTTTTTGCATAGCATTAGCACGAATAGAGACCAACTTCAAACCATCTGCAAAAGACATTGCTTTGGATGCAACAAGGGCAGAAAACTCTCCTAATGAGTGTCCTGCAACCATATCGGGCTTAAATTCATTGCCCATAGCATTTGCTAAGATAGTTGAATGTAAGAAAACTGCTGGTTGAGTAACTTTTGTTTGTTTCAAGTCTTCTTCTGTACCACTAAACATTATCTCTGTAATGTTAAAACCAAGAATATCATTGGCTTTATCAAACATTTGTTTGCATTCTGTACTGTGTTCGTAAAGGTCTTTTCCCATTCCAATAAATTGGGCACCTTGACCTGGAAATACATACGCTTTTTTCATTATTGTTTATTTTTTTTATTTGGTTTACAAAATCAATTTATTGTTTTGTTTTTGTTAATATTTTATTTCGCATTTGAAACTATCCTTCAAGATATTAATAGCTGGTGCTATATTCATAAGGACCTTAAATCTCTCTATCGGTGAAGTTGCAATAATTTTTTTATCATCGGGGTTGGTGTTTATAACTTCTAATCGCAGTTCTGGGTAATGGCATTGATTATTTACAAACAAGATTAAATCCTTACGTATATTGTCTATAATATCTTTCTTATCTTGCGTAGAAACAAAAATTTGTGCCAAAAAAGGTTCTGATTTATATGGTTTTATTTCTGCATCGGATAAGGTTAGTTCCAAATTAATTAATCTCTGTTTCTTTTCTATTTCGGTATTATTGAGATAATCTTCATTATTAGTATTATACGACTCAATATCATCTTGTTCGTTATTATCGGATGGAAAACTAATAGTTTCTATTTGTTTCTTTATTCTTTCTATATATAATTTTATAGCATTTTTTACTTCTTCTATATCGAATTGTACATAATTAGTAGTTTTTTCGTTTTCTTTTTTTACTCTTAAAATATTATCTTTGTTGATAGTAAAAGGTGATACGAAAATAGAGGGTTCACTTATAGAGTTTTTTTTTCAGCCGATATATTTGATTGTGGGGTATTAGTTGGTTGAGATGTGGTTTGTTGAGGGGAAGTTGTGTTGGTAGGTTGTTGTGTTGGGGTAGTAGATTGTCTTTGTGATAGTTTATTCATTATATTACACATTTTCATCAACATAAGTTCCACACAAAGTCGTTTATTAGTAGAACTTTTATATTCCATTGCAGTAGTATTAGCAAAAGATAGTGAATTAAGAAGTAGAGATATAGGAGTGTTTAGAGATTGTTTGAAATATTTTTCTTGAACACTTGGTGGTACATTCAAAAGAGTTGCAGTTTTGGGATCTTTACAAACTAAAAGATTACGAATATGATTACTCAAACCATCAACAAATATATCGCCTTGAAAACCTTTTGATAAAACTTCATCAAATAATAATAAGCAAGAAGATAAATCTGAAGTAATCACATAATCAACAAAACGGAAGAAATAATCGTAATCAAGAATATTCAAAGAATCTATAACGGACGCATAAGTTAGATTACCTTTTGTAAAGGATACCATTAAATCAAACATACTTAAAGCATCTCTCAAACCGCCATCGGCTTTTTGTGCAATAAGATCTAAAGCTTCCGTCTCGGCATTAACATTTTCTTGTTTTGCAATATATGCTAAATGTTCTGAAATATCTTTTACTGTTATACGATGAAAATCAAATATCTGACAACGTGATAATATTGTTGGGAGTATTTTGTGTTTTTCTGTGGTAGCAAGAATAAATTTTGCGTATTTAGGTGGCTCTTCTAATGTTTTCAAAAAGGCATTAAAGGCTGCGGTAGATAACATATGAACCTCATCTATTATATATACCTTGTATTTACCATTCATTGGCGGTATATTAATCTGCTGAACAAGTTCTCTTATATCCTCTACACTATTATTACTTGCTGCATCTAATTCTATAATATTCAAAGAGGCATTATTATTGAAAGTAACACAACTTTCACATTCATTACACGCTTCTATATCTTCACTAACATTAGTGCAATTGATTGTCTTGGCAAGAATTCTTGCACAAGTCGTCTTACCAACTCCACGAGGACCACAAAATAAAAACGCTTGAGCTAGTTGATTAGATTTAATAGCATTCTGTAAAGTAGATGTAACATGACTTTGTCCCACTACACTCTTAAATGTAGTCGGACGATATTTCCTTGCTGAAACAATATATGTATTATCTACTGACATAAATATTTAGTTAATTTTTGTGTTTTGTCTGTTTTTCTTAATCGTCCTAAAGCTCTCTCTTTTATCTTTCTAACTCTCTCTCTTGTCATATTATTCTTCTCTGCTATCTCATCCAATGTTAATGAACGATTCTGCCCAATTCCAAAATATTGATTCAATACATCTCTCTCCATCGGAGGAAGAGTAGATAATACATCTGCAATATCATTTGTTAAGGACTCTTTCATTACAATATCATCCGTATCTGCTACACTATCCTGCTCAATAGTATCTATCATAGTCATATCTTCATCTTGCGTCATAGGTGCATCAACACTCAAAGTATTATTACCTGCAGACATAGTCTCCATTAATTTCTCTTTTGGTATATCTAACGCAGAGGATAATTCTTCTATAGATGGAGGACGTTCGTATAATTGTTCCAAACGTGCTATTTCTTTCTTTATCTTATTTAACATACCAACCTGATGCAAAGGTATTCTTATTTGACGGCTCTGCTCTGCAATGGCTTGTAAGATGCTTTGACGTATCCACCAAACAGCAAAAGAAATAAATTTGAACCCTCTTGTCTCATCGAACCGTTCTGCTGCTTTTATTAAACCTAAATTACCTTCGTTTATTAAGTCTGATAATGGTAATCCTTGATTTTGATATTGTTTTGCAACAGAGACAACAAAACGCAAATTACTATTCACAAGTTTTGTTAATGCTTTTCTATCGCCGTTTTTAATTCTTTGAGCAAGCAAAACTTCCTCATCCGCAGTAATAAGTGGCTCTTTGCTTATATCTTGTAGGTATTGATACAACGCACTGTCATTACGATTGGTAATAGATTTTGTTATCTTTAATTGTCGCATATCTTACAAAGTTTTGTGTTTGCAAAATTAAAAATTATTCGTATTGTGTGCAAATATTATTGATGAAAGTTTTCAACTATTAATTGTTAATTACTTCATAATGTATTTATAATTACCACTATAGAACATATTTAATGGAAAGAAAAAAGATAAAAAAATATTAATCTTTGACAAAAGTAGAGTAGTAGAATAAAAAATTTTTCAACACAATTATATAAAATTAAATTTTGCAGTAATAATCAAAATAAGTACGGTACTTATTAAAATAAGTATTGAAGTTATTAAAATAGTTATTGAAGTTATTAAAATAGTTATTGAAGTTAT
>CAVGDP010000067.1:297-5924 GCA_963627985.1 uncultured Eubacteriales bacterium
TATTGAAGTTATTTGAATAGTTATTAATACTATTTGAATAGTTATTGAAGTTATTTGAATAGTTATTGAAGTTATTTTGACGAAATGTGATTTTGGATTTCTATTTCTTTAAAATGTTAGATTTTCTCTATCGTAAAAATTTAAGCAATATTTCACGCAGTGAAAAATATTAGAAAAATTATAATTTAACGACTACTTAACGTTTTTTTAGAAAAAGGGGGCTTGGAATATTATTCTATTTGAAAATTTCACTGAAAATAAATTAGTTATATCTAAATAAATATATTTTAGTGGACACTAATAGAAAATTATGAAAGGGTGAAATATTAGTAGTAGTTTTGGCGATTGCGGAAGTCGTTACGTTTCTCGTATTTTAAGTCTTGTAACATGCCCGCCTTAACGTTAATAGTAAAATTCCAACCCGTACGATAACCAAAAGGAACCCAATTGAAACGTAATTCCCAACAATGCAAATCACGATAGAAATCCAACGAAGTGTAGGTCCAATCCTTGTTGATAAAATCATAACCCGTACGAAAACCGACCTTCCAATTATCCGTAATAGTAATATTACCAGTAGCAGAAAGTGTAGCCGATTTGTTAGTATTATAGCCCGCTATGGCAACAATATAAGTACTCAAACGCGAATAATTACCTGTTATGGATAAATCCCAAGGAATAGCAAAATCTACTATATCGGGCAAAGTCTCCAAATTGTTTACAAAAGGAGAATAAGTCATTTCAGTAGGAGAAATATTAGGGTTTGTGGAGGATTTTTTGGAGTTTATGCTCCACGATAAGGACAAATTCCATTGAGAGTTCTGCTTGGTGAATAATTTGTTTTGCTCGTTGTAGAGAAATTTATTGATAATTGTGTTGTTTTCGTTCAATACGTACGGAGTAAAGGAGGAAGAATAATTGATTACTAACTTTTTGGATAAAGTTGTGCGGGCGGATAATCTCAAAGGTTGCCAATTACAAGTGTCTTTGGTTAGATCGTAACCGGTGGATATGGCAAAATTCTCTAATAAGACTACTTTTTTGCTACCCGTTATGGTATCTTTTGAGGATTTTACCTTTACTTCCAAAGAATTATTGATACTAAGATTGATTATTCCGCTTTTTGCAGAAGGAGGTGAGCCAAAAGCACCGTCTTCGGTTTTAGAATAATAGACTTTTTGGTTATTGCCATCAATATAATAATCGTAAAATCCTAACGAGGGAGAGGAAAAATTAGGCGTAAAAGTAAAAGATACAACAGGGTTAATAACATGTCGCAATGCTTGAAGGTATCCTTTTTTGAAGACGAACATTCCATAAATACGCGTATTCAAAGAGGACGAGAAAGAGGCGTCTCGGTTGGTTGTAAAGCCAAATATGGTATCTTTGTCTATTAGTCCGGTCTCGGAATTGTAAGCTTTGTGAGCGGATTGGATGTACCATCTTGCGGTGTAGTTGATAGAGTTGGTCCAGGTTAGGTATTTCATAATTTTGGTGCTTAATTGGATTGGTATATAGTGCTGAACGCCATTTTTCATGCGTTTGAAAATATCCGGTTTGAATAATAATGAATCGTACGTGTCAATAGAATTCGTTAAACTCATACGATAAGAAAAGGTTATGTCCTCATACCAATGCGATTTACCCTTTGGGTGTTTGGATTTGAAAGGATGAAATTGAGAAGAGGACAATGTAGCAGAAGGTAAAGACAAAGAAATTTGTTTGGTATTGACATTATAACTCTCGCCTAAATTAATAGAGAAATTCCATGCGGAACCAAATTGAGTACTAAAAGCAATAGATGAGGTAGTGGTGTTATTGAAATAGTCGTTTAAGGAATAAGTATTTTGATTGTATTTGGAACTAACTAAATTGACGTTAGCCGAAAAAGTTCTATAAGGATGAGCTTTGCTATCTTGCGTATGAGACCATTGTATTTTGAAATCTTTTTGTGAGGTATAAGTGTTGGTGTTTTTTAATCCCGAATGATTTTCTTCGAATCGTACCAAAAAATTACCTCTGTATTTGTATCTTTTGACATAATTACTTTTGGCGTTAATTGCGTAAGACAAGTTAGTATAAATATCACCTTGTAGTGCGAGATCTATATAATCGCTAATAGCAAAATAATATCCTAAATTACGCAGATAATAACCACGATTACTGGCATAACCATACGTTGGCATAAGAAGTCCACTTTTTTGTTTATCTGTAAAAGGAAAATAAGAAAAAGGAAGACCTAACGGAAGAGAGATACCCATTACTTGTAAACCGATAGGACCTGTTATGATTTTGTCATTGGTTACAATCTCGGCTTTGGAAAAAGTAAAACCAAAATGAGGACTTTCTTCATTAGGACAAGTAGTAAATGTGCCATTTGCAACGTATAGCGTACTATCATCAATCTTTTTGATTTTCTCTCCGTGCAAATATCCTTCTTTTTGAGCGGTAAACATTCCTTTTATTATACCTTTGCCGTTGTCTGTATTGTATGTTAGTTGCTTGCTTTTGTAGGATGTGCCGTTTTCTACAAAAATAGGATACTGCATTAAAGAATCTGGTAGAGTATCACTCAAAGGCATAGCATATAGTAAATTAGAATCAAGATTTATGGTAATCTTTCCGCTTGTTAATTCTATTTTGTCTTGCTTTACGTTACAATTATTGAATAAATATATGTTTTTTTGATCTAAATCAAAGCAAATTGAGTCCGATGAGGTGTAATTTATTCTGTTTTTTATCTTATTTGTTTTGGTTATTACTCTTATGGAATCACTATTTAATAAAGTATCGGTAGAAGTAAGTAAAGTATCCGTTTGGAGAACATAAAAAACTGATGGCTTTGCTATTACAACAGAAAAACAAAGTAGAAAAAAGATAAAGAATAATTCTTTTTTCAGTGAAATATGTGCTTTTTTGCTTTTTATCAACCGTTATACAAATTAAAATTATTAATTTTGTAACGAATTTGCAAAGTTAAGTTTTTTTTTATTTATAACAATAAATTAATGGATAAGGGGAGGTCGTTTTTAGGGTTTGTGTTTGTTTGGTGTTGTATCTTAATATTTGTAGAACAGACATTTGGACAAGAAAATACAAATGTAAATAAGTTTGATAAAGTTGTCATAGATGCAGGACACGGAGGCAATAAACCAGGTGCAATAGGTAGCAAATACAAAGAAAAAGATATTACTTTAAGTGTTGCTATCAAGTTAGGCAAACTAATTAACGAGAATCTCAAATCTGTTAAAGTGTACTACACAAGAGTAATAGACCAGGACGTAGATTTATACAAACGTTCTACAATCGCTAATAAAATCAACGCTGACCTTTTCATTTCTATTCATTGCAATTCCTCCACATCTAAATCCGCAGGTGGTACAGAAACATACGCTATGGGATTAGGTAAGACGGAAAGTAATTTGGAAGTTGCCAAAAAAGAAAACGCCGAAATCTTAACCGAAAACAATGCAATACAGAATTATGAAGGATTTGACTTCTCTTCTCCCGAAAGTGATATACTTCTGTCTTTGTATCAGAATGCTTATTTGAATAATTCGTTGGATTTCGCCGCCAAAGTGCAAGCAGAATACAAGCAAAACGTACCTTTTCGTAATCGTGGCGTACATCAAGCCAATTTTGTGGTCTTATGGAAAGCAGCAATGCCTGCTGTCTTAACCGAGATCGGATTTATATCCAATACAAAAGAAGAAGAATTTATCGGAAGCGAATATGGTCAATGGGTTATAGCAAGTTGTCTTTTTAGGGCTATATGTATGTATCGCAATAAGGTAGATAATCTTAACGATAAGATATTATCTTTGCAAGAATTGATACCTGCGGAAGAACAAGAAAAAGAAAAAATAAGACAAGATAACTTACGTTTGCAACAAGAATTAACTAATCAAACACAAAATACATCCTCTTTGGATAGTATCACAAGTACGGCGTCTAATAATACTAAATACAATTCTATGACAAGTGATGAGAAAAAGAAAATAACCGATTCTATTCAAAATATACAAAAAACAGGTTCTGCTATTATATATAGAATACAATTCTTGTCTTCTCCTACATACATAAACAAAGATAATAATCCAGATTTGGCTTCTTTGGAGGATGTTTTTGCTTATCAAGATAAAGGAGTGTGGAAATATACGACAGGAATGTTTGCAACACAGAAAGAGGCTTTACAATACCAAGATAAAATAAGAGAAAAATATAAAGATGCTTTCGTTGTAGCATTCTATGATGGAAAAAGAATAAGTATAGCAGAAGCAAATCGCAGACAAAAGAAATAAAAAACAAAACAAAGTAAGTAAAATAAAATATGAAAATAACTAACGAATTCAAAATAGGTATAACAGGATTAGCAACCTTAATAATACTATTCTTTGGTATCAAATTTCTCAAAGGCAATGGTTTGTTTTCGACCAATATCAACTATTATGCGGTATATGACAACGTAGAAGGGATGCACATTAGTAGTTATGTCTATATTAATGGTATGAAAGCTGGCTATATTAAGGATATAGAACCGATGAATATGCAGAACTCCAAATTTTTAGTAGAACTTTCAATAGATAAAAAACTAAAAATACCCAAAGATTCTAAATTAGTATTGTTTGATGATGGCTTGTTGCAAGGTAAAGCACTAAGAATAGAAGTTGGTACAAGTAACGAAATGTTGCAGCGTAAAGATACTATTATGGGATATGCAGAAGAGGGACTAATGGATGCTTTAACAAAAAAAATATCTCCAATGGTACAGAATTTATCCTCTGTAATTCTTCGTATTGATACTCTTTCGGCTACACTCAATAGGACGTTCAACGAGCAAACAAGACAAAATATTCAATCCACTATTCAAAATATAAATAATGTCTCACAAAAATTAGAACATATCACTCTTAATGTGGATACATTGATAGATAAAGATAAAGCAAAACTTGATAATATTGTTACAAATATAGAGAGTATTACCAAAAATGTCCTAACTATTACGGATAGTATAGATGTAGAGAAAATAAAATCTACACTTAATGAGGTGAATACCTCTTTGAATAGTTTAAGTAGTAGTTTGAAGAAAATAGAGGACGGCAAAGGTAATTTGGGGCAGTTACTTAATGATGAACAATTGTATAATAATCTCACAAAGAGTGCCGAAAATCTCAATCTTTTGATAGAAGATATTAAGAAAAATCCTAAAAAGTATATCAACATCAAATTATTATAAAAGGTTTAATCAATAATATTTGTTAATTATTGAAGATTAATTGTTGGTGTCCGATAGAAATAAGACGAAAGAAGAAAAAATCCTAAGTAAATATCTTTATCGGACACTAATATTTATGAATAGAAGAAGGAATAATTTTCTTACTTCGACGTGTTGTAAAAATACAAAAATCACACCTTATTTTAAGACCCCAAAATGTTCTATTTTCCCTATATAGTCTTTTTTGAGGGACGTTTTTTGTGTAAAAATGGAGGAATTTTTTATCTTTGTAATAATTTGATTATATAATAGTTAGAATAAGTGCAAAAATCATCAAAATAATATCTGATTTTATTTGAATAGTTATTGAAGTTATTCGAATAGTTATTGATTTTATTTGAATAGTTATTGA
>CAVGDP010000068.1:0-7278 GCA_963627985.1 uncultured Eubacteriales bacterium
TTATTTGAATAGTTATTAATGTTATTCGAATAGTTATTAATGTTATTCGAATAGTTATTAATGTTATTCGAATAGTTATTGATTTTATTTGAACGGTTATTGATTTTATTTTGACGAAATGCGATACTATTCGAATTTCTATTTCTTTAAAATGATCTATTTTCCCTATCGCAAAAATTTAAGCAATGTTTCACGAAGTGAAAAGGGGTAGAAAAATTATAATACAACGAGTACTTAAAGTTTTTTTTAGAAAAGGGGAGTTGGAATATTGTTTTATTTGGAATTTTCTCTGAAAATAAAGTGGTTATATATAAATAGATATATTTTAGAGGATACTATATATAAACTTATATGATAGTTAATTTGTCCGTGATACTTGCAATGGATAATAATAGAGACATTTCCAAATTGCAGATATATCCCAAAATAGTGTTTAATAAAGGTATATCCACAAATACTATCAATACGATGATAGAGACTAAGATTAATTGTAGAAAAGGTATAACTATCAGATTTGTAATAAGAAAGAATAGAGGAAATCGTCCAAAATTGATAAGAATAATAGGAAAAGTAAATACTTGAGCAGATGTAGTTGTAATTGCGTTAGATAATAAGGATTTGAGTAACGAATTCTCTGTTTTTAGACGTTCGTTGAAGAAATTTTTCATATATGGCGACAAACTAACTATACCCAATACGGCAAGAAATGATAATTGAAAAGAGATATTGAATAATACCAATGGGTCAAAACAAAGAAAAATAAAAGCGGTAACTAATAAAATATTTGTCTTATCTCCATTAAGAGAGGTGAATTTTGATAATGTAAGCAAAGAAATCATAGTTGCAACCCTTAAAGCAGAAGGCGTTAAGCCAACAATAAAAGCCATTATCCAGGAAAGTAAAACCATTATGATATTTCTTATATATACACTATTCAAACCAAAAGGCAGGACTTTTTTCAAAACAAAAGAAAAAGCACTAACAATTAACATAATATGCAAACCCGATACGCAAAGTATATGTGCCAAACCTGAAATATTGAAATGTTGTCGTATGTTTCTGCTTAAATCTTTCTTGTCTCCAAGTAGTAGAGCGATGGCAAGATTCTTTTGATCTATTTGCATATTTGTTCGTTGTATTCTATTCTTTAACCAAAGATTTGTTTTTATTGCTATTGCAATTATTTTATTTCCTTGATTGCTTTCACAGAAAACAAAATCCTTCGCAAAGACTTGATGATATATTCTTTTATGTCTCATATATCGCGCGTAATCAAAAGAAGAAGTGGAGTCAAAATTACGAATCGGAAGAAGATTATTATTTATAATGATAACATCTCCGTAATTTAATATTCTATTTTGTATGTCCTCTTGGTTTGTTTTAGAGATATATATTTTGATTTTACCGTTAGTTTTGTGCCAAAGATTAGTTGATAGATCTTTATAAGCAATTATTTTGGCAGTATAAGAATATGTCTTGGGGGTTTCTGTTGGGGTATCTATGATGAGATATTTGAAAGTAGTAGTTTGATTTATATATTTGATATAATGATCTCTTATAAAGATAGTTGGCAGAAAGATATCGACCAAAATAATTATGGTAATAAAAATGAGTAATGGTATTATTATCGGACGTTTAATCATAAAAAATTCACTTCGTTTTGAGAAAGCAAAATTAATAAATTCTATCTTCTTTTCTATTGTTATAACTTATTTTTGTAACTTTGCAATTTATTTTTGGCAATTAGATTAATTAGTGATGGACGAAAATATTAGGTATAGTATTTTAGATAAAATAAACTCACCCGATGATGTAAAAAAACTTAATATAGATGAGTTAAAAACACTTTGTGAGCAATTACGTTCATATATTATAGACGTATTAAGTACAAATCCTGGACACTTGGCTTCATCCCTAGGGGCAATAGAACTAATAGTGGCTTTGCATTATGTTTTTAATGTACCAAATGATACTTTGGTCTTTGACGTTGGTCATCAAGCTTATGCACATAAAGTACTTACAGGCAGGAGAGGACAATTCAAAGACATAAGAAAACTCAATGGATTGAGCGGATTTCCAAAACGGAGTGAAAGTCCTTATGATAGTTTCGGGGTAGGACATGCCTCTACATCGGTTTCTGCTTCTTTGGCAATGGCGTTGGCAGATAAAATCAACAAGAGAGATGATAGTTTTCATATTGCTGTAATTGGTGATGGGAGTATGACAGGTGGTATGGCTTTTGAAGCGTTGAATCAAGCAGGTGCTACAAATGCTAATTTATTAGTTATTCTTAATGATAACGGTATTAGTATAGATAGCAAAGTAGGGGCAATGAGCCAGTATTTTACTCAAATAACTTCTTCCCCTAAATATAATAAAGTAAAGAATCAAATATGGAACGCCTTGGGAGGTAATACTAACACATACAACAAACATCGCACCATATTAAGATCTATGCTTCTTTCGTTCAAAAATCTTTTCTCGGGCAAAAGTAATTTCTTTGAGGCGTTACATATTCGTTATTTTGGTCCAATAGATGGAAATGATTTACCAACTTTGATAACTACAATAGAGAAGTTAAAGAAAATATCCGGTCCAAAACTTTTGCATATCATAACAACGAAAGGTAAAGGATTACCTATTGCAGAGCATAACCCTACAATATATCATGCACCTGGCGTATTTGATGCTAAAACAGGAATAATAGAAAACAATACAAATAGTAAAGACGAGCCTTTGAAGATTGCAGAAGTCTTTGGGAAGACTATTGTTGAATTAGCCTCAAAATATGATAATATTGTTGCCATTACTCCTGCTATGCTAACAGGTTCTTGTTTGAATGAGATGCGAGCTAAATTTCCGCAACGGACTTTTGATGTCGGTATCGCAGAAGAACATGCCGTTACTCTATCAGCAGGATTTGCTACAAGAAATATTAGACCTTTCTGTTGTATTTATTCATCTTTTTTACAACGTTCGTTTGATCAAATTATTCATGATATTGCTTTGCAGAATCTTGCTGTAACTCTTTGTATTGATAGAGCAGGTTTGGTCGGTGAGGACGGAGCAACTCATCACGGTGTGTTTGATTTGGCGTATTTGAATATGATTCCTAATATGATTATCTCTGCTCCAAAGGACGAAATAGAATTACGTAATTTAATGTTTACTTCTCTATCCACGGATAAGCCTTTTGCTATTAGGTATCCGCGAGGAAAAGGATTTGTAAAGAATTGGCATCAAGATTTTCAAACAATAGAAATAGGTAAGAGCGAACAAATTTACAAAGGAAAGCGAACGGCAGTACTTTTTATCGGAACAATAGGTAATGAATGCATACAAGCGGTGGATGAGTTGAGACAAGAAGGTATAGATGTGGGATTATATTATTTTAGATTCTTAAAACCTTTGGATGTAAATATGCTAAAACATATTTTTGATACATATAATAATATTATTACCGTAGAAGATGGCGTTAAGATAGGTGGATTTGGGTGGAGTATCGTTAATTATGCTAATGAAAATAATTATAAACAATCTATATCTATACTTGGTATAGAGGATAAATTTATTGAGCAAGGTAGTGTTAGTCAATTGAAGACTCTTTGCGGTATAGATAAGGAGAGTATTAAACAAAAAATTCGTAGTCTCAATATATAATCTAATTTTTTGCTTGGTGAACTACAAAATGTAGATTATAAAGATAATATTTACTAAATTAAATGAAATAATAGGCTAAAAGATGCTTCTTTCTTGTTATTTAATTCTACAAAGAGAATACAAAATCTGCGTGAGAATTAGCAACTTTTGATAAATAACTAATAAAAAACAAAAGATTTTTATACATAATTCTTCAAAATTTCTTAAATTTGCAAATTGTTTTTATAAGAAAGAAAAGAATATAGATATTATAAGAAAGGTTTTTAGGATAAGGAGAGATGTAACTACTTTTATAGTAATGATAAATAAAATAAATTTTTAGAAAATTATTATTTTTCTACTTGTATTGCAGATAAATAATATTTATGGTTAAGATAGAGAATAATTAAATAAGAACAATATGGCACTATTAACTATTTCTGGTTCACCTCACGTACATAGTACGCAAACCACACAAAAGATTATGTGGGGAGTGGTGATTGCATTATTGCCTGCTTTATTGGTGGCAATATACTATTTTGGTATTTCAGCCCTTTTGGTAACTCTTGTAAGCGTTGCTTCTTGTATGTTTTTTGAATGGCTGATTGGTAGATATTTATTAAAAACCGAGAACACAGTAATAGATGGCTCGGCAGCGATAACAGGTATACTTTTGGCATTTAATCTACCAAGTAATATACCTTTATGGATGGTCATTATAGGATCGTTAGTTGCGATAGCGGTTGGCAAAATGACTTTCGGAGGATTAGGAAAGAATCCTTTCAATCCTGCTCTTGTTGGTCGTGTATTTCTATTCCTTTCTTTCCCGACGTCAGTGGCTTTAAGCGAATGGCCTATGCCTGACCCTTTATTCGGTGGTAGCGAAATAGAGGCTACAACTGGTCCCACAACTCTAAATCTTATATCTCACGGAGGAGAATTGCCTCCTATTAGTGATTTGATTTTGGGAGCAACAGGAGGCTCTTTTGGAGAGGTATCTGCTTTGGCAATCTTAATAGGTGGTATCTTTATGCTATGTCGTAAGATTATTTCTTGGCATATACCTGTTTCTTTTTTGGGTAGTGCATTTATTTTCGCAGGAATACTTTGGTTGATAAACCCTAATGAATTTGTTAATCCAGTTTATCATTTACTTGCCGGCGGTATGATGTTAGGAGCAGTATTTATGGCAACAGATATGGTAACTTCTCCAATTACTCACAAAGGACAAATAATCTTTGGGTGCGGTTGCGGACTACTAACGATTATATTTCGTTGTTTTGGTCCAATGCCAGAAGGTGTTTCATTCGCAATACTAATAATGAATGCCGTTACACCACTAATCAACAAATTTGTTAAATCTGATAAATTCGGTTATAAAAAAACAAAATAGAATCATGGCAAAGTTAGAATCTACAATGAAAAACATGGTAATGAGTTTAACTTTCATTACTTTAATAGCCTCCGCTTTGTTAGCGGGAGCATATGCCTTGACAGCAAATACAATAAACGAAGCTCAAACAAAAAACAAAGAGCAAGCAATAAAGGATGTATTGCCAGATAAAACCGCAAAAGTAGAACAAGAAGTAAAAATAAAATTAGACAATTACACAGATCCTTTCATTATATACCCCGCAACTAAAGACAATCAATTAGTAGGTGCAGCAGTAGAGACTTACAACAACGATGGTTATGGCGGAAAAATAAGAATTATGGTCGGAATGGACAAAGATGGCACTATATCCGATTATACTATATTAGAGGCTAACGAAACTCCTGGTTTAGGAGCAAAAGCAGGCGAATGGTTCAAAGCCAAAGGCGATATAAGAGGCAAGAATCCTGCAACAACCAAATTCACAGTAACCAAAGACGGCGGAGAAATAGAAGCTATTACAGCCTCTACTATAACATCGCGTGCTTTTCTTTCTGCCGTTCAATGTGCGTACGATACTTTCCAAAAATATCAAAAAACAAAAGGAGGAAATAGCAATGAATAAAGTAAAAATCATAATAAATGGTATAATAACAGAAAATCCTACATTTGCCTTAGTGCTTGGTATGTGTCCAACATTAGCGACTACTACTTCGGCACTTAATGGTATGTCTATGGGTTTATGTACGATGTTCGTATTGATGTGTTCTAATATGGTAATATCTGCTATAAAAAACATAGTACCAGATAAAGTCAGAATACCTTGCTTTGTAGTTGTAATAGCAAGTTTGGTTTCTATTCTACAATTAATTATCAAGGCTTATTTACCTTCTTTGGATGATTCATTAGGAATATATATTCCACTAATTGTAGTTAATTGTATTATATTAGGTCGTGCTGAATCGTTTGCATCTAAACATAATGTAGTAGAATCTCTTTGCGATGGAATAGGTATAGGTATGGGTTTTGCCTTAGCACTTACCCTATTAGGAGGATTAAGAGAGATTTTGGGTGCAGGTAGTATCTTTGGCGTGAAATTATTCTCTGGCGATGGAATGTTATTATTTATCTTGCCTCCGGGTGCATTTATCGTTTTAGGATATTTGATTGCATTAGCAAATCACCTAAAAGAAAGAAAAAAAGCATAAGAATTTTTGTTATTATTAAATAAAGATAAATACTTCAATTGCCTTGTGCAAAAGGGTATTTATCTTTTTTTCTTAAAATCGTAAAACGATATTATAATAGAGGATTGTTAGAATTTATTAAGTCTAAAACTTCAAAAATGATTAAAACTCTATCAAAATTATGTTGATTAAGAAATATTCTTCTCCTTTGGGACAAATAACTATTGCTACGAAAGAGAATTATCTTATCGGCTTATGGTTTTATAATCAAAAATACTTCGCATCTACTCTAAAAGACAATTACATAGAAGGCGATTCTCCGATACTAGAACAGACAACTATGTGGTTGGATGTTTATTTCTCCGGCAAAAAACCTTCCTTTATACCCCCAATACAAGTACTTTGTTCTCCTTTTGCTAAACAGGTAATAGATATCTTACTTACCATTCCATACGGTCAAACAATTACTTACAAACAAATTGCCGATATTATTTCCCAAAAAGAGAATAGAAAAATATCTGCCCAATCCGTTGGCGGAGCAGTTGGGAGAAATCCTATTTCTATTATCATTCCTTGTCATAGAGTTGTTGCAACAAATGGTAGTCTTACTGGTTATGCAGGTGGTTTGGAGAGAAAGACAAAACTTTTGGAATTAGAGGGTATCAAAATCCAAGACAACAAAATCCTTAAATAAAGACAAGCAATATACAAGAACAATAAAACAATCATTAACGTTTGCTAAAAGTTGTAACATAAATCAAAAACTCAAATAAATATATTTGAAAGATAGTAAGTAATATTTTAGAATAAATAGAAGAATTCTTACCAAGATTTATCATAAAAACGCCAAAATATTATAATGTTTCACGCTCCCAAAATATTAGATTTTCCCTATATGGTCATTTTTGATGGGTGTTTTTTAAGTAAAAATGGGTAAAATCTTCGTCTTTGTAACGATTTGATTATATAATAGTTAAAATAAGTACTAAAATCATCCAAATAATTATTGATTTTATTTGAATAGTTATTGAAGTTATTAAAATAGTTATTGAAGTTATTAAAATAGTTATTGAAGTTATT
>CAVGDP010000069.1:0-5542 GCA_963627985.1 uncultured Eubacteriales bacterium
ATTCAAATAACTTCAATAGTTATTCAAATAACTTCAATAGTTATTCAAATAACTTTAATAGTTATTCAAATAACTTTAATAGTTATTCAAATAACTTTAATAGTTATTCAAATAACTTTAATAGTTATTCAAATAACTTTAATAGTTATTCAAATAACTTTAATAGTTATTCAAATAACTTCAATACTTATCAAAATAAAATCAAATATCATTAGAGTATTATTTGATATTATTGGATCAATGTCTAAACTGACAAAATGACAGACTGTATATTTTAATGTAATATATAATTAGAAGTAAGACAAACGAGTAATTCTTGGAAAAGTACCTGATTATAAGTAGTTAGGTTGTGTATTGAGTGTTTTTTTGTTATCTAAAATAGCGTTATTTATATTAAATAGAAAAAATATTCGTATCTTTGCACTTGCTATCTTTTATGGGGAGGTAGTGTTTTCAATAAAAACAAAGAGAATGAAGTTATCTATCGTAATAGTCAATTATAATGTTGAACACTTTTTAGAACATTGTCTTTTGAGTGTTAGAAATGCAATGAAAGATATTGAAGGAGAGGTGTTTGTGGTTGATAATAATTCGGTAGATGGTTCTGTTAATATGCTAAAAAGAAAATTCCCCGAAGTAAAACTTATTGAAAACAAAGAGAATGTAGGATTTGCCAAAGCAAATAATCAAGCTATTAGAGAATCTATCGGAGAATATGTCCTATTATTAAATCCGGATACCGTAGTGGAGGAGGATACTTTCGTAAAATGTTTGAATTTTATGGAAAGTCATCAAGATGCAGGGGGATTAGGTGTAAAAATGATTGACGGACAAGGTAAAATATTGAAAGAGAGCAAAAGAGGTTTTCCTACTCCGTGGGTTTGTTTTTGTAAAATGACAGGTCTGTGCAGTATTTTCCCCAAAAGCAAGCGTTATTGTGGCTATTATATGGGTAATTTGCCATACGACCAAACTAATGTGGTTGATATTTTGGCTGGTGCCTTTATGTTTCTGCGTAAGAAGGCATTAGATAAGATTGGATTGTTAGATGAGACTTTTTTTATGTACGGTGAGGATATTGATCTGTCCTATCGTATAACGCAATCGGGATATAAAAACTATTATTTCGCCGATACTTCCATTATTCACTACAAAGGTGAGAGTACCAAGAAAGGTTCTATGAATTATGTCTATACTTTCTATAATGCAATGGATATTTTTGCCAAAAAACATCTATCACAAAAGCAAACAAAACTATTTTCGTTGATTATAAAATTAGCAATATGGGGTAGAGCAACGATAGCATTTTTTTCGCGTATATTCAAAAAGATAGCATTACCCTTGTTGGATTTTTTACTTGTCTATATTGGGTTTTATTTTTTGGAAAAATTCTGGGCAACATACTATTGGGGTACGCCGGATTACTATCCCGAGCATTATATTCTGGTTGCAATACCGATTTATATAATAATATTGTTATTTTGTGTGTATTTGTTCGGAGGATATAATAAATTCAGACCAAATAAGTTGATAGCAGGAGTTTTTTTTGGTATGATATCTATCTTGGTTGTGTATTCTTTGATGCCAGCAACGTTAAGATATTCTCGTGCAATGGTTGTAATGGGTTCATTACTAACTTTTTTCATTCTTTTAATAGAAAGATATTTAATATATTACCTAAAAACAGGACATTGGACTATTAGCGACAATTATTCTTCGTACATAATAGTCGGAGATAAGCAAGAGACGAAAAGAGTAACTTCTTTGTTGCGTTCAACTAACTTAAAATTAGAATTTATAGGTCTTGTTAGTGTAGAGAATAATCAAGATACGGAGTATTTTGTTGGTAATGTGTCGCAAATAGCAGAAATTATTAGAATATATCACGTAAATGAGGTGATATTTTGTAGCAAATCCTTATCACAGAGTAAGATAATTACTATAATGGCAGATCTCTCCAAAGCAAATGTACGTTTTACGATAGCACCAGAAGTAACGGATTTTATAATTGGTAGCAATACCATTAACACTCCAACAGATATCTATGTAATGAGTGTAAATAACGTAGATTCAATAGATAACAGACGCAAGAAGAGATTATTCGATTTAGCGTTTGCGTTATTGATTTTGCTGTTTTTCCCATTTGTTTTGATTTTTTCTAAAAATCATTTTAGAGCGATTGCAGATGATATTCTTATAATACTGAATAAGAGGACATTTGTTGGATATAATTTGAAAGATACTAAATTGAACGAACTACCTAAACTAAAAAAATCTATTTTTTCTTCAATGGAAAACATTAATAGCAAAGATTTGGATACTCCGACAATTCATCGTTTGAATTTAAT
This sequence comes from uncultured Eubacteriales bacterium, assembly GCA_963627985.1. GTDB lineage: Bacteria > Bacteroidota > Bacteroidia > Bacteroidales > P3 > Scybalousia_A. The sequence goes on from CAVGDP010000069.1 coordinate 2,349, forward strand.
GTATGCTAACAATTGGAGTATAAAGACTGATTGGGATATTTTAGTAAAAAATCTCTACTATTTATAGACTATTTTCCTCTTCTTCATAACCATTCTAATAACTTCAAATACTATTTGAATAACTTTTGATATTATTCTGATAACTTGCGATACTATTTTGATAACTTTTGATATTATTCTGATAACTTGCGATATTATTTTCTCAACAAGAGAGAATGATAGGAAAAGAATACGTTTTATTTTGTTATTTGTTGATTGTAAGCGAAAAACCAACGGCGTGCTTATTCTCAATTATAATATTTTCGTCCAAAGATAAGTACTTTCTCAAATGAGTAATATAAACATTCATACTTCTTGCCGTACGATGATCGTCTTTTTTCCAAATATTAGTTATAATTCTGTGAGTAGTAACAATTTGTCCCTCATTATCCATAAGCATTAACAACAAAGCACTTTCTTTTTTATTCAAATGTTGCGAAATATTATAATCCTCTTTATTAAGAGTTAATAAATTATTATTTGGATTGAATTTGTACTTACCAATAGAGATACTTGTGTTTTGTTGTCTGCTCAAACCGATATGATAGGCGGAAAGATTCATTTTATCTATCAATTTGTGAATAGAAAATGGTGTTTTTAGTGTTATAAAGTTAGGATTTGTTTGTTCTACAATTGCTGTGGATTGCGTATTGTTACAAATAAAATAGATTATTATATAATTATCTACCTTCAAAATATTGTTTGCTATCTCAATATTTGTTTGCAAATCGTTTTTTCCTTCAAAAATAACGAATTTTATAGCATAATCTTTTAGTATTAAGGATATTTCGGAAACGGTAGAGGTTAGAAAAACTCTATAATACTTCCTTGAGAAATATTTATTTAGTGAATGTTGCAATTTTTCGTCAGATATGTGCAACAAGATGTTACCTCTTTTCTCTTTTGCCATAACAATCAATGATTTCTCTTTATTTTACTATTCTGAAAAGTTTATTAAGACGTACTTTCTTTAACCCTTTTTGATCTTTATTCCAAGAGAACCAAACAAATGACGCTTTGCCGACAATATGATCTTCTGGTACGAAGCCCCAATAACGAGAATCTGCACTATTATGTCTATTGTCTCCCATCATCCAATAATAATCCATTTTGAATGTATAAGATGTTGCTTTCTTGTTATTTAAGAACCAATCATTACCTCTTTTTTCTAATTTATTATCCTCAAATACCCTAATGCAACGACCATAAAACATCTCATTTTCATCGTTTAACGCAATTTGCATACCTTTCTTTGGTATAGTTACGCTACCGTAGTTGTCTATATTCCAATTGAATGTATTAGAAAATGGAAATAAATCTCTGTTTTTGAAACCTTTCATTACTAAAACAGGTTCTATTTTCTCCACATAATCAACTTGTTTGATACTTTTTATAATCTCTTTGCTAAGTGGTAGAGTAGGGTAGTTGCGTAGAGTACTTATCTGCTCCTCACTAATACCTGCACTTAAAAGAAATGCTTTTATTTCACTTAATTCAGGACGGAAGAGAATTTGACAAAATAGTGGAGTATTATCATCAACTATCAAAGAATAATCTCCTTTATTCTCATTAGTAGGTTGTATATTAATTATATAAGGATTATTTTTTAGAGTCTGAATTTGACTTTTGGTTAGAGTGATATAATAATATAATTCCATCATTTGTATATCTTCCTTACTAACTCCTATATTTATCAACTCTTTTTCATTGAAAAAATATCCGTCTTTTATTTGTACATAATATGTTAATTGAAAATCTTTTGGCGATTCTATTCGTTTGCCGTTTATGTACACAACTCCGTTCTCTACTTTGAGTGTTTCGCCCGGTAAACCTATACAACGCTTAATGAAATTCTCTCTTTTATCCACAGGACGTGCGATAATATCCCCGAAATGAGACTTATCATTCCAAACATTACTCCTTCCATACTCTCTAATTAAGGAATAATAACTCAAATTGCTCTGATAAACAGTAGATAATGTATCACCGTCAGGGAAATTGAAGACAACACAATCATTTCTTTTGACTTCTCCCAAACCAGGTAAGCGATGATAAGGTAGTTCTATCCATTCCAAATAAGATTTCATATTCAAAAGTGGAATTGTATGGTGCATTAGTGGCATAGAAAGTACTGTCATAGGAATACGAGGACCATACGCAATCTTGCTAACAAACAAGAAATCACCAACAAGCAAACTTTTTTCCATAGAAGACGATGGTATCCGATAGGATTCAAAAGACATACTCCTAATTATTGTTGCTGCAATTATTGCAAATATTAAACATTCAGCCCAATCTCTTGCTACACTGATTTTGTATTTAGGTGCTGTTTTAGGATCTATATATTTGTCTTTATTAAAGCCCATTAGGGGTAACATTACCCATGGAAAAATAGCAATAAGTATTTGGTATCCGAGCCCTTTATGAGAAAAACACCGAGCAAATTCTATAAATATGAGGATTGTTACATATACGTTGATAAAAGGTATCAACATATAGATAAACCACCAATATTTTTTGTTGATTATTTTCAATGCTATCCAAACATTATATAATGGTACGATAGAATACCAACCTTTGTAACCTGCTTTAGTAAATATCTTCCATAAACCTATAAAAACCAAGATAGTTTGTATAGCGAATATCAACAAATATGTATCCATTTTTTTGTTATCTTATTTAGAATGATTTAATGATTTGCAAATTTACAAAAAAATATAATATGAACAGTTGATTTTAGGTATTATGAAGAAAAAAATTATTTTGCTTAGCCTTTTTTGTAGAAAAGAAAAAATGTTATTACTGTTTGCTAAAAGTAGTAGCATAAATAGAAAAATCTTGCAATGTTTCACGCTCCCAAAATGTTCTATTTTCCCTATAAGGTCATTTTCTATGGGTATATTTTGAGTAAAGATAGAGGAATTTTACACCTTTGTAATGATTTGATTGTATAATAGTTACACAGGTACTAAAATCATCAAAATAGTTATTGATTTTATTTGAATAGTTATTGATTTTATTTGAATAGTTATTGATTTTATTTGAATAGTTATTGAAGTTATTCGAATAGTTATTGAAGTTATTCGAATAGTTATTGATTTTATTTGAATAGTTATTGAAGTTATTTGAATAGTTATTGATTTTATTTGAATAGT
>CAVGDP010000070.1:0-19371 GCA_963627985.1 uncultured Eubacteriales bacterium
CATCAATAACCATTCGAATAACATCAATAACTATTCGAATAACATCAATAACTATCCGAATAACATCAATAACTATTTGGATGATTTTAGTACTTATTCTAAATGCCGCATAATTAAATAATTACAAGAGTGAAGAATTCCTCTATTTTTACTCAAAATATGACTACCGAAAATGACCTTATAGGAAAAATAGAACATTTTGGGAGCGTGAAACATTGCAATATTTTTGTGGTTTTATGATAAATCTTGGTAAGAAATTATTTTATCTGTAATTTTTACCGGACACTAATTATCTAAAATACAATTATCATTCTAAACAAGATAAAACACAGACTTTTGAAGAAAAATATTTGATGAATGTTGTAGATTTTATTCCCAAAGAAGAAAATAAGAGTAGAGGACGGAATGATTTCATGTTGAATGAATATCTTAAAAATATTAAAAGAGATACTATAATAGATATGGATAAGCAAAAAGCAATTCTGTCAGAGATGTTGGAAACATAAATAAAAAAATTAAGAACTTTATTTTCTTCTAATTTTTGTTTTTTAGGCAGAAGAAGGACATAAGGGAGGAGATGAAGGTCATACCTTCGTAACTCTCGAAACTGCTTTCGGCAAACATCCAACAGATAGCAATAATAAAGAAGACAACAAAATAAGAATTCTTAAACAAATCTAACCTTAATGGCAAATAAAATACATAGAATAGCATAACCACAAGCCCGACCAAACCAAAGGCAACAAGAATATAAATAAATTGATTATGTGGATTGCAACCTGTTGTACATAATTCCGGATGAGAGTCTATTACGGGAGCAACTAATTCATTACGTGCATCACCTGTACCACAACCGATAAACAAATGTTGTTTTATTACATTTACTGCATTTTTGGACCAAAATAATCGCTGAATTAAGGACATTTCTTGCACATCTCCTGTTCTACGATAGCGTTCTATCTCATAAAAAGTTTGATATAAACGTTTTTTCAAGGAAAAGCGTTCGGCATAAATGTAGTTAGAATAACCTTTTTTGATATTTTGTATATCTGTGTGGCTTAATTGAAGTACCGATTTGGCGTTTTTCTTCTTTCCTAATGAGTTGAGGTAACGATAGATAACGTTACAATACCTATAACTTTCTATACCTTGCTTACCTTCGCAATAATCAGATAAATCAAGTCCAGTGCGTTCCTTCCAAGCCCACTCTACCTCTTGACGACAAATGTATTGTGAGACATAATAACCATTCTCTATGGATTTATCATTATTATTCTCGTAACTATTGCCACGGTCTGTCTTTTCTGTGATATTATCAACAAAAGGTTGTTTAGGATAAAAATAGTTTTTATATTGATTATAAACCCAATAACTACCAAAAACAATGGCAATTGCAACAATTATAGTAGCGAAAAGAGAATACACCTTGTTCCTTTTTCTCAATATATAGATAAGAGACACAAGCACCAATATAAACAGCGTAACCAAACCACTAACTAACGAAGCGATAAATAGATATACGCAAAATAGGATAATTAAAGGGATGAGAATTTTTCTTAAATCACGATTTCTGCTTGCCATTATAGTCATCACAGACACAGAAAAGCAAATATGGAAGGCAAAAGATATATTTCTTGCCGTAGGTACTAAAACTCTGCTCTCAGCGTATGGATCCACTAAATAATGAGTAATACCTATAAGGATACCAATAGTTATTAGGGTAATATATACACATAATATTATATGTAAGATCTCTTTTCTCGGCGGACAAACCACCAAAGCAAATAATGGCAACACCAAAAAAGGTAGTTTATGATTTAATTCAAATAATCCTTCTCCTAAATCTTTGCTCCAGGTTAAGCCAATAATATTTAGAATATAGATACTAAGTAGACAAAGGAGGATTTTGTAGTTTTTTTTCAAGGTAAGGATTTTTTGAGATAAAGAACCGATAAACAAAGTCCTTATAACCATACAAGTTAATCCTACAGTAAAAAGAAAAGGAGAGTAGATAATACCTCCAATCAACACCGCCATAGAAAAACAATCCACCCAATCTATATAAGATAAGGATTTGATTTCTTGTTGTATGATATTTTTCAGTGGCGACATACTAAAAGAATACTCTTTGGTAGATTATTGTTGTTTATTTTTCAAAATATCTTCCAATTCTGACAAACGTTTTTCTATATCAGGTAAATGTTTGAAACAAGTATAGGAACGCATAAATTCTCGTAATGGTATAGCAGGAGAACCTAAATATTGACCCTCCTCTTTTAAGTCATTAAGAACACCACTTTGCCCTCCAATCTTAACTTTATTACCAATTTGTATGTGTCCTGCAAAACCAACTTGTCCACCGAAGAGACAATTTTCTCCAACTTTGGTACTACCTGCTAAACCTGTTTGCGCAGACATAACAGTATTACTACCCACTTCTACATTGTGTGCAATCTGGCAAAGATTATCTATCTTTACCCCTTTATGAATAATAGTTGGACCAAAAGTAGAACGATCTACACAAGCATTTGCCCCAATCTCTACATCTTGTTCTATGATAACGGTGCCAATTTGTGGAATTTTTTTGAAAGATCCATCTTTCTGCGGTGCAAAACCAAATCCATCTGCTCCGATTACTACACCAGAATGAAGGATACAATTATCGCCTATCGTAACATCGTGATAAATCTTAACGCCGGCGTAAATAACACAATTATTGCCTATTTTTACATTCTCACCAATATAAACTTGAGGGTAGATTTTAGTATTCTTGCCAAGAGTTACTTGTTTGTCAAGTACAGCAAATTCTCCTATATAACAATTTTCCCCTATCGTTGCACTCTTATCTATAAATGATAAGGAGGATATACCTATGCGGTCAAATCTATATTGATTGTATATTCCCAATAAAGTAGCGAAAGCAGTGTAAGCGTCCTTTACTCTAACAAGAGTTGTATTTATTTTCTTTTCTACTAAAAAATCTTCATTTACTATTACAATAGACGCCTCGGTATCATATATATAATGAGCATATTGTGGATTAGCCAAAAAGGAAAGTGAACCTTTCTCGCCCTGTTCTATTTTGCAAACTTTAGTTACCTTTATGTTTTCGTCTCCTTCTACTCTTCCGTGTAGAAATTCAGCAATTTGTTTTGCGGAAAACTCCATTTATTTCTGTGTTTTTTTAGTTTTCTTTATCTAAATATTGTTTTATAACTTCCTCTACATTCTCCATTCCTATACCTTGTTGCAATATTTTACCTTTTTCATTAACAATCATAATATAAGGTATATACTGGAAGTTATATCTTTGAGTTATTTCTTGACCATTACCTAACAGAGAAATCCATTCAAAAGGATTTTTTTCTATATATTTCAACCAATCATTAGGATTAGTATCCACACTAATAGAAACAACAGTTAAGCCTTTGTCTTTATATTTCTTATAAATCTCACGTATCTTTGGCATAATCTCATGACAAGGTTTGCACCAAGAAGCCCAAAAATCAACAAGAATTACTTTACCTTTGATATCTCTTTCGGTAAATGTCTTGCCGTCTTTGTTTTGTGCAGAGAATACAAACATAGTTTCTGCTATTCTTTTCACCATTTTTTCTTTGTACATCTCAACAAGATACTTCTGCCATGGGTTATTGCTTTTGGTATTTGATAATTCAGTACAATATTGTAAAATAGGATTTTGTTTATCTGACAAGACTTGTATTTCACTCATTAAAATAGAATACGGATAGCCACTATCGGGGTATTCTTTGATGAAATCTTTTATTATTTTGACCTGTCCCACGAAAATGTTATTGTCATTACCCCGCCGACTTAACTCCATAAATGAATTATTAATATCTCCCCAAAATTTAGAAAACCTCTCGGCAAACTTACTTCCCTTATAATCCAATTGAAGTACGTTCTTTTGAGCTAAATAATCACCTACGCCTGTTACACGGAGTGTTATTGTCTTTCCTTTTTCTACAATAAGAGGTAAGGTAGCTACAAAATTTTTCGCCCTATTAGTAATAGTTACAGAACATTCCTTTCTTTTGCCCTCAAATTGTATTGTGTCTAAATTAATCTCACATTTACCATTTTTCAGTGTAGTTGTAACAACCTTTTCTCTATCTCCTACCTTTATCATATCGGGATCTTGATAGACAACAACTACATCTCCCTCGCTAACTTCGTGTATATCTATTATCACTTGTGTTGTTTTGGAACAGGAGAAAAATAATCCGCACAAGGCGACTACTATTAGCAAAAAATATCGTTTCATTTATTTTTTACGTATTAATACCTCGTCTATCATACCATATTCTTTGGCCTCATAACTAGTTAGCCAATGATCCCTATCACCGTCTTTCTCTATTTGTTCGTATGACTGACCGCTATGTTTTGATATTATGGTATAAAGTTCTTTTTTTGTCTTAATAATCTCTGTTGCTGCTATTTCTATATCTGAAGCCTGACCTTGTGCGCCACCCATCGGTTGATGGATCATAACCCTTGAATGTTCCAAAGCTGTTCTCTTCTTAGGAGCACCTGCACAAAGTAAAACAGAAGCCATACTTGCCGCCAAACCCGTACATATAGTTGCAACATCTGGTGTAATATATTGCATTGTATCGTATATACCCAAACCCGCTTGTACATAACCGCCCGGAGAGTTTAAATATATCTGAATATCTGTTTGAGAATCCGTACTCTCCAAGAATAATAATTGAGCCTGAATAATATTTGCTACATCGTCATCAATAGCTGTCCCTAAGAATATAATTCTGTCCATCATTAAACGGGAAAAAACATCCATCTGTGCTACATTCAACTGCCTTTCTTCTATAATTGTAGGGTTGATATACGCACTTTTTGTGTTGAAGTATTTATTGTAACGATCAAAAGTTAAAGAATTGATACTTCTTCCCTTTGTTGCAAAAAGTTTGAACTCTTTTCTGAAATCCATTGTGTTATCCTTTATATTTAATGTTTATAATCAACCTATGTTTTGTTAATAAAAGACCGAGCCTCTCAAAACAAATGCAAAAGTACAATAATTTTTCTTAAAACTTTGTTTATCTGCTATTTTTTTGAATAATAAAATCTTTTTTCTTAACTTAAATTGCTCAATAATAAAGACAAAGCCTCTTTGGTTACACTATTAATAAAATTTTCTCTGTCCGTTTTGATGCAATATTTTTTGATTATCGTCTCTTTTCCTTTGGAAGCGATGCCGATATATACCGTACCGACTTCTGTTTCACTACCATCGGACAAAGGACCTGCCAATCCGGTTGTAGAGATCGCCCAATCAGTTTTAGAGAGTCTTAAAACCCCTTCTGCCATTTGCTTTGCGGTCTGCTTACTGACTGCTCCGTAGGTATCTAATGTTTGCTTATCTACCTTTAATATAGTTTCTTTTATTTGATTGCAATAAGCCACGATACCAACTTTGAAAAACTCCGATGCACCACTAATCAAAGTTATTCTATGAGCGATATTTCCTCCTGTACAACTCTCTGCCGTAGATATAGTTAGGGAGTTTGCTTTTAGTTTTGTGAAGATTTCTTTTACAATATTATTTATCTCTTCTTTTGTGTTCATTTTCTTTTCCATCTTTGATATTCTTCCATCGATAATACGACTATCTTTTTGCAAAAATACAAAAATATAGAAAATATTCTGCCACTGTATTTGGATAAAGTTAGATATGATTTGAATAAAGTTAGATAATATTTCAGCGAAATCAGTAATTGTTCAAATATTATCAGTAATTATTCAAATATTATCAGTAATCGTTTAAATATTATTAGTAATCGTTTAAATATTATCAGTAATTATTTTAACGAATACACTAATTATTTCTGTGTGTTTATTGTCTGAAACTTTATTTACTCTCTTTGTCGAAAAAAGCAACGATAGGGAGAGTTTGAGTGTCGGAGAGTTCAAATTCTTTGTATTTATAAGTGCCTATTTGTTTAGCAACCTTTCCTTTTGGTACAACAATTTTTTGGTTATCAAAGAAATTAGAACTCTTGTCTGCTAAGAATAGAACAGTAGTAGAGGTAAGTATATCCATATCACTATATCTGTTGTTTAAGACAGTAGCCAAAGCGTTGCCGTTGTCAAATACTTTTTCGACTTTAAACCTCTTAAAATCAAGAACTCGTTGAGGTTTATCGAAAAGAGTAATGTTCTTGTCTTTTATTTTCTTTTCGGTTTTAGAACAATCTTTCTTTTCTATTTCTTGGTCTATATTTATGGTATTCGTAAGAAGTATACCCACCAAAACACCGAGGAAAAAGACGATTATTGAACGTAACTTTGATTTCATAGTTGTTATGTTTTTTTTTGATTATGTGTTGCAAAATTATAACATTCTTTTGAGACTACCAAACCTTTTGTTATCTTTTCTTTTAGAATGGGTAGTTGATACCAAACTGAATAGCAATATCTTTGAAGCGAGTATCTGGTAGAACAAATCTCTTGGAGAGACTTTTGCTCGGATCCCAAACTTTAGCAGCGAAGTCTATACGAAGAATAAATACGCCGAGGTTACAACGTAAGCCAAAACCTACACCAGAGGCGATTTCTTTGTAGAAGTCTTTGCTGATCTGTCCGTCTTTGGTATCATCTTGATCGTAGATTGTCCAAATATTGCCAAAATCAAAAAAAGTAGCTCCTTCAAAAGGTCCTAACAGATGAAAACGATATTCTATATTACCGCCAAAGGTTAAGTCTCCGGCACGATCATAAGTATTGTCGTTATTAGATTTACTTGAACCAGGACCTAAACTTCTTAACTGCCAAGCACGAAGACCATTAGCACCACCACCAAAGAATGCTTTCTCATAAGGTAAAGACTCGGCGTTAGCGTATGGGACACCTACACCACCATAGAGTTTGAAGACAAGACTCGATGTTTTGCCGGTATAGTGATAATGAGTAAAAGAAAAGTCAGTTCTAACAAATTGAGAGAAAGGTACGTTGAAGATAGTATAATGTCCTTCATTGTCCTTACTTTGATTAAAGGTAATGGAATATAAATCCAAAAGATTACCCGAAGACTCTACATTAACAGAAAATAAATTGAAATCTGTTCTGTTTCCTGTTACTTGTCCATTATAATTGTACGCAAAACGCATAGACATAACGAAATGATCGGACATTTGATATTGTATGCGTCTGTCTCTATTTTGAATAAAATCGGCATATTCGCTATTAGTTATAGTCATATTAACAAAATTGACTTCCAAAGGAATGAAAGCAAAATATTTCTTGTCTGTAGTATTCCATGAATAGCCATAATTAAGAGTAAAAATAGAGCGTTCGTAATAAGATCTCTTTTGAATATTATAACCAACTTTGGTACTAGTATGAGGATGAAACTTCATTGAATAGAAAACAGTAGAGAAGGGAGCTAAGAAGCGAGGAAATTCTATTCCAAAATTAACTCCTGCCTCAAAAGCATTGAAGATGTCCCATCCAGAAGCAGTACTTTCTTCGTTAAATATATTACTATTTATTTCGGTTGCTAATTTGAGGTTAGCAGAGAATATTTCGGCACCATGAAATAAGTTCTTGTCGAAATATGATAAGTTGCCCGCCATACCAAAATTAGAAGAAGATGTATTATTAATAGGTTCGTTACTCGCAGAATAGTTTAATTCGAAAGAAGAAGACAAACTAATAGGCTTACTTCTTGTCAGGCGGATATAACAAGCCAAATCATTGGTATCTTGTTCTTTTTTGGTAATATCTTCGTAAGAGATATCTATATATTTGAAGTTTCTCAGATTAGATAGGGCGTGATAAGTACTTTGACTTGCTTCGGGGGAGTATAGATTATTGTTCTGCATAAGAATACTACGCATTATAGTACGATCTTTGATAATCGGTTTTTCGGTATTGCGGATAATATTCAAAGGAGTGGGTTTATAACCTCGTTGTTGTTTATGATAGGTTAGTGTTGTGTCTATATTAGGGATATAATCGTGCGATAGAGGGGAAATATAATTGGGATAAACGTATATTCTTGTTACTCTATAAGGTTTATGACGAGTAATAGATACAGAGTCTTTGGTTTCTCCGATAGGATTTTTGACTAACATAATTATTTTAGTCTTATCTACACCGTTGGAAGTATCAATATTGAATACAATATAGTTTTCGCTAAAAGTATAATAACCTTCAGAGAGCATTTGAGAGGCAACGTTTTCTCTTAAAGTAACGAGTTTGTCTTCATTGTACCACTCACCTTTTTTTATGGCATCGCCTTGGATTAGTTTCTTAATAGTAGGCAATAGTTTAGTGTCTTCTGTTTGAACAATAAAGGTATCTATTATAGCACGAGAAGGAATAGAAATATTATAATTGACTTGACGGCGACGTTTGTAATAAGTCCAAGGAGCGTATGGGCGTCTAACAGGAGAAAGAAAAGAAGTAACGTAAGCATCAAAGCAACCTTGAGATTTCAAATAAGTCTTAATGTTTTTGATAGACACTTCTGTCATTTGTTCATCGTATTCAACAGGTTTATTGCCAATAGTACGAAAGATATATCGCTCAAAAAAATTACATGTACTATCTTCGCCCGGACGAGATAAGGAATAAATATACATTCCAGCCTTAAAGCCCAAAACTTTATTATTAGGGTCTTGTTGAATATATTTAGAGATATTGCCTTTGGATATAGTTTTGTTATCAATGGTTATATTGTTGCGACTAAGTAGATAACCCTTTTTGCTTAAATGCTTATTAGGAGAACATGAAGCAAAAAGAATAATTATTAATGATATATAGAGCAGATGTTTTTTCATTTTGCAAAAATATTTTGTAGTATTTTCCTAGTTGCTCCTATATTTTGTTCTACGTAAGAGCCCGCCAAAGTGGATATTTCTTTGTATTTAGTCTCATCTTGTAATAAGGTCTGTATCCATTCTTGCAATTGCTCACTATTATGTATCTCTTTACCGACATTAATCGTTATTAAATCTTGTGCTTCTTTGAATTTTTTGTTATTAGGCCCGAAAGCAACAGGTTTATTAAAGACCGCCGCCTCTAAAACATTATGAATACCCTCACCAAAGCCCCCGCCAATATACGCCAAAGTACACATAGAATACAGATACATTAACATACCAATATTATCTATTATTAGGACATTATAATCATTATAATTGTTTGCATTTAGGCAAGAAAGAGTAATACTATTAGGAAATAAATTCAACAAAAAAGAAATATGTTTTTTGTCTATTAAGTGAGGAGCCAAAATAATTTTGATATTATGGATTTCTTTTAAGGATTTATGGATTATTTTTTCGTCTTCAGGCCACGAACTACCAGCAAGAAATACTTTTTTATTATCAATAAATTGTTTGATAAGAGGAAAATCCTTTTTTTCTTTGCTCATACTATACACTCTATCCAAACGAGTATCACCAACAATGATATTATTTTTGTAATTAATACTAATTAATAAATCAGAAGTTGTCTTGTCTTGCACAAAAAACAAATCAAAGTTTTTTAATTGCTTTCTAAACCAAAAAGATAAAGGATTGAGCAGATAATGATTTTTTCTAAGTATTAGACTAATAGAATAAAGACGATAATCTTTCAAACAAATAATATAATTCCACCAAAACTCATACTTAACAAAGAAAACCATATAAGGATTAACCAAATGAACAAACTTTTTTGCGTTCTTCTTTGTATCAAAAGGCAGATAAGCGACAATGTCGGCGTATTTGTAATCTTTCCTTATCTCATAACCGGAAGGAGAAAAGAAAGTAAGTAAGATTTGACTATTAGAATCATTATTTTTTATAGTTTCAATAAGATTTCTTGCTTGTTCAAATTCTCCAAGAGACGCACAATGGAACCAAAAAGTCTTCTTCGCTTTATCTAATAAAGAAAGTTTGAGCCAAGTATCTTTCTGACCTCGGCACATAGTAGCAATTTTCTTATTAAATAAAGAAAAAATACGACAAAATGCTATCAAAAAATATATTGCAATGTTATACATCTGTTGTTTAGTCTTTTGAGTGCGATAATCTTATTTGAAATTTACTTATGATTTGTTTTTCTCTATTTTTTATTAATAATAGTATAATTTATCGGACGAACGACCAAAAAATGGAAACATCCAACCAACTTTTAAGGTAATCATGTGATCTGTGTATCGTGTATCATCGCCACCCATTAAGTCTGCTTGATATTTTCGTGTCATCTTAGTAAAAGCAATCTTCCAATCGATACCAGCGAACCAATTAGCATAAGTCTTTTTGCTTATATGGCGATAACCTAAAAACAATCCCGTCATAGGACCTCTCATTTGGCGATCATAAAGATATTTGTAATCTCCTTCTAATTGCAATACCTTACTTTGTGTTGCCTCGTAAATAATCTGATGTTGCAACATACCCAAACTAATAGAAACTTCCACACCACTATTCGGGTTATCCTTGTAAATAGGAAATATTTTTCCAAAACCAATACTTAAAGATAGATTTCTATTATAAGCAACCACCCCAGCATCTGTACCATCCGTACCAACAATTATAGGTTTGGAAGAGTCGGTATATAATGTTGCCAAATAATCCTTTAAATGTTTTACATTATTAGACCCAAATTGAAATCCAAAGTCTAACATAATTAACCAATTATTTCTCGTCTTCCATCCTAGATCAGTATTGATACTAAAGAATGAAGAATACCTATTACCCATTTCACCAAAAGGGAAAGTCCAACCAGCACTCGTTGCAAAAAAAGGAGTAGAGATATTAGTATCAACACCTATTACATTGCTATTAGTAGAATTCTGTGCGTTTATATCCCAAGAAAGCAAACTAAAAGAACATATTAATGTTATTATTATCAATATTTTTTTCATCCTTATTTATTTCTTTATAATTTTTTCACTTTTTATAATTTTTTCTTTTGTATATACATTTATAATATATGTACCAAACGAAAGATTTTCAATGTTTATTGCCAAAGGAAGAGAATTTATTATACCTTTATCTATAATTTTTCCTTGTAGATCTATTATTTCGTATTTAAGATTTGGTATAAAAGATATGTTTTCTGTTTTTGTAGAAATAGATACTGTATTTTCGGCAAGAGTTGGGTATATTTCTAATGATAACTGTGGTACATAGTCCAAAGAAGTTTGCAAAGGAGATAATTGCATATCCATTCTTTTCAATTCTTTACCTAAATAGACCATAACACTCTTACTATTATAGCCGGCTTTACTAAAATTAATATAATAACTACTATCCAAAAGCGGACGAAAATAATATCCATTCTCATTAGTGAATATTTGAGAAGAATCTTTGTCGTAAGAATTTATTTCTATCATAACATTGTCCAAAACTTTTCCCGTGATACTATCAACAACAGAGCCCTCAATACCTAATTCACAATAATCAATAAAAGTAAATAAAGAGTTTTGTAATTTATGCCAATAACTACTTATTTCATTAAAGGGCGGAGCATAAAGATTACTTATTTCCAAAGTAATTTCACGGCAATGAGCAAAATAATTACTCCAATCCTGTCTGGAACCATATATAACGTACCAATCTCCTCCCTCTACGATACCACTACTATTAACTGTTTTGAAATAATCTCCACTTTCATCATTAAGACTACTAACAAAATCCTCCCCCATAGCCTTAAACCACTCATTATCTGCGTGTGTCTTTGTTTTGGATTTGTAAGTATCCCATGGATAATTGAAAACTTCGCTCCCGGTATGGATATTACAAGAAAGATGAAACTTCTCTTTGTTTTGATATGCGATAAAACTCGCAGTTTCTTTTTGTAAAATCTCTCCGTCAGTGTTTTGAGAGGAACGAATATCGGGATAATTTCTATTCAAATCAACATAATTTGCGTTATATCTCATCGCCTTACTTATATCATTATTTCCGCCTACCCAAGTACCGTCAGGATTAGCAAAAGGACAAATATAAATCATAGGAAAAGTAGAAGACGTAGCGATATTGTCTATATGCTTTGATAAAGTGTCTATCAAATACAATAGCATCATCGCTCCTGTTAATTCATTACCGTGCATAGCGGCAGAATAAAAGACTTTTGGTCGTTCTATTATATTATTTTGCTTATTATCTATCTTTATGCAAAGTAATAAACGTCCTTCTGTCGTTGTGCCTATCGTATCTAATTGGCATATAGTTGGATAATCGTTAGATATTTTTTGCATATACTCCACGTACTGCTTATAAGTGGGATAGGAAGACCAATTTTGTGCCTCCGTTTGTGTATAATACAACAATAATATCAATAACAAAATGTATTTTCTCATTTATTCTTGTCAATTCAATACGCAAAAATACAAAAAAACTACCATTCAATAGTATTTATCGCTACAATTTTCTAATTAAAGGTATCATTAATGGAATTGTTTTGGATTGTTTTACTCTTAATTTTGTTTATAAAACATTTTTGAGTGGTACGATTTTCATGGTATCACATTTCGTCAAAATAAAATCAGTAATTATTCGAATAAAATCAGTAATCGTTCGAATAAAATCAGTAATTATTTTGACGATTATTGCACATATTCCAACTATTACATAATCAAACCATTACAAAGGTGAAAAAATTACTCATTTTTGCTAAAAAATACTCCTATTTACAACCTTACTTTCAGCAGACACTAATGAAATTTTATTCTTTTGTCCCACTTTTATGAGATACTAATGATAAAATTTAGTGGTTTATGAGTAAAATTAACCGATGTTGATAGAAATTTTGTAAATTTGCAAAATAATTGAAATGATTTTTGTACTATGAAGAAATTGGTTATAACAAATATTTTTGCTACCATTATCTTATTTAGCGAAATGGTATTAGCGCAGGGTGGTATGTGGCTACCTAATATGTTAAGCAATAATGAAAAAGATATGAAGTCCAAAGGCTCGCATCTAACAGCAAATCAAATCTACGATGAGAGTAACGCTTCTATTAAGGATGCAGTTGTTTTGTTTGGAAGGGGTTGTACGGGTGAATTTGTTAGCGATAAGGGACTTCTTTTTACTAATCATCACTGTGGTTATGGTGAAATTGTTAGGCATTCAACAGTAGATCACGATTATTTAACTAATGGTTTTGCTGCCAAGTCTTTTGAACAAGAATTACCGTGTCCTGGTCTAACGGTTACCTTACTTCAATATATGAAAGACGTAACTAATGAAGTTTTACAGGGTGTTACTTCTGATATGACAGAAGAACAAAGAAGTAAAGTTATACAGAAAAACATTGAAAATATTGTAAATAACGAAATAAAGGGAACTGATTTGGATGCTTACATTAAAGCATTGTATTATGGCAATCAATATATGCTTTATGTTAATAAAATATATAAGGATGTGCGTTTAGTTGCTGCTCCTCCGTCTAATATTGGTAAATTTGGGGGAGATACTGATAACTGGATGTGGCCTCGTCATACGGGGGACTTTTCTGTTTTTCGTGTTTATGCTGATAGTAACAATGAACCACGTGAATACAATAAAGATAACCAACCATATAAACCTAAAAAGTTTCTAAAAATATCTCTAAAAGATAAACAAGAAGGCGACTTTACTTTTGTTATGGGTTATCCAGGTACTACGCAACAATTTTTGACTTCATACGCAGTAGAAGATATTCAAAACTTGGAAGATCCTGCGAGAATAAAAATAAGAACAGAGATACTAAATATCTATAAACAAGCACAAGAAGAATCAGTTGCACAACGATTGAGATACGCTTCGCAAGTTGCCTCCATAGCAAATGGTTGGAAGAAATGGCAAGGAGAAGTTAAGGGATTGAAATTTCTAAAAGCAATAGAGAAAAAACAAAAACAAGAAAGAAATAATCCATTGATGATCGAATTTAAGAAAGTTTATGATGAGAATCGTAGATATAAAATGGAGCAATTATACATTGGTGAGGCTGTTTTGGCAAGTGATTTTATGCAAAACACAAGACGACTTCTCTATCTTATACAAGCATCTATGCAAGATACAATTGCGGACGCTACTTTAAGAACAAAGGCAAATGATTTGCTTATTTATTTGGATAAATACTATAATAATGATTTTGTTTCGCATCGTTCTGTAGATAGTAATATATTTGTTAGTACTATGAATATATTCTATAATGATTTTGTGAAAGATAATTATTATTTTTTGAGAAATAAAATAGGTAATTACTCTGAAAGTGAATATTTCGCTAATATTTATAACAAAAGTATTTTGAATAATCCGGATAAGATTAGAAAAATTTTAAAGGATTACAAACGTAAAAATTATAAGAAGTTAATGGCGGATCCTGCTTTGGAATTTTTCTCTCCTATTTGGGGACAATATGTAGATGTTACAATACCAAAGTTAAACAAATATCGTTCTGACTTGAATAGATTGTATCGTAACTATACTGCTTCTATATTAGAGACGTACAATAAGAATAAAACAAGTAATGATGTATCTATGAATGATGGTATATTCCCAGATGCTAACCTTACTCTTAGAGTTACGTATGGCAACATTGCCTCTTTTCATCCGAAGGACGCTGTTACCTATAATCATTACACTACTATTGCGGGTATTATGGAAAAAGAAGACCCTAATGTGTATGATTATGTTGTAGAAAAGAAATTGAAAGATATTTATTACAATAATGACATGGCTCCATACGGAGATAGAGTGGCTTTTATCGCAACTAATCATACCACTGGGGGTAATAGTGGTTCTCCTGTTATGGATGCAGATGGTAATTTGATAGGTCTGAATTTTGATAGGAATTGGGAAGGCACTATGTCAGATATTCTTTACGATAAAGACTTATGTAGAAACATTACTTTGGATATTCGCTATTGTCTTTTGATAATTGACAAGTATTTGGAGGCAAAAAATTTAATAGACGAGTTAGAAATAGTAAAGTAAGATAATATAAATTAGAATAACAAAATAAGATAATATAAAAAATGAAAATATCATATAATTGGCTTAAAGAATACGTACCAACAAAGTATGATGCCAGCGAGGTAGCTAATCTTTTAACCTTCTCGGGATTGGAAGTAGAGGGTATAGAAAAAATAGAAAATATCAAAGGAGGTTTAGATAAATACGTAATAGGTAAAGTCCTAACATGCGAAAATCATCCTAATAGCGACCATTTACATATTACAACAGTAGATGTAGGACAAACGGAGCCCTTACATATTGTTTGTGGAGCACCTAATGTAGCCACAGGGCAGATAGTTGTCGTTGCTACCATAGGAGCAAAAGTCTATGATAAGGAAGGTTGTTTCGAGATTAAGAAATCTAAACTTAGGGGAGAAGTATCAGAAGGTATGATTTGCTCTGAAAAAGAACTACAATTAAGTGATAATAATGATGGAATAATGGTTTTAGATAGTGGAGAGGTTGGTACTCCTGCCAAAGAATATTTTCATTTGCAAGAAGACACTATATTTGAAATCGGATTAACTGCTAATCGTTCGGATGCAACTTCTCACTTGGGTGTCGGTAGAGACTTAATTGCGATATTGGCATCTCAAAAGGATGAGAAATTGGACTTACTTACGCCGGCAGTTGATGGTTTCGCAGTTGATAATACTGAAAATGATATACAAATCAATATAGATGAGAGTCTATGTGGTAGATATTCGGGTATAACTATTTCTAATATAAAAGTAGAAGAGTCTCCTAAATGGCTAAAAGAACACTTGGAGGCAATAGGTATTAGAAGTATTAATAATATTGTAGATATTACTAATTTTGTGTTAATGGAGATCGGTCAGCCTTTGCATGCTTTTGATTTGGATAAAATAGAAGGAAAACAGATTAATGTAAAGACGTTGCCAAAAGATACAAAATTCGTAACACTTGATGGAATAGAAAGAAAACTTAATGGTAAGGAGGCAATGATTTGCGATGCTACCAAACCTCTTTGTATGGGTGGAATATTCGGTGGACAAGATTCTGGCGTTACAAATCAAACCAAAAATATATTCTTAGAAAGTGCTTATTTCAATCCTGTAGTTATTCGTAAGGCTTCTAAATATCATGGATTAAGTACCGATGCTTCGTTCCGTTATGAAAGAGGTGCCGACCCCAATATAACTATCTATGCCTTGAAACGTGCTGCTATTCTAATCAAACAAATAGCCGGTGGACAGATTAGTAGTAATATCAAAGACATTTACCCAAATATAATAGAAAAAGCAACGATTGACCTATCCTTAAATTATTTGGATAGTATAGTTGGTAAACAAATAGAAAGAAACAAAATCAAACAAATACTTGATGGATTAAATATTCAAACGACAATATTTGATAATGAACACTTGATTGCAAAAATACCAACAAACAAAGTAGATGTTACTCGCCCTTGCGATTTGGTGGAGGAGATTTTGCGTATATATGGTTACAATAACATAGAATTTCCACAGGATGTTAAATCTTCATTGTCTTATACCGAAAAACCAGACAAAGAAAAAGTACAATATCTTATTACTTCTTTCTTGGCAGACAGAGGATTTAACGAAACAATCAATAATTCTCTTACAAGCGGAGCTTATTATGAGAATAACGAAGACTTTCCTATACAGAAAAGCGTTAAATTACTAAATCCTTTGTCCTCAGATTTAGATGTTATGCGTCAAAGTCTGCTTTATTCTGGCTTGGAAGTAATAGAATTTAATATCAATCGTAAAAAAACGAACCTAAAAACGTTCGAATTTGGCAATTGTTATCAAAAAAACATCGTAGCACCAGATAATCTCCCAGTAAATAAACGTTATAAAGAAGAGAAGCATCTCGCTATCTTCCTTACAGGCAAACAAACTAACCCTTCTTGGCAAGACAAACCAAAGGATATAGATTTCTTCTATCTTAAAAATATAGTTATGCTTATTTTGCAACGTTTGAGATTAGTAATAGATGATATTCAAATGCAAGAGAGCGATGTGGATTATTTATCCGAAGGACTAACACTTGTAAATAGAAATAACAAAAAAATTATTGCTATACTTGGCAAGGTAAGTACTTCTTTGAGAAAGAGATTTGATATCAAGCAAGAGATATTTTACGCCGATCTGAATTGGGATACAATACTTAAATTATTACCAAAGAAAGATATTTCCTACCAAAATATATCTAAATTTCCAACTGTTAAAAGGGATTTAGCCTTGCTTATAGATAGTAAGATTACATTTGATACCATAGAGCAGATAGTAAAAGATTGCGACAAGAAACTTATCAAATCTATTACATTATTTGATGAATATACTAAATTGCAAGAATTGGGCAAAAAGCAATATGCCATTAGTATAATCTTACAAGATACCGAGAAGACATTAACAGATAAACAGATAGAAAGTACAATAAACAAGATAATTAAATCGTTAGAAATTAAGTGCGGTGCAAGATTAAGGTAAAATACAACAATGAAAAGTTTTTTGCATTACGACATAAAAATTCTATTAGCATTATTGCAGTCAATTAAAGGAAACAAAAAATTCTTTAAGTACTTACTTAATAATGGTTATCCTGAATTGGCTGCTTGGAGTAATGTTATACAAGGAGACGTAGATGCTTTGCATTGGTTGTTTGATAATGGTTTTGCCACAATTGCAATAATTACTATAGCTATAGATGGTCATGCAGACGCTCAAAAGTGGATTAATGACACGCATGACGATTTTCTAATTTATTTTACCGCTGCTTGCCGAAAGGATAACGATGGAATACGTTGGTTAAAACAAAAAAACTTTAATGTTTTTGTCCTAATAGCACAAGAAGTCCAAACAATACAGAATCTTCAAGAGAAAGATAATACATGGTTTATTTATAGAAAAAGATAAAAACAACTATGATGAATAATGATATAGAATCCTTCAAAGAGAAAGTTAGAAATCTCAATTTAGATATTGTTGCTCTTGTCAACAATACTGTCTTGTTTATTCTATCTTGGGTAGTGGTCTTTTGGGTATTTCAATTTTTTACGATACTACCTGCTTATTCTGTCGGAATTAAGATGATTGTCTATAATACTTTTGTAGATTTCAATCCAACAGATATTAACTCCCATACAGTAGATTTATTTACTATTGATAATAATATCTATAATATTTTTCTATCTCCACTTGTTTTGTCTATGGTTTTTGGTATTGTAGCATTATTATTTCTTGTTAAGTGGAATTCAGATAGATTAAATATACGTAGATTTTTGTTTTGGATAGTTACTTGTTCTATAATCAGAATAGGAGGTAATTTTATCTTTGGTATGTGGTTTAACTTATTGTCTTGGAATGTTGTTACAGAACACATAGGTCTTACTTCTCGGTTGTGGGCTAAATGGTTGTTTGCTATAATTATGCTTTTGATAATGGCACGTATGTTTATCGCTATGTCCAAACAAATAAAGATTTTGTTTAATCCTTATATCACTAATCGTTTCGATAATCTATCTTCTAATATATTCGGTCCGGTATTGCTTGGTTGTATTGTGATAACTATTTGTGATGCACCATATTTCTATGCAAACGAGATAGGATGTATGGCACTCCTAATAATAATGACAATTGTTTTTATGTGCTATCCTTTTATGCAAGCGTACAGAGGTATGTATCAAGACGAGATAGAAGAAGAGGAGAAGGAGAAAATAAATATTATTCCGACAATCATTCTTATTGGGGTACTTGTAATTGATATAATATTAATGCAAGGTATTCGTATAGAAAACAAATCATATAACCATTTCTTTTTTGAAGAAGTTGTTTTGATACTCTTAATAATTGCCTTGATTACTACTTTTGTTGTTTCGGTTATATTATATCGCAGACGCCAAAAGAGAGATGCTCCAGAGTTTTCTTTTCCTTCTAATGACGGCGAAGGCAAACAAAAGGATATTCCGCTTACTGATAATCAAAAGATTGTTAAAAGCAGTAAATACAAAAATGCTTTCAATGATGAACCTTCTCAAATGGATGAGGTCAATACCGATGTTGATATGCAGAATGCCGATAAATATGGCTTCAAACGTTATAATCTCAAAAAATACGATAAAGATTTTTAGATAGTTACTGTTTTTGAAGAGACACATTATCCTAAAACATATATTTTTTACTTATTTCCTATACGCATAGCAAATACCGTTATTGCAATTTATTATTGTCCTTTCCAAATGGGGCATAAATAAAAAATCTTGCGATGTTTTACGCCACCAAAATGTTCTATTTTTCCTATATAGTCATTTTCGGTAGTCATATTTTTAGTAAAAATGGAGAAATTTTACATTCTTGTAATTATTTAATTATGTAGTATTTAGAATAAGTACTGAAATCATCAAAAT
>CAVGDP010000071.1:0-5238 GCA_963627985.1 uncultured Eubacteriales bacterium
ATTGAAGTTATTAAAATAGTTATTGAAGTTATTAAAATAGTTATTGAAGTTATTCGAATAGTTATTGAAGTTATTAAAATAGTTATTGAAGTTATTAAAATAGTTATTGAAGTTATTAAAATAGTTATTGATTTTATTTTGATAAAATGCGATACTATTCGAATTTCTATTTCTTTAAAATGTTCTATTTCCCCTATCGCAAAATTTTAAGCAATGTTTCACGAAGAGAAAAATGTTAGAAAAGTTATAGTGAAACGACTATTTGGAGGGTTTTTAGAAAAAGAGCGTTTGAGATATTATTACATCGTTGAATCTGTTAAGAATAAGTTAATTATATTAGAATAGGACTATCTAACAGATGATAATACAAAAGAATTATGTTTTTGGGTCTTTTTGAAAGATTATATCTTTGTTTTCTTTTCTGTGTATGAGGAGTTTTTTGTAACTTTGCAAATCGTTTTTACATATATTGCTATGAAAATAGAAGACTTTGAAATAATGTCACCTGTCGGTAGTTATGCCTCATTAATGGCTGCGATAGAAGGTGGGGCAGATAGCGTTTATTTTGGTGTAGGACAATTGAATATGCGTTCACATTCTGCTAATAATTTTGATTTAGAGGACTTGAAACAAATATCCTCTATCGCCAAAGAACATAAGGTTAAGACGTATCTTACACTTAATACTGTTATCTATGATGAAGAAATAGAGTATATGCACTCCGTTGTTGATACTGCTAAACAATGTGGCGTTAGTGCTATAATTGCTTCGGATATGGCAGTTATCTCTTACGCTAATCAGGTCGGTATGGAGATTCATTTATCTACTCAATGCAATATTACGAATTTCGAGGCAGTAAAGTATTATTCCAAATTCGCAGACGTTATAGTAACAGCGAGGGAATTGAGTTTGGACAAAGTAAAAGCAATAACTCAACAGATAAAACAAACTAATCTTCAAGGTAAAAGCGGTAATCTGTTGAGAATTGAGTGTTTTGTACATGGTGCGTTGTGTATGGCAATATCGGGTAAATGCTATCTGTCTTTGGATAACGCTAATATGAGTGCTAATAGAGGTGCTTGTTTGCAATTTTGTCGCCGTCCGTATAGAGTTTTTGATACAGATGGTGGTACGGAGTTGATGATAGACAATCAATATATAATGAGTCCAAAAGATTTGAAGACAATAGATTTTTTGGATAAGATAATAGATGCAGGAGTACGCGTGTTTAAGATAGAAGGTAGGGGACGCTCGCCGGAATATGTCAAAGTAGTAACACGTTGCTACAAAACAGCTTTAGAAGCATATATAAATGGTACTTGGAATGAAGAGTTGAAGGAGCAACTTAACAAAGATTTGGAAAAAGTATATAATCGTGGCTTTTGGGATGGTTATTATTTGGGACAAAGAGTAGGAGAATGGTGCGAGAAATACGGTTCACAAGCAACAACAACTAAGATATTTGTCGGTACGGTAACAAATTATTTCAAAAATATATCAGTGGCTGAAATAAAAATGGAAACAGGGGAGTTAAAGATAGACGATGATATCTATATAATAGGTCCTACGACAGGCGTTTATGAAGACAAAGTGAAGGAATTAAGATTTGATTTGAAGAACGTTGATAAGGTAGAGAAGGGACAACTATTCTCTATGCCAACAACAGAATTAGTTAGACGTAATGATAAACTTTATAAGATAATTACTAATAAAGATGAAAATAAAAACTAATTACCACTCACATAATACTTTTTGCGATGGTAAGAGTACTATGGAAGAGATTGTCATATCGGCTATTGAGCACAATTTCACACATTTTGGTATATCTTCTCACGCACCTGTACCCGATAATGAGTCATTCGCTTTGGATAATTCAGAAGTGGAACAATATAGAAATGAATTTTATAGATTGAAAGATAAATACGGCAATAAAATCAAATTATTTCTTGGTTTGGAGATGGATTATATAAGTGATTTGATTGAAGATCTTTCTTCTAAGGCACATAATGTTTATCATTTAGATTATTATATTGGTAGCGTTCATCAAGTCAAAGAGCATAACAATCAAAAAGAAACTTGGTTTATTGATGGTAGTAAACAAGAATCCTATGATTATGGACTAAAAAACGTTTTTCATCAAGATATCAAACGAGGAGTTAGTTGCTATTATAATCAACAAATAGAGATGATAGAAAAGAATCGCCCTGATATATTGGGTCATTGCGACAAGATAGTAATGCACAACAAGGATAGATATTTTCTTCAAGATGAAATGTGGTACAAAGATTTGGTTTATTCTCTTCTTGATACGGCAATAAGATACAATACTATTGTTGAGATAAATACGCGTGGTATTTATAGAAAAAGAAATGAGGATTTCTATCCTTCTACTTTTTGGATAAGATATTTGATAGATAAAAACGTGCCTCTAACTATTAGTACGGATTGTCATAAAGCAGAAGAAACAGATGGATATTACAAAGAGACTTTGGATTGTCTAAAAGAATTACACTGCAAAGAATTATACTATTTTGATAATGGTTGGAGAGGAGAAAAAATTGATAATTTCTTTGCTTAAAGTAAGATTTTTTTTGGAGATTGTAAATAAATTGTCTAACTTTGCAACTCAAATACAAAAAGATAATGAAATATAAAAGAATATTGCTAAAACTTTCAGGTGAAAGTCTAATGGGAAATCAGTTGTATGGTATTTCTCCACAAATGTTAGAGATGTATGCTAATGAGATTAAACAAATATATGATAAAGGGGTAGAGGTTGCTGTGGTTATTGGTGGCGGAAATATTTATCGTGGCTTGCAAGGTTCTGCCAAAGGAATGGATAGAGTACAAGGAGATTACATGGGAATGCTTGCTACTATGATTAATTCTTTGGCTTTGCAAGGTGAATTAGAAAGACAATTCGTTAGTACTTTGCTTTTAGGAGGATTACCAATAGAGCCAATAGTAACAGCATTTTCTCGTAGACGTGCTATAGAGGCGTTAGAGAATAATAAAGTAGTTATAATAGGTGGCGGTACGGGAAATCCGTTCTTTACTACCGATACAGCCTCAACATTAAGAGCAATAGAAATCAAAGCAGATATTATCCTAAAAGGTACAAGGGTAGATGGCGTTTATACTGCCGACCCAGAGAAAGACCCTTGTGCAACGAAATATCAAACCATTTCTTTTGAAGAAGCACTAACTAAACAACTCAAAGTAATGGATTTGACAGCTTTTGCTTTATGCCAAGAGAACAAATTACCAATCTATGTCTTTGATATGAATAAACAAGGTAATTTGCAGAAGGTTGTTCAAGGAGAAAACATAGGTACATTAGTTTGTTAGACTAATGAGCAGTATTTTCATAGTAATTAAATCAATAAATAATATAAAACAACAAATCACAATGAGAAAGAAGAGTATTTTGATAAGTACGTTTTTCGCTATATGTTTGCTTATAGGAACAATAGCAAGTGCTTGTACAAATTTTTTGTTTACCAAAGGAGCAACAAAAGATGGCTCCACGATAATAACTTACGCTGCCGATTCTCATACACTATACGGAGAATTATATTATAAACGTGCAGCTTTGTACCCAGAAGGTACAATGATACAAATAATAGAATGGGATTCGGGCAAACCATTAATCAAAATTCCTCAAGTTGCTCAAACCTATACAACGGTAGGTAATATGAACGAATGGGGTTTGGTTATCGGTGAAACAACGTATGGCGGAAGAGAAGAATGTTGGGATTTAGGTAATGGTATAGATTATGGCTCGATTATCTATCTTACGTTGCAAAGATGCAAAACTGCTCGTGAGGCTATTAAACAAATTGCAGACTTTATGGCTACTTATGGCTATGCTTCCGAAGGTGAAAGTCTATCTATTGCAGATGGTGATGAGGTTTGGATTATGGAACTAATCGGAAAAGGTAAAGGTAATAAAGGTGCCGTATGGGTAGCAAGAATGATACCTGATGGTTATGTGTCTGGGCACGCTAATCAAGCACGTATAACCACTTTCCCATTAGAGAAGAAAGATAAGACTGCTATTTCTTATAAGAATATTAAGAAATTATCCGATAAGAATATTACTACCATTTATTCCGATGATGTTATCTCTTTTGCGAGGAGTAAAGGTTGGTTTAATGGCAAAGATGAGGAATTTTCTTTCTCTGATACTTACAATCCATTAACATTTAGTGGTGTTCGTGGATGTGAGGCAAGAGTTTATGCTATGTTTAATAGAGTTAATTCCTCTATGAAGAAATACGAAGACTACGCTATGGGTAAGACCCTTAACCAAGCCAAAGTAGAGAGAATGCCTTTATGGATTAAGCCAGATAATAAAGTATCCGTAAAAGATGTTATGGACTTAATGAGAGACTATTATCAAGGAACAGCTATGGATATGAGCAAAGATTTGGGTGCAGGTCCATATAAATGTCCTTATCGTTGGCGTCCTATGAATTGGGAGATAGACGGACAAGCATACGTACACGAAAGAGCAACTTCAACTCAACAAACAGGTTTCTCTTTTGTAGGACAAACAAGAAATTGGATGCCTGCCAAAGCAAAAGGTATCTTATGGTTCGGTGTAGATGATACTTATACAACTGTTTATGTTCCTATGTTTGGTTCTATTAGCAAAGTACCTCATTGTTTTGAACAAGGTAACGGATCAATGGTAGAATATTCTCCTACTTCTGCTTTTTGGAAGTTTAATCAAGTATCTAATTATGCTTATACTCGTTGGATAGATATGATTAAGGATATTCAAAAGGTTCAGAATAATTTAGAGAATACTTTTATCAACGAAGTTGCACAACTTGATAGCCAAATCAAAAATATGGATGATGTAGAACAAATGTGTAGTCGTTTAACAGATTTCTCTGTTGCCAAAGGAGACCAAACTTTCAACGCTTGGAGCGACCTTTATAATTTCTTATTAGTAAAATATATAGATGGTAATATTAAGAAAGAGAAAGACGGCAAATTTATTGAGACAGGTTATCGTAAAGGAGATTGTGTATTCCCAGAACAACCAAGATATCCAGACGAATGGTATAGAATGATAATTAAAGATCACGGAGATGTAATAAAAGATTTAACACCAAAAACTAAATAATTCTCCTAATAAAAAAAGAGTTGTAAAAGATTACAACTCTTTTTTTTACTATTAGTGTCCGTTAAAATATATTTATTTAGATATAACTAATTTATTTTCAGTGA
>CAVGDP010000072.1:0-6701 GCA_963627985.1 uncultured Eubacteriales bacterium
TAAGTTACTTATTTATTAAAAAAATATTTGTAATTTTGCCTGTGATAAATAAACTCTAAACGATAACGGTTATGAAAAATAAAAAAATTACAATTTTAGTAACTTTCATCCTTTTGTTTGTATTTAATACAGCAACAGCGTATGATTTTTCTTTTGAGTATCAAGGAAAGACTCTCTATTATGATTCTATTGTAGGAGCATCTTCCTCTCAAGTGAAAGTAACATCTCAAAGTAGTTCTCACAGTGGAGGTAATAGTTCCTTAAGTGGTAGTGTAGTAATACCATCATCTGTTACCTATAACGGCAATACTTATACCGTAACAGCAATTAGTTTTGATGCTTTTAGTTATTGTGAAAATATAACCTCTATTACTATTCCTTCCACGGTTATAAGTATAGGTGGCAACGCTTTTGCTTCGTGTACAAGTTTAACAAGTATAGATTTCGGATCTTCTGTTGAAGATATTGGCTCATACGCCTTTACTTCATGTACAAGTCTTACGAATATTATCTTACCTACTTCCCTTAACTCAATAGGTAGTAATGCTTTTTCGGGGTGTAATAATTTAGTATCAATTAATATACCTACCTCTGTTTTTTCTATTGGTTATTATGCTTTTGCTTCTTGTACAAGTTTAACAAGTATAGAAATTCCTGCCTCTATTGACGCTATTAGCGATGGAGTTTTTTATGATTGTTCTGATTTAACGGACGTTGTCCTCCCTTCTACGCTTAGTTCCATCGGGAGAAGTACTTTTGAGGGGTGCAGTAATTTAATAAATATCAATATACCTTCTACGATTCTTTCTATAGGTAATAGTGCTTTTGCAAATTGTACGAAATTGAATACGAGTATTGTTTTGGATGAAGTTACTGCCTTAGGAGAGAAGGTATTTGCTAATTGTAGTTCCTTAATTAGTATCTCTTTGGGGGAGAATCTTCAAAAGATAGACGGCTCGGCATTAGATGGTTGTACTAGTATAGATACTATTTATTGTTATAGACAAAGTCCTCCTCTCGTTATGCACCCTAATGACCCATTCAGTGGAGTTTCTCGTTCTGCTATTCTATCCATCCCTTACAATAGAACGAAGGTTTATCAGAATGCTATGGTTTGGAAAGAGTTTACTAATATTGTTGAGAGAGATTCACTTTCAAGTATAATAGATATTTCATTTACCGACTCCCCTATTCTACTTTATCCTAACCCAACACATAACGAAATATCCTTATCATTAAATACTATAGATATTTCAAACGCCACTATTTCTATATATGATATGAGCGGTAAAATACTTCTTACTATTCTTCCTCAATCTCTTTCTACCTCAACAACAATCGATATCTCTTCTCTACCAAAAGGCGTTTATACCCTAACTATTGATAACAAACAATCAAAACAATCACAGAAATTTATAAAAAGATAAGTTTCTTTTCTTTGTTTAGAAAATAACGTATTTAAGTTCAAAGTAGGTCATAAAGTTTTTATTCTATAACCTACTTTTAAGTATATATGTAAATCTTGCATACGTACTTTTCGTATCAAGTTCTTCTTTTCAACGTAATATCTCCATCAACCGAACGATATATTTATATTTGATTCTTTTCTTTTAACCTAAATTTACACTCTTTTTAGAATACTACTAAATAACATCACATAATATTCGAATAATTACTAATGTTATTAAAATGATTACTAATGTTATTAAAATAATTACTGAAGATATTTTAATAGATACTGAAAAGAATAAAATAAAATCAAATATTATCCGAATAAAATCAAATATTATTTTGATAAAATATATCGTTTAAGAAATTATGTGGAGAGAGAATTAAGAGAATAAATGACAGAAAATACCCTCTATTTATAAAAAAATACGTAATTTTGCAACTATAAATTTTGTATCTACAATGAAGATAAATATTTGTCAATGCAATTACGAAACTCTTGGTATTGATAACAATAAAAACAAAATAAATAATATCATATCTAATTATGAGAGTGATGTTTTAAGTGTTTTTTGTCCGCTTTCTTTATCCGGATTTCCGCTTTACAATAGGAATTTGTACAACGATTTATACAAGAAAACTTCTTTGGCTGGTGATACGCTTTGCCACACTAATAAGTCTTTTATTATCGGCACCCCTGCCAAAACGGACGATATATACTACAATAGTTTGGTATTTGTGGACAATGGCGAGGTAAAGGCGTTGGCTACAAAGAGAGAACTTGGACGTTTTGACACGAATTTTTCCGTTGGTAATGGTATAGAGGTTATTGAGTTTAGGGGTGAGAAGTTGGCTTTCGGTTTCTATGAGGATATTCTTAATTTCTCCAAACGCAGAGTCACCGTTGATACTATTATCTTAATGGGTGAGACGTTGTTTGACAAAGATTATAACAACGAGTTAGAGAAAGAATTATCCGCTTACGCTAAAAAACTAAACGCCAACATAATATTTGTAAATAGAATAGGTGCTCAGGCGAATTTTGTCTTTCAAGGTGGAAGTTTTGTGGTCAATAAGGACGGCGAGATAACGAATAAGTTATCCGAGTTCAAAGAAGAGACCTATTTAGTAGATACTAAGGACAATAAGACAAAGAAAGAAATACCTACTTACACATACGAGGAGCGTATATTCAATGCGTGCGTTATGGGAATAAGGGATTATTGGCATAAAAGCAAGATAGAGAAAGCTGTTATAGGACTTTCGGGTGGTATTGACTCTGCTTTGGCAGTTGTTTTGGCAGTAGAAGCTTTGGGAAAGGAAAATGTGATAGGTATTTTAATGCCAAGTGAGTTTTCTTCCTCTCATAGTATCGCCGATGCTACATTATCTGCACAAAATTTGGGTATAAAATACTATACTATCCCTATTGAGAAGATTTTTAAGGCGTCCAAAGACTCCCTTAGCGAACTTTTGTCTATTGATTGCAAAGATACTACAGAGGAAAACATTCAAGCCCGTACTCGTCAGATGATTGTTATGGCGTTTGGTAATAGACTCAAAGCTGCTATGATAAATACTTCTAATAAGAGTGAGAGTGCTGTTGGTTATGGTACATTATATGGTGATGATGCCGGTGCTTTGGGTCCTATTGGCGATTTGTATAAGAAGGATGTTTATCGTCTATCCAAATGGATTAATAGAGAAAAGGAAATTATCCCTAATAATAGTATTCAGAAGGCACCTTCTGCCGAATTACGCCCTAATCAAAAAGATAGTGATACACTTCCTTTGTATGATATCTTGGATGAGATACTTATAGACCATATAGAAAATCATCTTTGCAAAGAAGAGTTAATAGAAAAGGGATATAGCGAAGAGAATGTCAATAAAATTTTGCATTTATATAATATTAATGAATGGAAACGCAGACAAGAAGCACCTGCTTTGAGATTAAGTAAAACTTGTTTTGCAACAGATTTTAAAATAAATTATTAAACGATGAGTGATTCTATTAAACACGAATGTGGTATTGCTCTTTTGAGATTGAAAAAGCCTCTTGAGTACTATCAAGAGAAATACGGCAACACTTGGGCGTTAAATCGTATGTATCTATTAATGGAAAAACAACATAATAGAGGACAAGATGGAGCCGGTTTTGCTAGTTTGAAATTCGATACCTTACCTGGTCGTCCTTACGTGGATATTGCTAAGAGTAATGCCTCACAACCGATTGTTGAGATATTCAAAAATGTATTTACTGACTATAAACATATAGTTAAGGAGTACCCTGATAAAGCAGAAGATATACTCTATTTGAAGGATAATGCAAGATTTTTTGGGGAGTTGTTTATGGGGCATCTTCGTTACGGCACATTCGGTATTAATGAGATAGAAAATCTTCATCCTTTTCATAGACAAAACAATTGGAAGACAAGAGATCTTTTGCTTGCGGGTAATTTTAATCTTACTAATATAGATGAGATGCTTTATAAGTTAATCTCTTTGGGTCAGCACCCTGTTAATGTAACCGATACGGCAATTGTCTTGGAGAAGATCGGCAAATTCTTGGATAGTGAGGTACAACAATTGTTTACAAAGCACAAACTCAATAAAGAATCTAATGTTCAAATTACTGAATCCATTAGTAAAGAGATGAATTTGGGTGAAGTGTTGGCCAATAGCGTAAAACATTTCGATGGTGGCTATGCTTTTTGTGGTATAACGGGTAATGGACACGCTTTTGCGGTTAGAGATGAGAATGGTATAAGACCTTGTTTTTGGTATGAGAATGAAGAAATAGTTGTAGTGGCAAGTGAGCGTCCTGCTATTATGACTACTTTTGATGCAAAGATAGAAGATGTACACGAATTAACACCTGGTTGTGCTATTATTATCAAACGTGATGGTACTGTATCTGAAGAACGAATCAAAGACGAAATAAAACCTAACAAGAAATGTTCCTTTGAGCGTATTTACTTCTCTCGTGGCACAGATAAGGATATCTATTTGGAAAGAAAAATTTTAGGTGAAAAGATCTTCCCTCAAATCTTGCAGGCTATCAATAATGATATCGCTAATACCGTTATTTCGTATATTCCTAACACTGCTTCGGTTGCTTT
Organism: uncultured Eubacteriales bacterium; assembly: GCA_963627985.1. Taxonomy (GTDB): domain Bacteria; phylum Bacteroidota; class Bacteroidia; order Bacteroidales; family P3; genus Scybalousia_A. The sequence continues at coordinate 4,572 of CAVGDP010000072.1, forward strand.
TCAGGGACTTGCCAAAGCGTTTAACTCATATTTAGATAATAAAAGAATAGAACAAATCATTGCCATCAAAGATAATATTACAGAGGAGAAACTAAAAGAAATTTTCTCTACTACTATTCGGCGTGAATATATTGTTGTTAAGGATGTTAAGTTAAGAACTTTTATTACACAGGATAATGAAAGAGACGATATGGTCGCTCATGTGTATGATGTAACGTATGGTCAAATCAAAGAATACAAAGATAATTTGGTTGTTATAGACGACTCTATTGTTCGCGGTACTACTCTAAAACAAAGCATTATTTCTATACTTGATAAGTTAGGTCCCAAGAAGATTGTTATTGCTTCTTCTGCTCCGCAGATACGTTATCCGGATTGTTACGGTATTGATATGTCTCGTTTGGGACAATTCGTCGCTTTTAACGCAGCAATTGCTCTTTTGAAGCAGAATAATCAAAGTAATATTATAGATGAAGTATATAAAGCTTGCAAAAAACAATCTACCTTGCCAAAAGAAATGATTGTTAACTATGTTAAACAAATTTATGAGCCTTTTTCTGCCAAAGAAATAAGTAATAAAATAGCTGAATTAATTACTCCAAAGAATTGCAAGTCTGAAATACAAGTTGTTTATAATACAATAGAAGATTTACACGAAGCTTGTCCTAATCATTTAGGCGATTGGTACTTTACGGGTAACTATCCAACTCCTGGAGGTAACAAAGTAGTCAATACTGCTTTTATTAATTGGTATGAAGGTAACGACAAAAGAGCCTACTAAAACAAATAAGAATTTTTTTGTTAGTATCCAACGTGACAACAAAAGATAACAAAAAACTATTAATAGTCGGAAATATATCCTCCATTCACACTAATAATTTATTAGCACTAATTGGGGGATATTTCTCTAAAAGTCTTGTATTAGATAGTCGCCCTTTTAGTTTGCGTAATCCTTTGGGTCTGATAAAAGAAGTTTTTAGGGCAAGAAAAGGAATTAAACATTTCCGACCTTCTATTATTGTTTTATATCAAATAGACGTTGCTGCTTTTTTTATTACTCTTATCAAAGGCAGAATACCAACTTTGGTTATAGGTATAGGAAGCGATGTGCTAGTTGTACCAAAGAAAAGTAAATTAAATTATTTACTGGTTAAGTTCGTTATTAATCACGGCAAATATTTCAATGCTGGCAGTAAAGAAATACAACAGAAGATGCTCTCTTTCGCTTCTCATCCTATTGATATTATGATTGCTAATTTGGGTACTGAGGATATCTTGCCTACAAAAAAAGAAAATATAATTTTCTCTAACCGTTTGCATAAAAGTCTTTATCATATAGATAAGATAATAGATGCTTTTGCTCTGTTTTTGGAAGAAAATAAGGGCGATTGGCTTTTGGTTATCGCCGCTAATGGTAATGAGGAAGAATATACTAAACAGATTAAACAACTGGGTATAGAGAAAAATGTACGTTTAGTAGGCTGGCTAAATAAAGAACAAAACGCTTATTATTATTCTATTTCCAAGATTTGGGTATCTATGGCCGAGAGCGACTCTATTTCAATCTCTTTATTAGAGGCTATGAGTAGTAAATGTATACCTGTTTGCTATGATGTACCTGCTCTGAAAGGTTTTTTAATCAATAATCAAAACGCAGTTATTGTGCAAGATACGAAAGAGAATTATTTTCTTCGTGCTTTAAAATTAGATAACGATGAAATATTGACTACTAATCGTAAGATAGCTCGTAACTTTGCTGACAAAGATATTAATAGAAGAAAGTTTTATTCTCTCTTTGATAAGGAGTTTGGCAATTCTATTTAGATTATTAATGTCAGCTGAAGATATGTATTTGAATAGAAGGAGTTTTTTCTTCGTAAATTTCAAAAGGAAAAAATATCCCACCCTCCTTTTTCTAAAAAAACTTTAAGTAGTAGTTTTAGTATGATTTTTCTATCCTTTTTTAACTCCGTGAAACATTGCTTAAAATTTTACGATAGGGAAAATAGAACATTTTAAAGAAAATGAAATTCGAATAGTATCGCATTTCATCAAAATAAAATCAATAACTATTCCAATAACTTCAATAACTATTCAAATAACTTCAATAACTATTCAAATAACTTCAAT
>CAVGDP010000073.1:0-3939 GCA_963627985.1 uncultured Eubacteriales bacterium
TTATTGAAGTTATTCGAATAGTTATTGAAGTTATTCGAATAGTTATTAATGTTATTCGAATGGTTATTGATGTTATTTTGATAAAATGCGATACTATTCGAATTTCTACTTATTTAAAATATTCTATTTTTCTTATCGTAAATTTTTAATGAATATTTCACAGAAGGAAAAATGATAGAAAAATCATAACAAAACGAATACTTAAAGATTTTTTAGAATATGGTAGGCTCGGAATATTTCCCATTTTGGAATTGACTAAAAATAAACGAATTCTATCTAAATAGATATATTTTAGAGAGTACTAATTTTTGTTATCCTTACTTCTGCTGGCACTAATACATAAAAACAAAAAAAGAACAAAACTTTTTCCCTCAAAGAAAACAATTTTGCTCTTTTTGTTTATTATTAATCTTATGGTGATTAGAGGAAATCTACTTTACTTCCCACGTCTCACCGCTATTTAATAAATCATCCACACATTTTATAGGTGAATTTTTCATTTGTTCTTCTTGTTGATTGAAGAACATTTGGTCGTATGTTGGCTTTTTAACCGCACGTATAACACCAAATACCATAGGGAACTTCGGAGGACGCAATTGTGCCAACATAATATGCACACCGGTATCCTCAGTTGTTTCATCGTGTACAAAAATATCTTTTTCGGTTATACCATTCTCACCAATCGTAACAACTTCGAAGTTTCTGCCGTTTAGGATTAGTCCTTTGTCTTTGTTTTTACCAAAAATCATCGGCTTGCCATGTTGAACCCATAGTTGATTATCATCTCTTACTTCCTTGTCTGTTACATCTTTATGGGTACCATTATTGAATATTACACAATTCTGCAATATCTCCACAACAGCACAACCATCGTGAGCAGCCATACGATCACATACCTCCCCTAATTGACGAGTCTGAACATCTATTGCTCTTGCAAAGAAAGTACCTCTTACACCCATAACCAATTCTCCTGGATTCAATTGATAATCTAATACTCCGAAAGGAGAAGTTTTAGTTATTTGACCTTGTTTAGTTGTTGGGGAATATTGACCTTTAGTTAATCCATAGATACGATTATTAAACATCATAAAATTGACATCCATATTTCTACGAATAACATGCATAAAATGGTTACCACCAATAGCCGTTGAATCGCCATCACCTGCTACAACCCAAACACTTAAACCCGGATTAGCCATTTTTACTCCCGTTGCAATAGCAGCAGGACGTCCATGAATACCATGAAAGCCGTATGTGTTAACATAATAAGGAAAACGAGACGAACAACCTATGCCCGAGACGATACAATAATTCTCTTTCTTATAACCAATCTTTGGGAAAATACCTTCAACTGCTACCAAAATACTATGATCTCCGCAACCCGGACACCATTTAACCATTTGGTCAGAAGCGAAATCTGCTTTCGTAAGCGTAGTCTTTGAATATTCTATCATTGTATTACTCTCCTAATATTTTGTTAAACTCTTGTTTCAATTCGCCAACTTCAAAAGGAAGTCCCTGTATTTTGTTATATTGATGGAAAATAATTCCTTGGAAATTCATTCTAAGATAATTAACGAACTGACCCATATTCAATTCACAAACGACAATTTTTTTGTATCTCTTCAAAATGTCTCCTGTATTCTTTGGAAGAGGGCAAATATAATTGAAGTGAGTAAAGGCAACTTTCTTATTTTCTTGTCTTAACTCATCGACTGCAGTTCTTAAGACTCCAGCCGTTCCTCCCCAACCAATAACTAATAAATCTGCGTCTTGGTCGCCATAAACTTCTTGTTCGGGCAAACGATCAGCCAAACGTTTTACTTTTTCACTACGATAATAAACCATTTTGGCGTGATTAAGGTTATCTGTTGATACTTCACCCTTACCATCTGTCTTTTCCAAACCACCAATTCTGTGTCTTAAACCTTCCATACCAGGAATAGCCCACTGACGTACGAATGTTTGAGGATCTCTTCTATATGGTAGATAATTAGGATCGTTTTCTTTTGCAAAAGGAGGGCAAATCTCTGGAAAATCTTTCATTTGTGGTATTTTGAATAATTGAGAACCATTACCCAAATAAGCATCCGACAAGAATATTACAGGAGTCATATTCTCCATTGCTAATCTACCTGCCTCAAAAGCCCAATAGAAACAATTAGCAGATGAAGATGGTGCGATAACTATACAAGGTGCTTCACCATTACGTCCAAATAATGCTTGATTAAGGTCTGCTTGTTCTGTTTTTGTAGGCATTCCTGTGGATGGACCGCCACGTTGAACGTCTATTACCACTAATGGCAACTCTGTCATCACTGCTAAACCTAATGCTTCACTTTTTAGAGATAATCCAGGACCCGAAGTAGACGTACAAGCAAAGTTGCCGGCGTACGATGCACCGATAGCAGAACATATACCTGCTATCTCATCTTCTGCTTGAAAGACTTTACAATTCAAAGATTTTCTTTTAGCCAACTCAACCATAATATCCGTTGCAGGAGTGATAGGATAGGAGCCAAGAAATAAAGGAAGATGTGCTTTTTCAGCTGCAGCCAACAATCCCCATGCAGTTGCAACGTTACCTGTTATGTTACGATACTTACCTTTTTCCATTTGGGTCGTAGCAACTTCAACTTGAGTAAGAGGAGTCTGCTGAATATCCACATTTTCGCAGAAATTATATCCCGCTTCTATAACTTTCTTATTTGCTTTTATTATCTCATCCTTACCTTTGAACTTATTTTCCAAATATTCATCGGCATGTTTGGTAGTTTTAGAGAAGATATAGAAAATCATTCCCAAAGCAAACATATTTCTGCACTTCAAAGCACTCTTTCTATCTGTAAAGATATCTTTAACGGCTTCTAATGTAAGCGAGGTTATAGGTGCTTTTACAATATTATAATTGTTTAGATCATCGTTTTCAAATGGATTCTCCGTATAACCTGCCTTTGCTATTGCATCTTCGGTAAATGTATCCGAATCTACAATAATAGTTGTGCCTGGTTTTGACCATTTGATATTAGATTTCATACTTGCAGGATTCATACAAACAATTACGTCTGCCTTATCTCCTGAAGAATAGACCTTTTTACCTATATGCACTTGAAAACCTGATACTCCTGCAATAGTATTATGAGGAGCACGAATCTCGGCAGGATAATCCGGGAAGGTTGCTATATCGTTGCCATCCAATGCCGAAGTGTCCGAAAAGAGCGTACCTGTTAATTGCATTCCGTCTCCTGAATCTCCAGCAAAACGAATAACAGCATCGTCCTTTTTTAATATTTGTTTATTATTCATTTCAAAAATTACGATTATTTTAAAAAATAATTTTGCAAAGATAACAACTTTATTTCTTATAAAGCGAATTTTGAGGATTTTAATTGAAAAATTTTTCTAATATTTGCTTTTTATTTTTGATAAAAATGTCTGTAATCTATTTAATTATTGATAAGAAGAGACTATTGCTAAAAATATTTTTTTATCTACATACATCCGTATCATTTTTGTTGATATTGGCAGAAAAATTCTTTTTTTTGATACAAAACTAACGCATTTTATAAAATATTTAACTAAAAACCTAAAAGTTTTCACTAATACTAATCTTGTTTATAATCAATACAAATTAAGGATATTATAAATAAAGTTTTATTAGTGTTTGCTAAAACATATCTATCTATATATAACTAATTTCTTTTCAATAAATCCCCAAAGAGAATAATATCCTAATCCTACGTTTTCTAAAAAAAACTTTAATCACTCGTTTTGTTATGATTTTTCTATCATTTTTCCTTCTGCAAAACATTCATTAAAAATTTACGATAAGAAAAATAGAACATTTTAAAGAAAATGAAATTCAAATAGTATCACATTCCGTCAAAATAAAATCAATAACTATTCGAATAACATTAATAACTATTCGAATAACTTCAA
>CAVGDP010000074.1:0-6717 GCA_963627985.1 uncultured Eubacteriales bacterium
CGAATAGTTATTGATTTTATTTTGATAAAATGCGATACTATTCGAATTTCATTTTCTTTAAAATGATCTATTTCCCCTATCGTAAAATTTTAAGCAATGTTTCACGTAGTGAAAAATATTAGAAAAATCATAACAAAACGAGAAGTTGAGGTGTTGTTAATAAGAGAGAATTTGGGATATTATAATTTTTTGGAAATTTATAGAAAATAGATTAGTTCTATCTAAATAGAAATTTTTAGTGAATATTAAATAATTATCAATAAGACTTTTAATTCGGATTTATATTCTTTTTGGACGACAAAATATTGTATAAAATTTATTTTCTTATGATAAAATTTGGTAGAAAAAGAAAAAAAATATAATTTTGCAAACTAATATTTCAAGTAAAGGTCATTGGGGTTGGGTTGGTTTTGACAGCAAGTTAGACGCTGTAGCAAGCATGCAGTTATAGGTAACAGATAACTTAAAACTCGGTTACAAAAAATTAATTGGCGAAAATAATTACGCTCTTGCTGCGTAGTCGAAGTATAGTAAGCTACTCTTTATCGGTACAAGGTGCCGAGCAAGACGCCTCTCCAACGATTTACAACTTTCAATCACGGATTTAAGAGGTGCATCATTTAGAAAGTTTAGTTTGTGATATTCTTCTATTCACAAATGAAGTTATTAGAAGATAAGTTAAAGGAAAGCGTGTCTATCCACTGCCTTTTTCTGACAATTAAGGATAGAATAAGCATGTAGAAAACTTCGGTTTCTCTTGTTTGGACCAGGGTTCGAATCCCTGCAGCTCCACTTCTTTAAGATGCGATGTGCTTTTTCTGGCGTTGCATCTTTTTTCTTTTCTTCACTCTTACACTTTCTCAAAATATTCCGTCAAATAAAAGAATTATTTAGACCACTCATTCCGATAATTCATCGTTTTATTTCACCAAAGTTAGAGATTATTTTGATAAAGTTAGATATTATCAAAATAAAATCAGTAATCGTCGGAATAAAATCAGTAATCGTTCAAATATTATCAGTAATTATTTTAACGAATACACTAACTATTTGAATGACTTCACTATTTATTTTGATGTATCTTTGAAAACACAGCAGACTACAACACAAAATCTCCTTAATTTCTAACCCTTAGTCCATATTTTCATAAATTCCTATCTCTATTTCAAATAAAATATGTATTCTTGTAGCAGAAATCTGTGGAATTCCACAAAAATCTTTCGTAACTATGTTTTTTAGACGCAAAAACTATATAGACAAACTTATCTCGGCAGACGGCGTTTGTCGTTACGAATACCTGAAAGAAATAAGTCTATCAATCAAAACAAGAATAGGTCGCAATTTTTTTTCAAAGTTTGCAACCTATTCTCTTTCAAATAAATCTCTTTTTTTATCCTTCTATCGTTTTATTAGTTTCTTTGTTACTCTTGTCTTGTCGTTGCTTAACATTATGGTATAAGTACCTTTTGATAAAGAAGAAATATCTAATTTGATATTATTTTCGTTCTTTTTTATTTCAAAAACTTTAACCACTTTGCCCTGAATATCATAGATAACAGCGTGAGCGTTACCTAAATCAGTATTATCTAACGTTAGACATACTTCCTTATCGGCAGGGTTAGGGTAAAGAGAGATAGTATTCGATAAATCAATATTCTGAATACCAGCAGTAGAGTCGGTAGTAGTCGTAGTATCGGTAGTAGAAGTTGTATCAGTATCATCGCTAAAGATATATTCTTGTATATTGTAGAAACGTTTCCATACGTTGTCTTGTTTGTATGCTTCAACACTACCAACAGGTACAAATAGTTTGGCACTGCGAGCCACTCCATCAAATGTGTTACTATTTTCAACTGCTGGTGGAATTGTATTCTTTGAGTAGATAGTATGTATCTATACTGCCACATCCACTAAAAGCTTCTTCGTCAATAGATGCAACCGAGGAAGGTATCTCTACGTTTATCAAACTACTACAACTATGAAAAGAATTAACCCCAATATAAGTAACCGAATTAGGTATTTTAATATTTGTTAGACTACTGCAATTTTCAAAAGTAAGAGAATCAATATAAGTAATCGGAGCAAGTATATCTACGTTTGTTATACCTGTACAATCTTTAAAAGCTCCAACACCAATTGAATTGATGGATGTATCTATTTGTATATTAGTAAGACTACTACAACTGTAGAAAGCATATTTACCAATAGAAGTAACTGAATTAGGTATCGTTATACTAGTTAAACCGCTACAGCTAGAGAAAGTAGACTCGCCAATAGAAGTAACTGAATTAGGTATTGTTATACTTGTTAAACCGCTACAAATAGCGAAAGCATAATTACCAATAGAAGTAACTGAATTAGGTATTGTTACACTTGTTAAACTACTATGATAAGAAAAAGCATAATCCCCGATAGAAGTAACTGAATAAGTTGTGTCATTATAAGTGACTTGCGATGGAATTATTACATCACCGCTTACGTCACTATAAGGGTAACCACTATTATAAGTTTTGTAAGTTACACTTACTGTAGTAGAATATGTAATATTGTAATATAACGTCTTCCCTTGATATGTGTAAGAGAAATCATACGCTCTTAATCCCTCCCCCTATAGAGGAGAATAATGCAATTAGGATAATTGCGAAAATAGATTTAGTCTTCATAAATTCTTTTGTGTATTATATTAAACATTTATTTGCTTGTAAAATTACAAAAAAAAGTTTGAGAATAAGCAAATTATTTTAGAAAAAAGTTTAGGGAAGAGGCTTTTTTCTTATTTGCGATAGAGGGGAATAGATAGGGAAAGATATAATAAAATAAGGAGGAAACTATAGAAGGAAAGGGGAGGTTAGGTGGGTGTAATCGGAGGTGTAGTGATTATGGGAGTTGCGGATAAGGAAGTTGTGGGTTAGGATAGTTTTGGGGAGATTAGGGGAGTCGCGGAAAAGACATATTTGACGTTTGAGAGGAGAGAATGGTTTGGGGAAGATATTGATAAGGGCGATAAGATGGATATTTTGAAGAGAGAGAAGAGAGCGTAGATAAGTCATTTCATTGAAAGGTAGTATAAAGGCTAAATAACCATTAGTTTGAAGTAATTTTTTGGTAGAGATAGCGAAATCCTCTGGGCTTAATGTATTATTGTGGCGAGATATAGTGCGTCTTGGATTAGGAGATTGTAGAGAAGAAGAGAAGAAAGGAGGGTTGGAAAGAATGAAATTGAATTTCTTATTTGTATTAGTTGAAAGGTCTTGCAAAGAAATACAAGAAGCATTGATTCTATTAGATAATAGATTGTATGCAAAGTTGTTATTTGCTTCCTCTATAGACTTTTCGTCTATATCTATGGCGAGGATATTAGATGAAGGAAAGATTTGCGAGACACATAAAGCGAGTATTCCACTACCTGTACCAATATCTAAGATATTTTTATAGAAGGAAGTATTTGTTTTGGTGAAAGAGTTGTTTTCTTGGAATAGCATATTGATAAAAGAGACCAAGAGAATAGCATCTGTTCCAACTTTCATAGTAGATTGAGAGTGGTTAAGGGCAAAGCCTTTGCAATAGAAATCCATTTGTGTTGTTGTTTTTAGTAGGGTTAATTGAATAAAAAGGGAAAAAGAAAAAACAACTGTTTAATATATGAGGATACTAAACAGTTGTGTAAAATTAATAAATTTATGCTAAAAAGTTTTTTATTAGTATGAGTCTTTAACTCTACGAGAAGCAGAATACATAATACGTAAAGCACCTGCTTTTCTTAATTCTTGTTTAACGTCAGTTACGTCACCCATTCTAACGTCTTTGTCGCATTTCAAAACTGTAGTAATATATGGTCTATCTACGTCGTTTCTTGCTGCTCTTTCACTTTCTATGAAAGAAGCGATATCAGAAACTTCACTAAATTGATCATTTAATTGGATACGTGTTCCAAGACCAAATTTCTGTGTATCAAGAGGCGATCCAATGTAGATATTAGAGGCCAAAGATTTCTTCTCTAATTTTTGTATTTCAGAGGCTTGAGGTACGTTTATTTTTACTAAAACAGTAGACTCTCTCATATTAGAAATTACCATAAAGAAGAATAACAAAATGAATACGATATCTGACATTGAACCGGAGTTCATACCAGGTAATTCACTTGATCCTTTTTTCTTAAATCTAGCCATTATTTACCTCCTTGTGTTTTTTGACCGCTGATATTTTTTGGCTCTGCTTCGGATATTGCAACTGGTATTGCTTTATCTATAGCAGCTCTTTGTTCTTCTGTGCAGTCAACATATTTTCTTGAAAATTTAGATCTTGATAGTTCGTTTCTTAACTCACTAATCGCTGCAGTCAATTCATTCTGTACTTTCAAATACATATCATAAGAAGTACCACGATCGTTCTGTAAAGAAATAACTCCTTGAGAAACAGGTACCTTTCCTAACAAAGGAATATCCTTCATCTCTTTCTCTGGTAGAGTAGGTAAGTTATTAGGATTACCCAAAAATTCTTTGGCTCTATCCTTTAATGAATTAATATCACCTAACTCACCATTGATAAGTAGAGCATCGTTCATATTTACTAATACAGTAAATGTGTTTCTCTTATGAATCTCAGGTGGCTTCTGATTTGGGTCTGCAGGTGGTGGCAAACGTCTCTGTATACCTTGATCCGTATTGATGGATGATACCATCAAGAAGAATGTCAACAACAGAAACGAGATGTCAGACATTGACGAACTATTTAATGCCGGTACTTTTTTTCCTGCCATGACTTTGTTATTTTTTAATTTGTTTTGAGATTGCAGAATAAATTAATGTTATTATAACACCTGCAAATAAAATGTATACAGTATATAATCCTGCACTAATCCATTTTGATGTGCTTAAGGCTGTACCTGTCTTCTCAAACAATTGAGCAGAAATGTCCGAGCCAGATGCTAAAGCAAATGAGATAAAGAATACAACTATTGTTGCAATCAAAATTATCAAATATCTTGCTTTTACTGCCAAAGCATCCTTGACTAAATATATTATTCCGACTATCGCAGAGCAGAACGTTAGTACAAATGCTGTCCAATACGCAATTGCCCAAAATGTAGAGGCTGCGGTTTGTTCTTCTACAGGCTTATTACTATCGAAAAAGATAGCATAAAGTAAAGACGCAATACATGCCAAAACGGATATGATTAACGCTACTACCAATATTAGTCTTTTCTCCTTTTTCATTATATTTCCTCCTTGGTTTTTTTATTAAGTAAATAATTGATTTACGAATAAGTCCGATATATTCAGACAGAATATCAATTTACTTTCTATTCTTTACCAAGATGTCCATAAATGATATAGAAGCATCCTCCATTGAAGAAACTAAACTTTCAATCTTTGATAACAAATAGTTGTAGAAAACTTGTAAAATCATAGCAACGATAAGACCAAAGATGGTCGTAATCAAGGCAACTTTCATACCTCCGGCAACAACAGTTGGAGAAATATCACCAGCCTTTTCAATATCGTCAAATGCTTGAACCATTCCGACAACAGTACCTAAGAATCCTAAAGATGGAGAAAGAGCAATAAACAAAGAGATCCAAACCATGTTGCTCTCTAATCTTGCCATTTGTACACCACCGTAAGAAGTAATAGATTTTTCTACATCTTCCAAACCATTATTAACTCTATCCAAGCCCTGGAAGAATATAGAAGCAACAGGACCTCTTGTGTTCTTGCAGACTTCTTTTGCTGCGTCATAATTACCTGCCTTGACGTTGTCTTCTATTTTTTGTAATAATGCTTCAGTATTAGTTGTTGCAAGATTCAAATAAAGTATTCTCTCAATAACTAAACCTAAACCTAAAATCAAACATAACAAAATAGGGGTCATCCAACCAACACCACCCTCAATGTATTTTTGTTTTAATACTTGATGGAAAGATTGTTTGTCTGAAGTAGCAGTTGACTCTGTAGCAGTTGCTTCTGTTGTAGCACTTTGCTCTGATACGGATTCAGTTGCTACGGATTCTGTTGTTGTCTCTGCTGTTGCTTTTGCATCTTGTGCAAATGCTCCGCCTGATACGAATGTCAATAAGAAAAACATTATTGACAAATAAGCACATACTTTTTTCATAGTTTTTTCTGAACGTTTTTATTAATTTTCTTTATATTACTTAACAATATTCGCATTGTTTGCTTTCTCTTTCTCTGATATTATCTCACCAAGAGCCAATAATCTCAAAGAAATGAGATTGCAAATTTACAATCTTATTTTAAAAATGCAATAAATATTTCTGAAAAATTACCAAAAAATTATTAATTTTCTTCTTTTTGTGCTAATTATCAATAATTAAGTAAAAATGAGAAAAAAGGTATTATTTTTGATTTTATCATACAAAAATATTATTTTTTCTTTCAGTTTAGATTTCTTTTGGTTATTAGAAAACATTAGACACGTATATTAAACCCTTTTGTTGTCTTATTCTAAAAATGTAAAAACATTATTTATAAAATTTACAAGATATTATGTTTGAGATAAATGAATAAAATTAATAGTTTTAGGAGTAGTGTTTGGTAAAATTTTATGTATCTTTTTTGAATAATCTTCTAATAAAAAATCGCTGATATGGAAAATAGATCATTTCAAAGAAAATAATATTTGAATAGTATCGCATTTTATCAAAATAACATTAATAACTATTCGAATAACATTAATAACTATTCGAATAAAATCAAT
>CAVGDP010000075.1:0-13960 GCA_963627985.1 uncultured Eubacteriales bacterium
ACTATTCAAATAACTTCAATAACTATTCAAATAACTTCAATAACTATTCAAATAAAATCAATAACCGTTCGAATAAAATCAAATACTATTTTGATGATTTTAGTACTTATCTTAACTAATATATAATCAAAATATTACAAAGGCAGAAAAATTGCCCGTTTTTACTCAAAAAATACCCCTAAAAAATGAACATATAGGGAAAATAGAACCTTTTAGAAATTCGCTATTGCCATCCGCAACTCTGTATCCAAATCTAAATACAATTTATAAAAGTACTTATCTTCGTAAAGATTTTGTGCAATATAACCTTTCATCAATTGTTTGATTTCAGTAGTTTCTTTGGAGGACAATTTCTTAATATCAACCCCATTTTTGGAGGCAAACGACAATAGATTGTTATAAATATTCTCCCCTACTTTGTAGTGAAGAATAAAATCATCGCCATCTTTGTATTTTTTCAAATTAGCACGATTATTATCTACATAATCGAAACAAAATTTGTAGATTAAACCATTCTTAAATAAGGAGTTGAAATAAGTAGAATGTTTCAAAAGAGAATAAGGCAAAGTAATATCCGGCTCTATTCCGCCACCACCATAAACTGTTCTACCTTTCTTGGTTTTATATTTTAAGTTTTCGTCATGAGGTAATGTATCAGCCTCATTTTCTGCATTAGCAAAACGATTAACAAAGTCCTCAAAATATTTTTCAGGGTCTCCTTTGATATAAGGACGTTGAATACATCTACCACTTGGAGTATAATAACGAGCAATAGTCAAACGAATAGCTGAATTATCGGGTAACATTTTTTGTTCTTGCACTAAACCCTTACCAAAAGTACGTCTGCCGATAACTTTACCTCTATCATTGTCCTGAATACATCCACTAATTATCTCACTTGCAGAGGCACTCATCTCATTTATCATTATTATCAATTTACCTTGCTCGAATAATCCTCCGTCTGTTGCATACGCATTTTTTCTACCTCTCAATCGTCCATCGGTATAAACAATCAAATCTCCTTTACCTATAAACTCATCCGCAATAGCAATTGCCTGATCCAAATATCCACCTCCATTGTCTCGCAAATCAAATACTAATTGTGTCATTCCTTTGCTATTAAGTTCATTAAGTGCTTGGGCTACTTCATCGTGAGAAGTTGCCGTAAATTCTTCTAATTTGATATAGCCCGTATTAGTATTCAGCATACCAAAATAACGAACGGCTTGAGTCTTAATTACATCGCGTGTAACAAGATAATCAATCAAATGATTGATACCCCTTCTTTTTATACTCAATTTTACTTTGCTCCCTCGCTTACCTTTTAATAAGCGGGTAACAGTATCGTTTGTTATATTTTTGAGTTGTCTTCCTTCCACTTTTACTATTCTGTCCCCTGCCAAAATACCGACCTTCTCACTCGGTCCTCCACTTATCGTCCTAACTACTACTATGGTATCATCCACTATACGAAACTGCACGCCAATACCATCAAAATTGCCATTAAGTGATTCATTTTCTTTCTTAACTTCTTCTGCCGTCATATAGACACTATGTGGATCCAATTCAGTTAGTAATGCTCTAATAGCATCATCGGTTAAGGAATCTCCATTTACGTTATCTACGTATTCTTTGTCAATTAGGCTCAAAATATAATTAATCTTATTTGCTTTGGAATATAGATTAGCGTTAGAATTTTGAGACTTAGACAACACAAAATAACCAACTGCCATACCAATTATTATTGATATGGCAACGATCAATGGTATATAAGAATTTCTTTTCATAATTACGCGAAAAATTGATTATTCGCTCCAATTTTTTAGTTCTTCTAATTTCAAAGGAGCAATATCTAATTTATTCTTTTTTCTCAAACCATTCAAATCATTAAATAGTTTGTTAATATTTGCTTTCTTCAAGGCGTCCATATTACCTATACCTGCTTTTTGGAGTAAGTCTATCCATTGCTCTGGTATACCTTTGGCCATAAAGTCTTCATTAGAAGAAGTAGCTTGTTGTACCTCTGGTTTCATTTGAGGGAAAAACAAAACATCTTGTATAGAAGGTGAATTAGTCATCATCATTGCCAAACGATCTATACCAATTCCCAAACCACTTGTAGGAGGCATTCCGTATTCTATTGCACGCAAGAAATCTTCGTCCAATACCATACTCTCGGGGTCTCCTCTTTTACCTAATTCTAATTGTTCTTCGAAACGTTTTCTTTGATCTATTGGGTCGTTTAACTCACTATAAGCGTTGCAGATCTCTTTACAATTGCATACAGCCTCAAATCTTTCTACTAAACCCTCTTTTGTACGATGTTTTTTGGCTAATGGCGACATTTCTATCGGATAATCGTAAATGAAAGTTGGTTGTATAAGTTTTCCTTCGCAAGTTTCACCGAATATTTCGTCAATTAACTTACCTTTTCCCATAGTATCATCAATAGGAACATTGAGTTTTTGTGCTGTTTGTCTCAATTCTTTTTCGTCCATATTGCTAATATCTATACCGGTAAAGTGTTCTATTGCCTCATACATAGTATAACGTTGCCAAGGACGTTTGAAATCTATCGTATTTTCGCCAACCTTTACTTTTGTTGAGCCATGCAAAGCCAAAGCAATCCTTTCAACCATTTCTTCTACGGTATCCATCATCCAAAAATAGTCTTTGTAGGCAACATATAACTCCATTTGAGTAAATTCTGGGTTATGAAAACGATCCATTCCCTCGTTACGAAAATCTTTTGAAAACTCATACACACCTTCATAGCCACCAACGATTAGTTTTTTGAGATACAACTCGTCTGCTATACGCAAATACAAATCCATATTCAATGTATTGTGATGAGTTTTGAAAGGGCGGGCAGATGCTCCCCCATAAACTGGTTGCAAAATAGGAGTCTCTACTTCTAAATAACCTTTCTCGTTAAGATAGTTGCGCATCGTATCGACCAATAGTGTTCTTTGGACAAAGGTTTTTCTTACCTGCGGATTAACTATTAAATCTACATAACGCTGACGATACCTCTGCTCCGGATCTGTAAAAGCGTCGTAAACAACTCCGTCTTTTTGTTTAACGATAGGTAGAGGACGAACACTCTTACATAATACTGTCAATTGTTTTACGTGTATTGTTATCTCGCCCATTTTAGTACGGAAGACAAAACCCTTTATACCTATAATATCACCTATATCCAATAGTTTTTTGAATACAGTATTATACATAGTTTTATCTTCTGTCGAGCAGATTTCATCTCTATTTATATAAAGTTGAATTTTCCCTTTGCTGTCTTGTATCTCACAGAAAGAGGCAGCTCCCATTATTCTCCTGGACATTATTCTTCCTGCCAAAGATACATCTTGTAGAGTATTTTCTTGGTCGGAAAATGTTTGTTTGATTGTTTCGGTATCGGTATTAACTTCGTACATAGGAGCAGGATAAGGATTTATCCCAAGTTCTCTTAATTCCTCTGCTGCGTGTCGTCTTTGAATTTCCTGTTCGTTAAGTTCCATTACTTGAAATATTATAAATTTTTGCAAAATTACGAATTTTTCTTTTATAATGATTAACTTAAACTTTTTTTCAATGGTTTTTGTTAGTATTTTTAAGAAAAATTTGTAATTTTGCACATTATATTTCAGTATAAAAACATTATAAAGATATGTTGCAACTTAGTTTTATTCGCGAAAATAAAGATTTCGTAATAGAGAGATTAAATGTTAAGAACTTTAAGAACGCACAACAAAGTATAGAAACTGTTATCACGCTTGACAATCAACGAAGGGATTTACAAAAACAAATAGACGAAAACAAAAGTCTTCAAAACTCCATCTCCAAACAAATAGGTATGCTTTTCAAAGAAGGCAAAAAAGAAGAAGTAGAAGTAAAGAAAGCAGAGACTATTTCCCTTAAAGCAAAAGAAAAAGCATTACAAGAAAAACATTCTGCTTTGGAGACAGAGATTAGAAATCTTTTGCTTTCTATTCCAAATATTCCGCATATAAGTGTACCTAATGGTAAAGGAGAAGAAGATAACGAAGTGGTAAAATTAGTAGGGCAAATACCAACATTGCCAAAGGATGCTCTACCACATTGGGATTTATGCAAGAAATATGATATCATAGATTTTGAATTAGGTAACAAGATAACAGGTGCAGGTTTCCCTGTTTACAAAGGTAAAGGTGCCAAACTTCAAAGGGCATTGATTAATTTCTTTTTGCAAGAAGGCGAAAAAGATGGTTACCTTGAGGTGCAACCTCCTTTAATGGTTAATGAAGCCTCTGCTTTAGCTACCGGACAATTACCAGACAAAGAAGCACAAATGTATGTTATTCCTTTGGATAATTTCTATATGATACCAACTGCCGAAGTCCCTGTAACGAATATATTTAGAGACACAATCGTTGATAAAAAAGACTTCCCTATTTGTAGATGTGCTTATTCGCAATGCTTTCGTAGAGAAGCAGGTTCGTATGGTAAGGACGTTAGAGGCTTGAATCGTTTGCATCAATTTGATAAAGTGGAGATTGTTTGCATAGATTCTCCCGAACATTCGTATGAACAATTGGAGATAATGAAAAAACATGTTGGTGGATTGTTAGATAAATTAGGTCTTCCTTATAGAATCTTGCGTCTTTGCGGTGGTGATATTAGTTTTACTTCTGCTTTGACTTTCGATTTTGAAGTATTTTCTGCTGCACAAGGGCGTTGGTTAGAGGTTTCTTCGGTTTCTAACTTCGAGAGTTATCAAGCTAATCGTCTAAAGGTACGTTACAAAGATGATAAAGGGAAAACGCAACTTTGTCATACATTAAATGGTTCTGCGTTGGCATTACCAAGAGTTGTTGCCGCACTATTAGAGAATAATCAGACAGAAAACGGTATCAAAGTCCCAGAATGTTTGCAACATTTCACAGGTTTTGATATGATTAACTAATAAGAAAGAATCTTATTAAACACTTGTTAAAACAATATCTAATATTAGTAAAATAACATCGGAGTTTATTAAAATAATATCAAAGTTTACTAAACTAGTATCAAACATTATTTGGATAACATCAAACATTAAGAATATATCTTGGTCATGGGAGAAAAAAGTATCATAATCATAGGTCCTGCGTACCCTTATAGAGGAGGTCAAGCGTTAGTTGAGGCTTATTTATCCAAAACTCTAACGGACAAAGACTATAATGTACAAACTATCTCTTACAAACTGCTATATCCAAAGATATTTTTCCCGGGCAAAACGCAATACGACCAAAGTAAAGTCGTACCTTTCGAGCATAATGACAAAATATATCGTATTCTTAGTAGTATCAATCCTATTACTTGGTTTAAGGCATATAATAAAATTAAAACTATCAAACCAGATGTTGTGATTATAGTTTGGTGGATGTTCTTCTTTGCTCCATGTCTTTGGACTATTGCTCATTTAGTGAAACACTTTACAAAGACAAAGGTCTGTTTCTTGGTAGAGAATTATATCTCGCATGAAAATCATTGGTGGGAAAAATTCCTTGTACGCAAAACACTACAACAGACACATTGTTTTATAAGCGAATCTAATTACATAACTACACAAATTCAAAAAGATTTTCCTCAAAAAAAGGTCTATCAAACAACTCTTTCGGTATATGATTGCTATGATTTACACAGATATGATAAACAATCAGCAAAAGAATTTTTGAATATTCACTCCGATAACGTTTTATTATTCTTTGGTCTGATTCGTCCTTATAAGGGATTGGACAAACTATTAGAAGTTATGCCCGATGTACTAAAAGACTACCCAAATACCAACCTTCTTGTCTGCGGAGAAGCATACGAGGATATGAATAAGTATCTTACATTAATAGATGATTTGAATTTGAAAGATAATGTAATACTCTACAATTATTTTATTGCCAACGAAGATGTAGAACCTTATTTCAAAGCAGCAGATATGGTAGTTATGCCGTACAATTCAGGAACACAAAGCGGTATTCTTATGATGGCGTATGGTTTTCGTGTGCCTGTAGTGGTAACTAATGTGGGTGGAATTACAGAACTAATCAAAGTACCTCAAACAGGTATAATCTGTAAGGATAATTCTAAAGAAAATCTTTTGCCTGCAATAGAAACTCTCCTAAACAATAAAGATAAAATAGATTATAACAAAAATATATCTTCCTTTATCAATAATTTAGGATACGGAAACGTAGAAAAAATAGTAGAAGATATTGTATCCAACGATAACAAATGAGTAAAATATTAATAATTAAGACTGGTGCTACAGGAGATGTTGTAAGAACAACCGTATTATTGCATCAATTTCTACAAGATGAAGTATTTTGGGTTACCAAACGAATGAATATGGAAATATTACCCCAAAAACTTCCTTGTTTAGCACATGTTCTTCCCATAGAAGATGAACAAACAAAGATTACTTTAAGTCAACAAACATTCGATTTGGTACTTTCTTTGGATGATGACAAACAAAGTATAGACCTTTTGAATTATCTTTCTACCAAACAATTAATTGGAGCGTACAGTAATAAAGAAAACAAGATTGTATACACTGACAATTCGGCTGATTGGTTCGATTTGAGTTTAATTTCGCGTTATAGCAAACAGGAAGCAGATAGAAAAAAATACGAAGGACAAAAGTGCGTCCAACAATATCTTTATCAAATGATAGGTAAGGACTTTCGTGGAGAAGAATATTTGATAAGAGAGGATATAAAAGTAAACAAACAGGAACAATTAATAGGAATCGAACAACGAGCAGGCAATCGATGGCCAACAAAACGTTGGGATAAATATAATATTTTGGCAGATAAATTAGAGAAAGAAGGATACAATGTCTTTTTCTTTCAACAAAGAGAAAATCTTAAAGATTATATGGAAGATATAGGGAAATGTAGTTATGTATTTACTGGTGATAGTCTTTGTATGCATATTGCTTTGGCTCTAAAAATACCTACTATCGCCATTTTTACTTGTACAAGTGCCACAGAAATATATTCCTATAACCGTATGCAAAAAGTTGTATCGCCGTTTCTTTGGGAGGCTTTTTTCAAAACTGAATATATCGCAAAGGCAGTTGAAAATATTTCTCTTGAACAAGTATACAACGCATTTACAACATTAAAAGAACAAACAAAATAACAAAATACCTTATGGAAATCATAATAAACCAAAATATAGAAGTACAAAAAACCTATCAAGTACGCCCACAAGACACTGCCATAACGATAGGTAGCGGAGAAGTAAATGTTTTAGCAACTCCGAGACTATTATCACTAATGGAAGAAGTCTCTTCAAAAAGCGTTAAAGAGTTTTTGCCCGAAGGTTATGTATCTGTCGGCGTAGAAATGAATATCCTGCACTTGAAATCCTCAAAAGTCGGCGAAAAGATAACTATCCATAGTACTTTCTCTCGTCAAGAAGGCAAGAAATTATATTTTAATGTTGTAGCCATAAATGAAAATAACGAAATAGTTGGTAAAGGTGAGTGCAATAGAGTAATAGTTAATAAAGAAAAATTTGAGAATAAATAATGACTAACGAATTTAAGATGGTTGCTAAAACGATGTATGGTTTGGAAGACGTTTTAGCCAAAGAATTAATAAGTTTAGGTGCAAAGAATATCACCAAATTACATCGTGCAGTAGAGTTTTGTGGAGATATGAAGTTATTATATCGTGCTAATTATTGTCTGCGAACAGCTCTTTGTATCATAAAACCTATTCACAGTTTCACTGCCAAAAACGAAACCGACCTATACAACAATGTCTATAATATGCCCTGGGAAAAATACCTCAATCCCGATGGTACTCTATTAATTGACGCCTCTGTTAGTAGCAAAACATTCAATCATTCTTTATATGCTTCGCAAAAAGTCAAAGACGCTATATGCGATAGATTTAGAAAAAAGTTCAATATTCGCCCTTCTGTATCCAAAGAGAATCCTGATTTGAAAATAGACTTACATATCGCCGATAATAATGTTATTATTTCTTTTGATTCTTCGGGAGAGAAACTTTTCAAACGTGGTTATCGTCAAAGTACTCATCAAGCACCTATCAACGAGGTAACTGCCGCCGGTATTATTCAACTTACTAATTGGCAAAAGGACTGTAATTTTATTGATCCTATGTGCGGTAGTGGTACTATTGCCATCGAAGCTGCTATGTATGCTATGAATATTCCTGCACAATATTATAGAAAAAGTTTTGGTTTTCAGAAATGGTCTGATTACAATATTGCAGATTGGAAATACGAAAAGAAATTAGCCGATAGTAAGATTTGCGATTTCGATTACGAGATTTGGGCTTCAGATGTATCTAATCAAGCTATTAGTATAGCAGAAGAGAATATCCGATACGCTCATCTTAACTTTGATATAAAACTTTTTAGAGCTGCTATGGAAGAAGGCAAACGTCCTGAAGGAAAAACACTCGTTATAATGAATCCTCCATACGGCGAAAGATTAGAAGTGGAAGATATTGTATCTCTTTACGAAGCTATTGGCGATACTTTCAAACAGTCTTACACAGGTTGTACTGCTTACGTCCTAAGTTCGGATGTTTTTGCCTTGAAACGTATCGGTTTGAAGCCGAGTAGCAAAACTATTTTATATAATGGTAATTTAGAATGCAAATTATTCAAATTTGAAATGTACGAAGGTAGCAAAAAAGCCAAAAAACAACAATTATAGTTTTATTGTTATTGTGCTATTATGGTTTAAAAGCCCAAGATAGTCTATCCTTCTTGCTCTCTTTATACTTTAATTTGGGAGTATATGTCAATAATTTTAATTATTAGTGCCTATTAAATATATCTATTTAGATATAACTAGTTTATTTTTAGTACAAATTCCAAAGGGAACAATATTTCAAGTCCCTTCTTCTAAAAAAACTTTAAGTACTCGTTTCATTATGATCTTTCTAATAATTTTCCTTCCGTGAAACATTGCCTAAAATTTCCCGATAGGAAAAACAAATCATTTCAAAGAAATAGAAATTAGAATAGTATCGCATTTCGTCAAAATAAAATCAATACTCATCAAAATAACTATTAAGTTTATTCCGATAAGTATTAAGTTTATTTCAATAAGTATTGAAGTTATTCCGATAAGTATTAAGTTTATTTCAATAAGTATTGAAGTTATTTCAATAAGTATTAAGTTTATTTCAATAAGTATTGAAGTCATTTTAATAAGTGCCGATAATAGAAAAATACTGTCACTACTTATTTTGGTAGTTAGTGATAATATTCTATTGATTGTTGATAAGAATAAGTCGTTATCAATACCTTATTCCTTATTCTATTATAAATCTTTGCAATTTTTATGCGTCATTATATTCAAAACCATATCGTCCATAGTATCCATACCATAACGACCGATTTTGCCGATATCCTCTATTGTCTTGTCTATATTCGTTTCAGCAATACCATCTGTTGGAGAGACAACTATACTATTTGTTGCCAAAAGCACACTATCAAAAGCACTATTCAAAGCAGCTGATATCTTCAAAGCACACGAAGGCTTGGCACCATCGCAAACCATACCGGTAATAGTATTAGTCATATTCTTAATAGCAAAACACGCTTGTTCAAAAGTACCACCTGATAGATAGATTATACCTGTGGCTGCTCCCATTGAGGCATTAACTACTCCACAAAGAGCAGATAAACAACCTATTTTACCTTTGATATAAATACTTGTTAAGTGTGAAAGAGTCAAAGCACGAATAATCTGTTCCCTATCGGCATTTCTCTTTTTGCCGTAATGATAGACCGGAAGAGTACAAGTAATACCTTGATTACCACTACCACTATTGGAATATATAGGTAGAGTTATGCCGTCCATTCTTGCATCCGAAGCAGCACAAGTACGTGCTATTATCTCGTTTCTTATACTCTTGTCCCAACAATTAAATAATTTCTTGCCAATCTGTAATCCGTATTCTCCCTCTAAACTATATTGACTACATTTATCATTAAGCGTAACGGTATCTTCTATCCAGGCTAAATTTTCTATAGGCTCCATAGTAGCATAATCCCAAATCATTTTCTCATTTAGTGCATTTAGGATATCATCATCACTACATGTTTGGCACTCTTCTGTACAAGATTTCTCGAATAGTACTTTGTCGTCCTTGGCAACATATACGAAATTAGTGTGTTGTTGTTTGATTATCACCTTTGAAGAAGCCTCTTTGCCTTTTGCTATACAATTGATAAAGAATTTATCTGTTACATCGGCAGGTTGAATATCTAACCTATGAGTATCTAACCATTTTTGAGCCTCTTGTACATAATCTTTGGCATTTTCTAATACCTGTAATCCTTTTTGGGATTCTCCGCAAACTACTCCTAACGCTACTGCAATCGGTAGACCTATCATTCCCGTGCCTGGTATACCTACTCCCATAGCATTCTTAATAATGTTTTTGGAGAGAAATAAATCTATCTCCTCTACCTCATCGTCTAAGACTTCTTTTGCTTTTGCTACTGCTAATGCAACTGCTACGGGTTCAGTACACCCAACTGCTATGACTATTTTATGTTGCATTAACTGCTTAATACACTCTGAAGTATTCATCTTACTATTGGAAATGATTATTTTTGAGCAAAAATTTTCTTTACTACTTTTGGTTGATATTTATCCTTATAAAGAGATTGGAATTTCTCAAAAGAAAGTTCTCTATTGTACTTTTCAGCGTAATAAACTAACGCCATTTGCAATTCTTCTGGTCCTAAAAATCCCATTATGCAGTCTATAGGAGTGAAATCTCCGTGACGAATAGCAATAGAAGGGTATCCACCTCCTCTTTGTCCCTCCCAAATAACTTTCATTAACTCATGCGTACTTGCTTTACCGCTACGAGTAGTAGGATTATAGGTTTCGCCGTTAATAGTTATGATTTCAGAGCCTTCAGCATCAAATT
Organism: uncultured Eubacteriales bacterium; assembly: GCA_963627985.1. GTDB lineage: Bacteria > Bacteroidota > Bacteroidia > Bacteroidales > P3 > Scybalousia_A. The sequence goes on from CAVGDP010000075.1 coordinate 10,941, forward strand.
TGCAAGGATAGAAATAATAATTTAGGATAGCAGCAACGGTATCATTAGAAAAACTCTTTTGATCTAATACTTTACACCAACCACACCACGAAGTATAGCAATCAATAAAGATTAGTTTGGCATTATTGCCGTCTTTTTGTGCTTGTTCTATGGCTTGTTGAACACTCATCCATTTTACTTTTGAAGTCTCTGTGTCAGATTTTTGACAACTTGCAGTAAAAAAAGAAATTACCGCTAAAATAACTGTCAAGGATATTCTTTTCATCATTGTTAAATTTGTATTTTTATGAGGTTAATACTATTTAATTACAACAAAATCATTTTTTTTGTGGTGCAAAGATACACAAATTTACTTAACTAACAAAAAGATTATGTATTTTTTATGAAATAATAGCAATCGTTATCCACATAAATAAGGTAAATGGAGGAATAAATTGATTAATTCTGCAATACAGATATATATTCTTTTGAATAATACGACTTATTTGTTCTCTATTATCGCTCATTTATGGAATACGATTATAAGAGATTTATTTTCTTACAATAAGGAATAATTTTCTTAATATAAAAAATGTTTATTTTGGAGTAGAGGGTAGCGAAAGGACAATAAAAATATACAAAATAAGAGGAAAAAAATACAAAAATGTTATCAACCTATATTTTTTTATTATCTTTGCAACCTGAAAAAGTGATTTTGGTAAAATTTTATTATTCTATTACTGTCGTAAAAGAGTAATGATTTGAGAATAGAAAAATAAGGAATAAAAAGTATATAATGTTATGGAATATTTAAAGATTTTTGTATTTGCAGTATTTGTTAGCAATGTAGTATTGAGCCAATTCTTGGGTATATGTCCATTCTTGGGAGTATCCTCAAAAGTAAGCACCGCAACAGGTATGGGTATGGCTGTTGTATTTGTAATGGCTATTGCAACAGTAGTTACTTTTCTAATTCAGCATTGTATTTTGACTCCGTTGGGATTAGATTTTCTGCAAACAATAATGTTTATTCTAGTTATAGCAGCACTTGTTCAAATGGTAGAAATAATATTAAAGAAGATAAGTCCTGCTTTGTATCAAGCCTTGGGAGTATTTTTGCCATTGATTACTACTAATTGTGCAGTATTAGGTATTGCTATATTGGTTATTCAAAAAGATTTCTCCTTATTACAAGGACTTGTTTATGCCGTATCTATAGCACTTGGTTTTACATTAGCATTGGTCTTATTTGCAGGTGTAAGAGAGCATTTGGATATGGTAGGTATACCAAAAGGAATGAAAGGTACTCCTATCGCTTTAATATCTGCTGGAATATTAGCAATGGCGTTTATGGGATTTGCAGGATTGGTTAAGATATAATCTCGCCTATCCTATATAGTTTAAGCAATAATGATAAGTAAAAAAGATAATAAATTATTGGCGAAGGTTTTGACCGAAAAGAAAAGAAAACCTTCTTGGTTTGCTCGCCACAGTAGAAAGAAATTAGTAGATAAGATTGTGTCTTATTTAGAAAAGGAACAGGTAGATAAAGCATGGGCTCATAAGGAATTTGTTTCTGCTGTTGAGAAAAAACCACAGACTATAGTAATATATGTTTCCTTTGGAGCAACGACTAATGATAGTATTGCTAATAGTGTTGATGCCAAAATGGATACTTATCTCCCAAAATATAAGATAAATATTATTAACACCGATACGCTTCTACCCTCTATCAAAACTTCTATTTTCAAAGAATTAACTCAAATACTCTAATTTATTGTAATCAATATAGGGATAAATTAAGAATAATTCTTCACTCTCGCTATAAATATGAAACTGACAGTTGTAATAATTACTTTCAATGAAGAAAAAAACATTGGTCGATGCTTACAATCTGTCCAGAATATTGCTGATGAAATAGTTGTTGTGGATAGTTATTCTGCCGATAAGACACAAGATATTTGTGAAGAGTTCAATGTAAAGTTTTTTCAGAAAGAATTCAAAGATTATGCCTCTCAAAAGAATTATGCTATCTCATTGGCTTCGGGTGATTACGTATTATCTTTGGATGCTGACGAACAATTGAGTCCTAAATTGAAAGAAGAAATTCGTAAAGTCAAACAAGAAACCACTGCTATGGCATATTCTTTCAATAGAATGACTAATTATTGTTTGGAAAAGTGGATTAAACATTGTGGTTGGTATCCTGATGTAGTTTTAAGATTAATAAAAAAGGAATTAGCAGTCTTTGAGGGCGAATTTGTACACGAAGGAATTAGGCTTAAACCGAATATAGAAGTCTTACATTTGAAAGGCGATCTGTATCATTACTCTTACTACTCTACCGAAGAGCATATAGAGAGACTTAATAAGTATTCTACTCTCGGAGCGATGAAATATTTAGCAAAGGGAGGAAAGAAAATTTCTTCTTGTGGGGTAATATGTCATACTTTTTGGACTTTCTTTCGTTCTTATTTCCTTAAACTTGGTTTTTTAGACGGTTGGGCAGGATTTAAGGTGTGTTATATTATGAGTTTGGAGACTTTCGTTAAGTATGTTAAAGTACAAGAATTACAAAGGAAACATTTACACACAGAAAAATAATTATTCTTCCTTTCTATTGTATTTTCTATTATTTTGTTTTACTAAAAAAATCAACTATTTCGCAAAAGTAAAGATTTTTATTAGTGTCCGCTAAAAATAGTGGTATAAATAAAAAAATCTCGCAATGTTTCACGCCCACAAAATATTCTATTTTTTCTATAAGATCATTTTTGAGGGGTATATTTTGAGTAAATATGGGCAAATTTTTCATCTTTGTAATAATTTGATTATGTAATAGTTAAAATAAGTACTGAAATCCTCAAAATAGTTGTTGATTTTATTTGAATAGTTATTGATGTTATTCGAATAGTTATTGATGTTATTCGAATAGTTATTAATGTTATTTGAATAGTTATTAATGTTATTCGAATAGTTATTAAGTTTATTTGAATAGTTATTGATGTTATTCGAATAGTTATTGATGTTATTCGAATAGT